>NZ_JBMVEP010000002.1:0-517022 GCF_049543375.1 Methylobacterium sp. NPDC097929 | reverse complement strand
ACACCCAAGCACGGCTCCTGGCTCAACATGGCCGAGATCGAGTTGAGCGCGCTGCGACGCGACCTGCCCGAGCGGATCGCGCGGCGCGACACCCTCGAACGCCACGTCGCCGCTTGGCAGCAGCGCCGCAACACCCGGGGCGTTGGCGCAGACTGGCGCTTCACCACAAAGGACGCCCGCATCAAGCTCCGCAAACTCTACCCCACAACGGAGGCGTGACAGAGCACTAGAGCATCGTCCCGAAAGGTGGCCGCCGGCTTTCGGAAAAAGACGATGCGAAACAAGAAGCTAGACCATCGTGCCGGATACGATATCCGGCACGATGGTCTAGGTCGGGATCGTGCCGTTAGCTTCGAGCACCGCGCCGGCTAGATAGAGCGAGCCGCAGATCAGCACCCGCGGCGGGCGCTCGAACACCGTGTCGGACAGGCTCGCCAGGGCCGCCTCGACGCTCGGGGCGACGGCGGCCGAGAGGCCAACGGCGCCGGCGATCCCGGCCACTTCCTCGGCGGGCCGGGCGGCCATCTGCCCGGTGATCGGCACCGCGATCAGCGAGCGGGCCAGCCCGACGAAGTTCTTCAGGAAGCCCTCGGCGTCCTTGGTGCCGAGGAGACCCACGACGAGGACGAGGGGCGCGTCGCTGCGCTCGCCCAGATCCGCCATGGCGGCGGCCAGGATGCGCCCGCCATCGGCGTTGTGGCCGCCGTCGAGCCAGAGCTCGGCATCCTTGGGCATCCGCTCGGCGAGCGCGCCGCGCACGAGCCGCTGCAACCGGCCCGGCCAGTCGACGTTGCGCAAGCCCGCCTCGACGGCCGCCGTGCCGATATCGCCGAAGCCCGCCGCGCGCAGCGCCGCGATGGCCGTGCCCGCATTGGTGAGCTGGTGGCGTCCGGCCAGCCGGGGACGGGGCAGGTCGAACAGGTCGGTCTCGTCCTGATAGACGAGCCGCCCGCTCTCCTCGTGGACGGAGAAATCCTGGTTGCCCACGCGCAGGGGCGAGACCCCGATCCGCTCCGCCTCGCGGCAGAGCACCGCGTCGGCCCCGGCATAGTCCTGGGCGGCGATCACCGCCGGGCAGCCGCGCTTGAAGATGCCGGCCTTCTCCACCGCCACCGCCTCGACGGTGTCGCCGAGATATTCCGCGTGGTCGCGCCCGATCGGGGTGACGACGGCGCAGGCCGGGTGCGTGATGACGTTGGTGGCGTCGACCCGCCCGCCGAGGCCGACCTCGAGGAGCAGAACGTCGGCGGGCGCCTCGGAGAACAGGAGGATCGCCGCGGCGGTGGTGATCTCGAAGACGGTGATCGGCTCGGAGCGGTTGGCCGCCTCGCAGCGGGCGAAGGCATCGGCGAGACGGTCCTCGGCGACGTACTGGCCGCCGCCGATGGCACCGAGCCGGATGCGCTCATGGAAGCGCACCAAGTGGGGCGAGGTGTAGACGTGCGCGGCCAGGCCCGCCGCCTCCAGGATCGCCCGCATGAAGGCGATGGTCGAGCCCTTGCCGTTGGTGCCCGCCACGTGGATCACCGGCGGCAGGCGCCGCTCGGGATGGTTGAGCGCGGCCAGCAGGCGCTCGATGCGCCCGAGCGACAGATCGATCGTGCGCGGATGCAGGGCAAGGAAGCGCGCCATCAGCGCGTCGGAGGATTCCATCTCGCACCAAGACCTTCTGATGGGACGCTCAGGCCGCGTCCGGCAGCGGTTCGGGCGCCGTCGGCGCGGGCGACTCGGCGGGGGAGCGGCGCACGTCCATCAGCAGGCCGCAGAGCCGGCTGATCGTCTCCTTGAGCTGGTGCCGGTGCACGACCTGATCGACCATGCCGTGCTCGCGCAGATACTCCGCCCGCTGGAAGCCGTCGGGCAGCTTCTCGCGGATCGTCTGCTCGATGACGCGGGGGCCGGCAAAGCAGATCAGCGCCCCGGGCTCGGCCAGATGCACGTCGCCGAGCATGGCGTAGGAGGCGGTGACGCCGCCGGTGGTCGGGTTCGTCAGCACCACGATGTAGGGCAGCCGCGCGGCCCGGAGCCGGCGCACGGCCACCGTGGTGCGGGGCATCTGCATCAGTGAGAGGATGCCCTCCTGCATGCGCGCCCCGCCGGAGGCCGCGAACAGCACGTAGGGGGTGCGCTTCTCGAGGGCGGTCTCCGCGCCGCGCACGAAGGCCTCGCCGCCGGCCATGCCGAGCGAGCCGGCCATGAAGGCGAATTCCTGCACCGCGATCGTCGTCGGCAGGCCGCCGACCCGGCCGAAGCCGATCTTGAAGGCGTCGGCCATGCCGGTCTTGGCCCGCGCCTCCTTGAGGCGGTCGGCGTAGCGCTTCTCGTCGCGGAACTTGAGCGGGTCGGCGGCGACCTCGGGGAGCGGCACGTCGATCCAGGTGCCCTCGTCGAACATCATCTTCAGGCGCGCGGTCGCGCTCATCTTGAGATGGTGCTCGGAGCCGGGGATGACCCAGTGGTTCTGCTCGACTTCCTTATGGAAGACCATCTGGCCCGTGTCGGGGCACTTGACCCAGAGGTTCTCCGGGGTCTCGCGCTTGAACAGCGTCTTGATCCGGGGCCGCACGACCTCCGAGATCCAGTTCATCGGCTCGACCATGGCGTCAGATTCCCTGTCGAAGTACCGCGTCGCCTTGCCACGCTGATATCGGAATGCCGCCGCCTCGATGCCAAGGGCCTCTCCGGCTGGATCGCCAGTCGGATCATGCCACGGCCGGGCGGCGGCGGGATGAGAGGAGCGTTCAGGCCTCGGCCGGCGCCTCGGTCGACGCCTGGGCGGCGCTCCGCACGCCCTGGGCCAGCTCGCGCACCAGAGAGGCCACCGCCTCCACCGTACCGTCCCCGGCCCGGTCCCCGTCGCCGAGGCTGCGGGCGAGCGCGTCGACCAGCGCCGAGCCGACCACCACGCCGTCGGCGCCGCGGGCGATCTCGGCGGCGTGCGCGCCGGTCTTCACCCCGAAGCCGACCACGACCGGCAGCTCGGTATGCGCGCGGATGCGGGCCACCGCCTGCGAGACCCGGCCGAAATCCGGCGTCGCCGTTCCCGTCACGCCGGTGATCGACACGTAGTAGACGAAGCCCGCCGTGTTCGCGAGCACCGCCGGCAGGCGCTGCGCGTCGGTGGTGGGCGTGGCCAGGCGGATGAAGGCCAGCCCCTTCTCCAGGGCCGGAAGGCAGAGTTCCTCGTCCTCCTCCGGCGGCAGGTCGACGACGATCAGGCCGTCGATCCCGGCGGCCTGGGCATCCTCCAGGAAGCGGGGCACGCCGTAGGTGTGGATCGGATTGTAGTAGCCCATCAGCACCACGGGCGTCCGCGCATCGCCCGCGCGGAAGCGGCGCACGAGGTCGAGGGTGCCGCGCAGGTCCTGGCCCGCCCCGAGCGCCCGCAGGCCCGCGGCCTGGATCGCCGGGCCGTCGGCCATGGGATCGGTGAAGGGCAGGCCGAACTCGACGATGTCGGCGCCCGCCTTCGGCAGCGCCTCCAGCACCTTGAGCGAGGTCTCCGGGTCGGGGTCGCCCGCCATCACGTAGGTGACGAGGGCGGCGCGCCCCTCCGCGCGGCAGCGGGCGAACACGGCATCGATGCGGGCGGTCATGGGTCTCGCTCCCGGCGGCACGTCCGGTCTCGGGGTCCGGGATCGGGCGCCGCCGCACCGCTCCCGGCTTCCCCGGCCAGGGCGCGCGCCTACACCATCCGCACGCATCCGTGAAGCGCGGGGCCGTCCGGCCGGGCGCCGAGGGATGCGACTCAGGCGTTCGGCGCGGGCGCGGAATCGAAGGCGCCCTCCACCCAGTCGCGCATCAGCAGGTGGGCGATGGCGGTGGCCGGCGGCACGCTCAGCCCCTCCGCATGGGTGCCGGCGATCATCGCGGCCACCTCCGCGCGCGTGAACCAGCGCGCATCCTCCAGCTCCTCGGGATCGGTGCGGATCGCTTCGGACAGAGCGTCGGCCACGCAGCCGATCATCAGCGAGGCCGGAAAGGGCCAGGGCTGCGAGGCGTGATAGGCGACGGCGCCGACGGCGATCCCGGTCTCCTCCCGGGTCTCGCGGCGCACGGCGTCCTCGACCGTCTCGCCGGGTTCGATGAAGCCGGCGAGGCAGGAATACATCCCCGGCTTGAAGTGCCGGCCGCGCCCGAGCAGGCAGCTCTCGCCGCGCCGGACCAGCATGATCGCCACCGGATCGGTGCGGGGAAAGTGGTGCAGGCCGCAAGACCCGCATTCGCGGCGAAAGCCCCCTGCCCCGATCAGGGTCGGGCTGCCGCAATTGGCGCAGAAGCGGTTTCGCGCGTGCCACGCCAGCAGGGACTTGGCGGTGGCGAGCAGGCCCTGCTCCTCGCGCTCGACCGCACCCTCGGCCGCCAGCGCCCGCAGGTCGAGGGCGCGGTAGGTGGGCGCGGGGAATGCCTCGGCCGCCTCAGCCGGGACGGCGGCCGCGAAGACCGGCCGGCCCTCGACCCGGCCGAGGAAGAGTTCGTGGGCGCGCTCGCCGGCGCATCCGGCTTCGTCCGGCACGAGCAGGGCGGTCGCCGTCCTTCCATCCGGCGCGGCGCGTAAAATCATCGCCTCGCCCGCCATCAGCACGAGGCGGGCTTCCGGTCCCGCCGCCGCGAGCGAGGGGGCCGGGCCGAGTTCGGCGGAGTGCCGCACGAGGCGGCTCGCGGCGTAGGCCAGCGCCGCGCGGCCGAGGGAGCGAGAGGTCACGGACGAGGCCTCAGGCCGCCGCGAACAGGGCGGCGGCCCGTTCGAGCAGCGCGGCGCGGGCATGGACCGGATAGGCCTTGCGCTCGCCGACGCCCCAGACGGGGCCGGGCCAGGCCGGATCGGAGCGGAAGCGCGCGACCACGTGGACGTGGAGCTGCGGCACCACGTTGCCCAGCGCGGCGACGTTCACCTTGTCCGGGCGGGCCAGGGCCTGTACAACCTTGACCGTTATACGAATCTCCTCGAAGGCGGTCGCTGCGTCCTCCGGCGACAGGTCGGTGAGTTCGCTCAAGGCCGGCCGCCGCGGCACCAGGATGAGCCAGGGGAAGCGCGCGTCGTCCATCAGCAGGACGGAGCTGAGGGCGAGGTCGCCGACCGGGTGGGTGTCGGCGGCGAGCCGCGGATCGAGGGCGAAGGCGTCGGTCATGCGGGGGATCTAGAGCATCGGCCCGAAAAGTGGTGTCCGGTTTTTGGCGTAACCGATGCGGCGAAGGGACCGGCATCGGTCCGAAAAGTGGTGTCCGGTTTTCGGCGTAACCGATGCGGCGAAGGGACCGGCATCGGCAGGACCGGGAAGGCGGTGTCTGGTTTTCGGGCAACGCGCGAAAACAGGGATTTGTACCCGTCGCGTTCGGGGGATCGTCGGCGTGATTTCAGTCTCGATTAACCATGTTCTGTCACGCTTCACCGCGGCGATCGAGAATCGGCGCGCGGCGGGCCGCGCCGCGGTCGCGCTGGATGATGCGATGACGGACGGTGCGGCCGAGGGAAGCGGGAACGCGGTCGTCGCCATCGTGGCGGCGCGGACACCGGCCCCCCTCGTCCTCGCGCTCCACGGGCTGTCCTGCAGCGCCTGCATCGTCCCCGTCTCGGGGCAGGCCGCCGACGAACTCGTCGCGCACGCCCCCGACGTGATCGTGGTCGAGGCCGAGCCCGGCCGCTTCGACGCCGCTTCCCTGATCCGCGTGCTGCGGGCGCAGGAGACCCTGGCGCGCACGCCCATCCTGCTCGTCGCCGCGGGCGAGGCCCGGAGCCTGCGCCGGATCGGCCGCGAGGCCGGCGCCACCGACGTGCTCGCCAAGCCCGTCGATGCGCTGGAATTGCGCGACCGGGTCGGCGTGCTCGCCGAATTGTCGCTCGCGCGCCGGGAGAACGACCGGCAGGCGGTCGCCATGCAGCGCGACGCGGCCCGCGCGGTGGCCGATGCCGCCTCCCGCGAGCGCGAGATCATCCGGCGCCTGATGCTCGCGGCGGAATTCCGGGACGATCAGGCCGGCGACCACCTCACCCGCGTGGCCGGCTGCGTCATCGCCGTGGCCGAGGGGCTCGGCCTGACCTCGGCGGAGGCCGACGACGTGGCCTTGGCCTCGACCATGCACGACATCGGCAAGATCGGCGTGCCCGACCACATCCTGATGAAGGCGGGCCCGCTCACGCCGGAGGAGTGGGACGAGATGCGCCAGCACGCCCTGCGCGGCTACCACATGCTGCACGACAGCCCCTCGCGCCTCCTCCAGATCGCCGCCGAGATCGCCCTGACCCATCACGAGCGCTGGGACGGCACCGGCTATCCCCGCGGCCTCAAAGGCGAGGAGATCCCCCGCGCCGGCCGGATCGTGGCCGTGGCCGACGTGTTCGACGCGCTGATCTCGCAGCGCAGCTACAAGCCGGCCTGGCCCCTGGAGAAGGCCCGCGCCCATCTCGAATCCGAGGCGGGCCGGCATTTCGACCCGGCCTGCGTGGCCGCCTTCCTCTCCCGCTGGGACGACATCGTCGCCCTCGTTCAGGAGCGGGCGGCGTGAGGCGCCGGCTGACATTTCGCTGACGGCCGCCGTCAGGCGCCCGCAGCCCGCCGGGTGGCATCGAGAGCCCGTCGCCACCTGCAAGCGGGAGCCGCTCCATGACCACGCACAAGATCCTGATCGCCGCCCTGATGTCGGGCGCCCTGATCGCCGGCACCGCCGCACCGGCCCTGGCGGGCGGACCGATGAAGGACGGAATGCCGATCGACCAAGTGCTGCAGAAGCTCTCCGAGGCCGGCTACACGGACGTGCGCAGCATCGAGGCGGATGACGGCGTCTGGAAGGGCAAGGCCAGCCGCGACGGTCGCAGCGTCAAGGTCTCGGTCGATCCGCAGAGCGGCGCCGTCGTGGAGAAGGGCGCCCGCGCGCACGACGACGATTGAGGGAGAGGCGTTGCGCGAGGCCTGGACCCCGGGCCCCGGGCCCCGGGCCTCGCGCAACGCCGCTGCGCGATGCGGGTAGTGGTCGGAACGCCTTCCAGGCGCTAGAAGCGCTGCTTGATTCCGATCCGGCCGCTTGCCGGTCCGAAGGCGCGCCTCCCTTGCCATTTCCGACACTGCCCTCCCCCCTCGCCCGGGCGCTCACCGAGCGCAACTATGCCGAGCCGACCCCCGTTCAGCAGGCGGTGCTCGACGCCGCGCCCGAGCGCGACCTGCTCGTCTCGGCTCAGACCGGTTCGGGCAAGACCGTCGCCTTCGGTCTGGCCGTCGCCGGCACCCTGCTCGGGCCGGACGAGACCCTGCCGCCCCCGGGCGCGCCCCTGGCGCTGGTCATCGCGCCGACCCGCGAACTGGCGCTGCAGGTGCAGCGGGAACTGACCTGGCTCTACGCGCAGACGGGCGCCCGCGTCGTGCCCTGCGTCGGCGGCATGGACCCGCGCCGCGAGGCCCGGGCGCTGGAGGCCGGCACGCACATCGTCGTCGGCACGCCGGGGCGCCTGCGCGACCATCTGGAGCGCGGCCGGCTCGTCACGGATAGCCTGCGCGCCGTCGTCCTCGACGAGGCCGACGAGATGCTCGACATGGGCTTTCGCGAGGACCTCGAATTCATCCTGGCGGCGACCCCGGCCGAGCGGCGCACGCTGCTGTTCTCGGCGACCCTGCCCAAGGCCATCGTGATGCTGGCCGAGCGCTACCAGCGCGACGCCCTGCGCTTGGCCGTGGCCGGCGAGACCCGCGGCCATGCCGACATCGTCTACCGCGCCGTGCGGGTGATGCCCCGCGAGATCGAGCACGCCGTCGTCAACGTGCTGCGCTACGTCGATGCCCCGGTCTCGATCGTGTTCTGCAACACCCGTGACGGGGTGCGCCATCTCCAGGCCTCGCTGACCGAGCGCGGCTTCTCGGCGGTCGCGCTCTCGGGCGAACTCGGCCAGGGCGAGCGCAACGCCGCGCTCCAGGCCCTGCGCGACGGGCGCGCCCGCGTCTGCGTCGCCACGGACGTGGCCGCCCGCGGCATCGACCTGCCGGGCCTCGATCTCGTCATCCACGCCGACCTGCCCCACGACGCCGAGGTGATGCAGCACCGCTCCGGCCGCACCGGCCGCGCCGGCCGCAAGGGCACCAGCGTCGTGCTGGTGCCGGCCTCCAAGCGGCGGCGCGCCGAGCAGATGTTCGCCATCGCCAAGGTGAGCCCCGACTGGAGCGGCCCGCCCAACGCCGAGGAGATCCGCGGCCTCGACCGCGAGCGGATGATGTCCGATCCCCTGCTCTCGGAGCCGGAGACGGAGGAGGACCGCGAGTGGGAGCGGGACTGGGCCGAGGCGCTGATGGAGCGCTTCCCGCCCGAGCGCCTCGCCGCGGCCTTCGCCCGCCTCTACCGCTCGCGCATCCCCGTGCCCGAGGAGGTGACCGATCCGGCCTATGACGTGAGCCGGCGCCCGGAATCCCGCGGCAGCGTGCCGGTCGGAGCGCCGCGGGTCGGCGAGGACGAGCCGGCGACGTGGTTCCGGCTCAATCTCGGCCGGCGCGACCGGGTCGAGCCGCGCCGCCTGCTGCCGATGCTGACCCGGCGGGGCCAGATCGGCCGCGGCGATATCGGCGCGATCCGGATCTCCGACCGGGAGACGGCCTTCGAGGTGCGCACCAGCGCCGCGGAAGATTTCGCCGCCGCCTTCGCCCGGCGCGGGCCGCCCGACGTTCGCGTCGAGCGGATGCAGGGCGAGGGACCGGCACAGAAGGTTCAGAAGAGCCCCCGCGCCCAGCGCCATCGCCGCGAGGCGGGCAAGGCGCAGCAGAACGGCTGATCCGGGGATCGTTTCAAAAGAAGCCCGGCGCATCGGCGCCGCGGCAGCGCGACACGTTCGAAGCCTCCGATCCCGCGGGACCGGAGGCTTTCGCCTGTCATATCGTTCTCCGATCGAACGCTTCGGATGTTGCGATGCCCCGTCATCGCGAGCGTCAGAGAAGCGATCCAGGGCGGGACATCCCCGGACGAGGCTACGCCCTGGATTGCTTCGGCTTCGCCTCGCAAAGACGAAGGAAGATCCCGAAGCGACCATCCAGAAACGGTATCATGCGCTCCGGTCGATGAATTCGGTGTCCCCCGCTTCCCTGGCGAGGTGCAAGCCATGGTCGGGTGGGAAAGAACCCCAGGGGCGATCGACCGGAACGCGCTGCGAGCCGCTACTTGTCGCCGAGTAGCCCGTTCACGGCCGCATCCCAGCCCTCGCGGATCTGACGGCCGCCGGGAATCTTTACGCCGAGCAGTTCCGGCTCGTCCGACGCCTCGCGGGCGGCGGGCGGGCTGGCGGCCGGAGCCTGGGCCGAGGCGGTCTGCGTCGGCTTCGTCTCGGGCGCGCGGGCGCGGGCCGGCGCCACGGTCTTGCGGGCGGCTTCGGCCTTGATGGCCTCGGACTTGGCGGCCTCGGACTTGGCGGCTTCGGGCTTGCTCGCTTCGGCCCTCCCACGCTCCGGCTTCGCCGCCTCGGTCCGGGCCGTCTCCGGCTTCGTGGCCGGCAGGGAGACGAATTTGGCGGGTTGCTCCGCCTTGGCGCGCACGGTCTCCGACCGGGTCGGCGGGAGCGGCACCGCAACCTTCGCCGGGGAGACGGAGGCCGTCGTCCGGGCGGCGGGCGGAACCGTCTGGACCGGCTCGATCGGCAGAGCCGTCCGAGCGGGGGCCGGCGGGACGGCGGCGGGTGCCGCCTGGACCGGTGTCGCCTGAACCGGCGCGGGTGCCGCGATCGCTACGGGCGGCGGCGACGGCTCGGCCGCGGGCAGGCTCGCCCGGCGCAATTCCGGCGGCGGCTCGGCGGAGGCGAGGGCCGGAACGCCGTCCTTCAGGTCGGGCCATTGCGAGGCGAGCGGGGCGACCGGCGCGCTCCGGACGGGCCGGGCCCGCGGATCGGCGAGGTCGGAGAAGAACGAGAAGGCACCCGCGGCGAAGGCGAGCACGGCGACGCCCCCGCCGCCGATGGCGGCGATGGTGCGCATCCGCGGTCGAGCGGAGTCCTTGCTCCCGCCTCGGCGGGTCTCTGACGGGTGGATTGCCACCGACATGCGGTCGGCCTCTTGCACGTTGTACCCCTGCAACAACACGGCCTCGGCATTGCGGCGGCAAGATGTCCGACGGTTACCCCATAGTGTTGGGCCGTCGGCGACGCTTGCGAATCTGTCTGAAAACCGGTCGCGACGTCACGCCGTTGATTCGTGGCAACCCGGTTCCAAGTGTCCCGCGGTCCAGATCAGACCAGCGATCTATAAGGCCCCGGCGTTTAACGGAGCGTTGAGGACGCGGCGGGCGGGCCGCGACCGGGTCGGGCAATCATAAGAAAAACATCAGTGTGCCCTGCGACCCCGTGCTGCGGCGGCGGCATGGACTTTCGTCCGGGGATCGGTCACGGTGACCCTGTGCCGAATTCGTAGAAATCTGAGCGTTTTATCCGATGTCGGCTTGCCGAACAGTCCCGGATCGGGCCTGCCCGCGACGCCGCCGTCGGGCGGTGGCCTGACCGATCGCGAGGGCCCGTGCCGAACCCCGCCGCGACGCATTCCGCGCTTTCCCCCACGATGACGCGCTCCGCACACGGATCGGCGCCCGAGGAGGCGGCTGCCCCCGCGCGGCCGCCCGCGCCGTTCTGGGCCGGCTGGCCGACGCGCACCCGCCTGATCCTGGCGGTGCTCGCCATCGACATCGTCGCGGCTCTGGTCTCCTGCGGCGTCATCGTGGTCACCGCGCGCAACGCCGTGCAGGTCGAGATGGCGGCCAGCCTCGCCACGGTCGAACCGCTGGTGGCCGACACGATCCGCTCCCTGCGCAGCCCCAGCCCCGACAGCGTGCTCCACACCCTGGACCTGCGCTTCCAGGCCCTGCGCCACGTGCGCGTGACCATCCTCGATGCCGAGGGGCGGCGGGTCGGCTTCGGCCCGTCGGAGAGCGCGCGGGAGGCGCGGCGGGCCCCGCGCTGGTTCGTGCGCCTGATCGCCCCCGAGCCGCACCAGCACGACCTGCCGATCATGGTCCGGGGCGAGCGGATCGGGACCGCGGCGATCACGACCCAGCCACTCGACGAGATCGAGGAGGTCTGGGGCTATGCCCGCTCCCTGGCTCTCGCGAGCCTGATCCTCAACCTCGCGGTTCTGGCCGCGCTCTTCCTGGCGCTCGGGCGCATCCTGCGGCCCCTGGAGAGCCTCGCCGACGGGCTGACCCGGCTGGAGCGCCACGACTACACCGCCCATCTCGACCCGCCGGCCTCCCGCGAACTGGCGGTGATCGCCGAGCGCTTCAACCGCGTGGCCGGCGCGCTCTCCGAGGCCCGGGCCGCCAAGAGCCGGCTCAACCGGCAGCTGCTCACCGCCCAGGACGACGAGCGCGCCCGCATCGCCCTCGAACTCCACGACGAGTTCGGCCCCTGCCTGTTCGCGCTGGAGGCCAATGCGGCGTCCGTCGCGCGGCTCGCCGCCAGTTCCGGCCCGGTCGACCGCGACCGGCTCGCCGCGCGGGCCGGCGACATCGGCGGCATCGTCGGCCAGCTCCAGGGCCTCAACCGCGACCTGCTGAACCGACTGCGCCCCCACGCCCTGGGCGAGGTCCCGCTCCGGGATTGCCTCGCCCTGCTCCTGCGCGATTTCGGCCGGCGCCACCCCGACACCGCCTTCGAAGGGCAGTTTGAGGGGCTCGCCCGCGGCTACGGCGACATCGTCGATCTCACCGTGTTCCGCTGCATCCAAGAGAGCAGCACCAACGCCGTGCGTCACGGCGCGGCCCGGCACGTGCGGGTCGAGGCGGTCGAGGACGACGACGCGGCCGGGACGCTCCTGCGCGTGAGCATCCGCGACGACGGCAAGGGCATCACCCCCGGCCACCGGATCGGCCTCGGCCTGTCCGGGATGCGCGAGCGCGTCGAGGCCCTGGGCGGTCAGTTCAACCTGGAGAAGGGCTCTCTTGACAACGCTCCCTCGGGAACGGTTGTCCGGATCAGCATACCGATCGATCCCGAGCGCGACGCGGACGAGGCTTCCGCCCCGCCGCCCGCGCCGCAACTCAAGTGATGCGTGTACGATGAACGCGCCGATCAGCAATCCCATGACCCGCGCCGCCGCGAGCAAGGGGGCCGCCGGCCCCGTCCTGGTCATCGACGACCACCCGATCGTCCTGCAGGGCTGCCGCCGCGTGCTGGAGGATGCCGGGATCGAGACCGTGGTGGAGGCCACCGGCGTCGTCTCCGGCTACCGCGCCTTCCACCGCCTGCGCCCGCCGGTCGTGATCTGCGACCTCACCTTCCAGGGCAGCGGCCTCGCCGGCCTCGCCCTGATCCGGCGCATGCGCGGGATCGAGCCCGAGACGCGCGTGCTCGTCTTCTCGATGCACAACGATCCCGTCATCGTCTCGCGGGCGCTGGAGGCCGGCGCTTTGGGCTACGTGCTCAAGGATCACGCCTCGAACGAGCTGTTCCAGGCCTTCGAGCGGGTGCGCGCGGGCGAGGTCTTCCTCGACCGGCGGCTCGCCACCGAGGTCGCGATGCTGCGCGCCGATCCGCGCCGCACGCCGGAGACGCAGCTCACGCCCCGCGAGCAGCAGATCCTCGCCCGCCTCGCCCAGGGCAAGTCCTACGGCGCCATCGCCGCCGACCTCTCGGTGAGCTACAAGACCGTGACCAACGCCTGCTCGCAGATGCGCCAGAAGCTCAGGGTGCGCACGCTGGCCGAGCTGATCCACGTGGCGGTGACGCAAGCGCAGCGGCAGGGCTGATTGTCTCTCGAACGACGGAGCGCTGTTCTTGGCCGATTCCCCTCCCGCCGGGCGCTTCTCGCAGGAGGCGTGGGCCCGCAACCGCGCGGCCTACGAGACGATCCGCACGATGCCCTTCAACGCGGAGCTCGCCGCGGGCACGCTGAGCCGCGAGCGCTTCCGCCGCTACATCGTGCAGGACGCGCATTACCTCATCGGCTTCGGCCGAGCTCTGGCGCTCGCCTCTGCCAAGGCGCCCCATCCCGACCGGATCGTCCAGTTCGCCCGCGGCGCCGAGACCGCGATCGTGGTCGAGCGGGCGCTGCACGGCGGCTTCCTGCGCGACTTCGGCATCGATGCCGCGGCCTTCGCCGCCACGCCGCTCTCGCCGGCCTGCGACCACTACGTGGCGTGGCTGACGGCCACCGCCTACGCCGAGCCCTACGAGGTCGTGCTCGGCGCGCTCCTGCCCTGCTTCTGGATCTACGCCGAGGTCGGCCGCGACATTTTTTCCCGCGCGGAGGCGGACAATCCCTACCGCGCCTGGATCGATACCTATGCCGGCGAGGAGTTCGGGGAGGCGGTGGCCGCGATGATCGCGGCGACCGACGAGGCGGCGGAACCGGCCTCCCCCGCCCTGCGCGCCCGCATGCACGCCGCCTACGCCCACGCCACCCGCCTCGAATACGGATTCTGGGACGGGGCTTATATTGGCAGGATATGGAAATTGTGAATGTTTTTAGGGCTTAATGCCCTTGTTAGCCTTGAAGTTTTCGAGCCTGATAAATCTGATTAGTTCCCAGATTTACGATTATGACCTTTTTGCTGTAGCGCTGTTTACTACATCAACTAGATTGGGTGGGTTAAGGTCGTCCGATTGTTGTCCAGGAAGTGGACGGAAAATTGCATTCAATACTAAAATTCTATCGCTTGGCTCCATCTTTGCGTCTGGATTTCCGACCAGTCGAAAATAAGTGTCAATCATAGCTTCTCTTTGCTCTGAGTCTTCTGCTAGTATCAAGTTGTTTGTTGCAAATTTATTGATCATTTTGAGAATCCAAGCAATGGAAAGCACCGGAATGATCAATAGTACAATCACTCCATAGGGTAATTCTTTATCTGGTTTTTGGAATGTGGAAATAAATCTCTGTATGTTTTCTAAATTATAAAATATAATTGCCAGCATTGAAATTACTGTCAATATAATGATTGCCAGACCGGCGCCATAAAATTTGCGATGCTTGGCGGTTTTCGAGTGCCAAATCGATCTAGCTGTTTTCAATGATTCTGTTTCTAAAACCAAGTTTTTTGTAGCCTCAAGTTGCCTCTCTGCTTTCTCGAGGAATGATTTCACTTCTTCGGATTTGGAGTTCGTGAAAATGTTACCTTGTGATTTTATATCCTCGATTGTCTGCTGTGCGGTACTTGTCGTTAGATTAACTCTGTTTTCAAGGTCGGTTAAAGCGGCGCTGTACTCCGAATCTTTCGTAGATCTGTGTGTGCCAATTTTGCTGACTGCCTCGCCAACAACATTTTCTACTTCTTGAATCGCAGTATACGCTCCGGCTAGCATCACTACGGCATCTGCAATGACTGTTCCTTGTTGTAATTTTTTTCTGATGTCTCCACTTTCGGCGAAAACTACTCCAAACATCGTGACAGGTTTTCTCGCGATAAAACTGTCGAGTGTGCTGCCTATTTTTGTGATTAGAGGAAGCTCTCCGCTGACAACGTATCCGGAATCTGTCTCATTGACCGAAAAAACTGATTTATTAGTAGCTATATAAGATTTGAGCTGGTCTAAATATTCTATGCTTACGCCCGAATTATGATAATTTAGTGATTTGACGATTTTTTCTATTGTACTTATCCAAGTATCAATCTGATCTCTGGCTGCAGCGTTCGCCTCGGACACACGCTGGAAAGAGGTTTCGTTAGAAAAAACACTAGTTATGTTCTCAAATGTTGCCACGATGGCGCCTTTCTAGTATTAACGAATGAATTTCGCTAGCTTTCTCATTTTTGAATAACGCGTCCTGGCGTCGTCAAGCAACTGCTTGGCTGCAAAAACGTCTCTTCCCCCTCTTCCTATCCACGTTGTTGTTGCATTTTTCGGTTGCGCGTGCAGCAGACTCGGGTTCGGTCTATAGCTTGCAGGACGAAGGCAGGTTGGGAGCACGAGACGCGCATCCCGGCCAGAATTAGAAGAGGGGCGAAGATGGCGTCGGGCTTGGCGAGTGACCTTTTTCGGATCAAGACGCTCGAACGGCTCAACGCCGACGCGGAGTCCGGCGAGAACAAGCTGGAACGCCATCTCGGCCCCTGGAGCCTGATCGGCCTCGGCATCGGCGCGGTGATCGGGGCCGGGCTGTTCTCGCTGACCGGCATCGCCGCGGCGGAGCATGCGGGCCCGGCGGTGACGCTCTCCTTCGCCATCGCGGCGATCGGCTGCGCGCTCGCGGGCATGTGCTACAGCGAGCTGGCCGGCATGATCCCGGTCGCGGGTTCGGCCTACACCTACACCTACGCTACGATGGGCGAGTTCATCGCCTGGATCATCGGCTGGGATCTGGTGCTGGAATACGCCGTCGGCGCGGCCACCGTCTCGGTGAGCTGGTCGCGCTACGTCACGCGCTTCATGCGCGACACCCTGGGCATCAACCTGCCGGGATCGCTCGTCCACTCGCCCTTCGAGACCTACCAGCTCGCCGACGGCACGGTGGCGCACGGCCTCGTCAACGTGCCGGCGATCCTGATCGTCGTGGCCGCCTCCAGCCTGCTCATCATCGGCATCCGGGAATCGGCCCGGGTCAACGGCGCGGTGGTGATCCTCAAGCTCGCCGTCGTGGCCACCGTGATCGGTGTCGGCCTGTTCTACGTGAAGGCGCAGAACTACGACCCCTTCCTGCCGGCCAACACCGGCACCTTCGGCGAGTACGGCTGGAGCGGCGTGATGCGGGCGGCCGGCGTGGTGTTCTTCGCCTATGTCGGCTTCGATGCGGTCTCGACCGCGGCGCAAGAGGCCAAGAACCCCCAGCGCAACATGATGATCGGCATCCTCGGTTCGCTGGCGATCTGCACGGTGCTCTACATCGCGTTCGCGGGCGTGCTGACCGGCCTCGTCCACTACGACGCCATGCGCGGCGACGCCGCCCCGGTGAACACCGCGATCGCCGCCACCCCCTTCCCGTGGCTGAAGAGCCTCGTGACGTTCGGCGTGATCTGCGGCTTCTCGACCGTGATCCTCGTGCTGCTGCTCGGCCAGAGCCGGGTGTTCTACTCCATGTCGAAGGACCGCCTGCTGCCGGCCTTCTTCTCGGCCATCCACCCGAAGTGGAAGACGCCCTACCGCTCGAACCTGTTCTTCATGGTGTTCACGAGCGCGCTCGGCGGCTTCCTGCCGATCTCCCAGCTCGGCCACATGACCAGCATCGGCACGCTGCTCGCCTTCATCCTCGTCTGCGCCGGCGTGGTCATCCTGCGCCGTACTCAGCCCGACGCGCCGCGCGCCTACCGCACGCCGCTGGTGCCGTTCGTGCCGATCCTCGGCGCTCTGTTCTGCCTCGGGATGATGCTCTCGCTCGACGGAGACACCTGGCTGCGTCTCATCATCTGGCTGGCGATCGGCCTCGTGATCTACTTCGCCTGGAGCCGCAAGCACAGCCGCATCGGCCGCGAGGAGGGCGCGGGCGCGACGACGGCTCTCTGATATCGTCTCCGGTTGATCGGCTCGGCCTTCGCCCCTCTCCGTCATCGCGAGCGTCAGCGAAGCGATCCAGAGCGCGACCTGTCCGGACAGGGCCGCGCCCTGGATTGCTTACGTCTCGCCTCGCAAGGACGACGGAAGAGACCGAAGCGATCAAACGGACAATCGTATGCGTCGGCGGTCCGCCCCTCCCTGATCGAGAGGCGGTCGAGCCGGTCGCCTCGATCTCGAAAGGCCCGTCCGGTTCACGTCGGGCGGGTCTTTTCTATTCGGCCTTGGGAAGTGCGGTGACGAAGCGCGCCGGGCTCGCACTGTCCTTGATCCAGCCGGTCCGGATCACGGGATTGCGGCCGTCGGGCGCGACGCGTGGGCCGACGACATTCCAGCGCTACCCGAAATCATCCGCAGGCCGCGCGCTGCCGCTCCTCTTCTCTTGAGGCGCCCTCAGGCCCGACGGGCGAGGGCCAGCACCGGCGGCTCGGCGAGGGGGACGATCGGCCGGCCCACCTCGATCGACTGGCGCTCGCGGGCGATGAAGGCGGTCGGCATCTCGGCCTGCATCTCCGCCTCGACCTTCCGCAACTGCGCGTCCGAATGGGCGGGGTGCAGGTGGATGATGGCGAGCGCCTTGGCGCCCGCGCCCTTGGCCAGTTCCACGCCCTTCTGCCAAGTCGAGTGGCCCCAGCCCTTGCAGCAGGGATATTCGCCCTCGGTGAACATGCCGTCGTAGACGAGCAGGTCGGCGCCCTCGACGAAGCGGCACAGCTCCGGGTCGGGCCAGTTCGCGCCGTGCTCGATGTCGCTGATGATGCAGAGCCGCTTGCCGCCATGGTCGAAGCGGTAGCCGGTCGAGCCCTGGGGATGGTCGAGCAGGATGGTGTCGACCCGGCTGCCGTCGGCGAAGGTCAGCGGCTCGCCCGCGCGGAAGCCGTGATGCTTGAAGGTGCAGGGCAGCACGTCGAGGGTCACGGGGAAGAGCGGCGGCGAGAACAGGCGGCCGAGGGCATCCTCGGCGCTCGCCCCGTCCAGATTACCGCAATAGGTGTGGATCGTGTGGCTGCAATCCATGATGGCCGGCTTGAAGAAGGGCAGGCCCGCCGTGTGATCGAGGTGCAGGTGGCTGAACAGCAGGTCGATATCCCGCGGCAGGCCCTCGCGGCAGCCGCGCCCGAAGGCACCGAGGCCCGAGCCCGCATCGATCACGAAGAGGCGATCCCCGCAACGGATCTCCAGGCACGGCGTATTCCCGCCGAACTCGGCCGTTTCCGGGCCGCTGACCGGCGTCGAGCCGCGGACGCCCCAGAAACGAAGGACGAGGGAGTCGTCCTTGGCTGGATGTGGCAGGGTCATGGATCGGCACCAATGCCCGGCCTCATGCCGGGCGTTCTCGGGTGGCAGCGGCGCCGCCGCGCGCATGTGCGGCGGTCCTTCGGCCCCTCATCGGGCACGGAGTGTACCGCGTTGAGATGGGGCCCCGCCATTCGGGTGCGTGTGCGTGCCCGCACACGCCGTTTCGAACGACTCTCGATCAGCGCTGCGCCACCCGCTCGACCGGCAGCGGCGCGCCGGTGAGGTCCGGCGGAGGCAGCGGGCCCTCGATCGCGGCGCGGACGAGGCTCGGCCAGGTCTGCGCGTAGCGCCGGACTGGCTCGGCCATGCGGGGTGCACCGGCGTAGGGCGGCACGAAATCGGCGGTGCGGACGGAGAGCGAGGGGCTGTCCGTCCCGATCCAGACGGCCCAGACCGTCTCCGGCACCGGCGGCGGGGGCGGCGCCTTGCGCCGGGCCGGGATCAAGACGACCTCCTGGCCGGCATAGGCCAGCGCCTCCGGCCGGCTGATCTCGCCGACGGGAACGCCCTGGCCGATCCGCGCCGCCCAGAAGGCGTGCTGGCCGCCGTCCGAGTAGGTGGTGCGCACGGCGGCCGCGCCCTCCTCCACGAGGGCGGCGATGCGCTGCGTTTCGTCCCGGTGCAGGGCGGCGAAGGCCGCTTCCTTGGCCGGATCGGCTGACGGCGCGAAGACGTAGCGCCCGCCCGCGACGCTCACCGCCGGCTCCTCGCCCGTCGCCTCGAAGCGGTCCGAACCTTCCTTGAGCTGGCGCCAGAACGGCATGTTCGGGTCGGTGCGGTGCCGGGCGAGGTTCGCGGCGGTCATCCGGAACGGAAAGGACTGGAACTGGAACGCCCCCTGCCCGCCGGCGAAGGCCTCGCGGGCGATGGCGAAGAGTTCGCCCGCCACGGCATCCGTCATGGCAAAGCAGCCCATGGAGGAGCAGACGCCGTGCACCATCACCGCCGAGCCGGTCGAGCCGTGCGCCCGGTCGTAGGTGTTGGGGTAGCCGATATCGAAGGAGAGATAGTAGCGCGAGTTCGGGTTCATCTGGCTCTTGGCCACGGTGTAGAACCCTTCCGGCGTCTGCCGGTCGCCGGTCTTGGTCTTCGGGCCGAGCTGCCCCGACCAGCGGCAGATCGGGTAGGTCTTGATCGGCACGTAGCGCCCGGCGGCGTTGCGCTTCCAGAGCTCGATCTCCGATTCCTTTTTATAGGCCCGCAGCACGATCGGCGAGGCGGCGTTCGTGCCGCGCGCGGCCATCAGCGCCAGGGTCGCGGCGGGGATCGGCGCCCGCGCCTTGTCGGCCCGCGCGGCGGGCGCGAAGCCCGCGAGGATCAGCAGCCCGACGAGCGCCGGCAGCAGGGCGCGAAAGCGGGATCTCATCTGCGGTCCGGCCGCGCGCAGGGTGATGCGGGGAACCCGGTCCCGCCGCGTCGAGGGCCGTCCGAAGGTAGCATGCACCGTCTCGATGGAGTCCGGCCCGCCGCCGGTGCCGCCCGTGGGCGGCGCGGCCGAGTCGTGCCCGCGCTTTGGGGCGGATTTGCGGGATTTCGTCGGGCTCTGGCAAGCATGGGGCGACGATCAGGCGGGGAGCGGGGCCGGCTCCGCCGGATGGCCCTCCAGTACCGTGTTGCGCTCCACCCGCAGCACGGCGTCGAAGGGCGCCTGCCGGGCCAGCGTCGCCTCGTCGGGCAGGCAGACGATCAGGCCGGCGCCGCGTCGCAGGGCGCGCAGGCGCTCGACCCGGGCGGTGATCTCGTCGGGCTTGCGGTCGTCGAGGGTGAGGCCGACCACGAGGATGTCGGGGCGGCGCACGAGGCAGCGCACGAACTCGATCGCGACGCGCTCGCGCGGCCCGATCGCGCCCTCCCCCAGCACCGCGCGCTGGCCCTGGCCCGCGCCCGCCGCACCCGCCTCGATCCGCGCGGCGAGGCCGAGCCGGTAGACGGTCGGCTCCAGGCCCTGCTCGGCCAGCACCCGGCGCACGAGGCTGCGCACCCGTCCCTCGGCGCCCGCCTCGCCTTGCGTGATGCGCCCGAACAGCAGGTTCTCCTCCAGGCTCGCGGCCGCCGTGAGCCGGGTCGGATCGTAGAACTCGATCTTCTCGCGGTAGCGCGGCGGCAGCATCGCCGCGAAGGAGTGGCGCGCGGCGACCAGGCGCTCCTCGAGCGCGGCGTCGATCAGGCCGAAGCGGTGGCGCGTCTCGCTGTAGCGCAGGGCCAGCCCGATCAGCCGCTCGCGGTCGCGGTGCCCGGCGGGACCGCGACGGAAGCCGCGTGCATCCGGCTGGCGCGCGACGAGATCCTCGAAATAGCCCCGCTCCGCGGCCGGGAAGAGCGAGAAGGTCTCGAACAGGGGATGGTCGTCGGGCAGGTCGGAAAAGATCTCGACGGTCGAGCGGGCGACCTGGAGCCCGACATCGACCAGCGGGCGGGTCAGATCCTCCGCCTCCAGCACGGCGCGGAGATAGGGATGGGCGGCGAGCCGCGCCTGCGAGAAGGCGGGCCCGACCGCCTCACCGAACAGGATGTTCTCGCCGATATCGGCCTGATGGTTGTAGCGGGTGGGGTCGAACGGCTCGACCAGCCGGGCCATGCCCTCGCGGGCCAGCGCCTCGCGCACGGCCTGCCGGGCGGCCACCACCGCTTGCGCCGTGGCCGGATCGTCCTCCGGGTCGACCGAGGCTTCCAGCCCCCGCTCGTAGACGAAGGCGTCGAGCCCGGTGAGCTTGAGGATGCCGATGCGCTCGGCCAGCCCCGAGGCCTCGCGGTCGCCGCTGCGGGCGCCGTAGAGCAGGTTCTGGCGCAGCGTCCCCTCGATCAGGATCGCCTCGGAGCCGGCCAGCGCGAACCGCCGCGCCCGCTCGGCGGAATCGAAGGCGCGCAGATCCGTGCCGCCATAGGTGACGGCGCCGGCGGTCGGCTCGATCTGTCCGGCGAGCAGGGCGGCCAGCGCCCGCGATCCGCTGCCGCGCGCGCCCACGATCGCCACGTGGGCCGGCATCGGCAGGTCGAGATCCACGCCCGTCAGCCGCTCGCCGCTGCCGGGATCGTAGGCGCCGACGCCCCGGGCCGCGAGGTGGCCGGCCTGGGGGAAGGGCGCCGCCCGGCGCTGCCCGTCGCCCGGCAGGCGCGGGCTCAGGGCGCCCAGCGTCTCGGCGATGGTGCGAAACAGCGGCGCCACCGCCCGGTGCTGGGTCCACAGGCGCAGGCTGATGCCGACGAGCACGGCGGCCATCGTGAAGGCCCCGGCCGCGGCGGCCAACGCGCCGGGCAGGACGTTGTCGCCCTCCGTGGCGGATTCCCCCTGCCAGAGGGCGGTCGCCACGAGGAGCGCCGGAAGGAGGATGATGAGGGCGAAGGCGGGCGCGCGGGCATAGGCGAGCCGCGCCTCGGCCCGCACCAGGGCCGAGCGGGCCGCCCGCGCCCGCAGGCCCAGGCGGCGTCGCTCGAACGCCGCGGCCCCGTGGGCGCGCACCGCGGGCATCCGCCGGATCAGGTCGCGCAGGCCCGCCTCGGTCGCGGCGGTGTCGGCGCGGCGCAGGCTCCGGCGGGCGGCGGAGCGGCTGGCGAGCAGGGCGCGGGCGAGGCCGACGGCGGCCAGCAGCAGCGCGATTACCGGCACGAGGCGCGGCGCGGCGAGTTCCGCCATGACGAGGGCGAGCAGGATCGCCACGAGGGTGAGACCGGGCACCACGATCCCGACCGCGGTGAGCGGGCCCATCTGCGCCAGCGCCTGCCCCACGAGGCCGGGCAGCGCCCGCAGATCCTCGCGGGCGCCCGGCGGCGAGGCCAGGATCGCCTCCGTGGCCCGCGCCCGCAGCCGCGCCGTGGCCCGGGCCTGAACGGAGAAGCAGAGGAAGGCAACCACGCCCCCGAGGGCGGCGAGCAGCAGCGCCGCCGCGGCGAGCGCGCTGAGCGCGATCAGCGGCAGTTCCGAGGGCGGCAGGCTCCAGCCCTGGAACAGGATCGGCGCCTCGCTCTCGTGGTGGCCGGGCAGCGGCAGGGCGATCCGCAGGAAGGGCAGCAAGTCCGGGCCGCTGCGGGTGAGCACGGCGATGAGGTCGCGCAGGCAGAGCAGCACGAACAGCGCCAGGGGACCGCCGAGGCCCACCGCCAGCCCCAGGGCCGCCGCGTGGCGACGCGGCGACGAGGCCCAGGCGAACAGGACGGGATCACGCTCCATCGGCAGTCCGGACGCCCGGCGACGGGTTCGCTGCGGTGGGGTGCGGCATCTGAAGGTTCGCGGCGTGAGGGGAGGACGGTGCGGTTCTTGCCGGCTCCTGCCGGATCCTGGAAGGGTGGTGCGGGCTCGTTCGGAGGTCGTGACGGACCGCTCTCTTCGCACGGAAACGGGGCGACGCAAGCCCGCGGCGCCGGACCGTCGCATTGCAATCCCGGCGGGGCGGCGTTCTTTAGTGCGGGAGAGCACACGGCGCGCGGGGGGCGTGCGCTTCTCGTGCCCGTGGGGCTGGCCGAGACGGGCTCTCGCGCGTCATCCGGATGGAGTTCGCAGGCGCGGCCGGCCCCTGTCGCCCGCCCTCGTGCCGCTCGGGTTGCGGATTCCTCTCTCGATCGACGACCTCGGATGGCCTCGCGCGACCCTTTCCCTCTCCTCGTCAGCACTCCGGCTGCCGCGAGGCCGCCGGCCCGATGAGCGCGACGGGCCTATCCCCCGCGGGCGAGGCGGATTCCCTCTACGGTGCGCCGGTCATCGGCCCGGACGAAACCGTCGCCTCGATCGGTGCGGCGCTCGCGGGCGTCGTGCTCACCCCTGCCCGACGGGAGTGGCGCCTCGCGGCCGCCGGGGCGCTCGCCCTGACCGCGACCTGTGCCGCCCTGCGCTTCGTGCTGCCGGTCCCCGCTCTCGGCGCCGGCGGAGCGGGCTGGTGGATCGGGCTTGCCTCGGGCTGCCTGATGATCTGCGGGCTGCTGCTCCTGGCCGGCGTCGAGTGGCGCTGCGGCATCGGCCGGCTGGCACAGACGGCGGCCCTGTTCGGCGCCAGCCTCGCCGCCCTGTTTCCCGCCTCGGTCCATCCGATGAGTCTCGCGGCACTGCTGGCCGCGAGCGCGGGCGTCTGGGGCGCAGCGCTCTTGCCGGATCTGGCCCTTCTGCGCGACCGCCTCGCCGAAGGCGGCCCTGCCGGAGCCGCGAGCCGCCGCGGCCGGTTCTACCGGCTGGCCGCCTGCGGCTTCCGGGGCTCCGCCGGGCAGTGGCGCGTCTGGGACGGCGCCTGCCGCGGGCTCGCCCTGCTCGGCATCCTCGCGGCCGTGGCCGTGCTGACGGACCTGGCCGTCGCCACCGCCCTGCGCTCGGACCGGCACGACACGCTCCTGCCGGTCGCCCTGCTGGTCGAGGCGGTGCTGTCGGGGGCGGGGCTGACCGCCGCGCTGGCCGTGGCCCTGCGCCGGGTTCAGGGCCTCGACGGCCTCGTCACCGGGCGCCATCTCGACATCCTCGGCCGGCTGATCCTCGCCTTCGGACTTGCGGCCCTCTACTGCCACGTCACCGAATGCGTGGCCGCGTTCCTCTACGGCGGCGCGGCGGAGCGGACGCACCTGACGCGCCGGCTCGTCGGCGACGGGGCTCCTGCCTTCTGGATGCTCATGCTCGTCGGCCTGCTCCCGTCGCAACTCTTCTGGATCGGCACCGTGCGGCGCAAGGCGACGGCCCTCGGCCTGATCGGCGCCCTGGTCGCCATCGGCCTCGGGGCGGATCACGGGCTGATCGCGCGGTCCGCCGCGCCGACCGCCGACGCTGCCTGGTCGGAGACTCTCTTGGCGGCCTTCGGCCCGGCCGCCGCCGCCCTCTGTGCGATCGGGGTGTTCGCTCTCGGCCTGTTCCTCGTCTACCGCCTCGTGCCGCCGGTCTCGATCGCCGAGACGCGGCAACTCGCCCTGGCCCGCAATCCCGGTGCGGCCTCCGACGCGGCCGGGAGCGGGCCCGAGCCGGGGACCGAGCCTCAGGGGGGACGGCTGGCCGCCACCTTCCGCTCGGAGGCCGGGCTTTCGGAGGCGGTGCGAAGCCTCTCGGTCCTCGACCGGCCGCCGCGCCTCGACGCCTTCGGCCCCGTGCCGATGCCGGAGGCCGCCGAAGCGCTGCATCGGGTCGGATGGCGGCTGCGCTGGGCCGCTCTCGGGGGCGCCGGCCTCGGGGCCGTGGCCTACCTGGCCGTCCGGGCGGCGGAGGGCGCGCGCGCGTTCGACGGGGCCGGCGCCGCCGTCCTGTCCTGGGCCGTGCTGGCGGTGCCGGTCCTCTCGGCGGCGACCGCGGGCGGCACGCTCGGCCTCGTCGCGGCCCTCTGCTATGCCCTGCGGCGGGAGGCGGGCGCGGCCCCCTCCTCCGCCCTGGCCGGACGCTTCGTCCTGACCGTCGCCCCCTCGGCCGATGGCTCCAACACGGCTGCCCTGCTGCGCCGGCTGAACGGCTTGCCCGAGGGCGCCGGGCGGCCCCTCGCCGTCGGCGGAAGCGCCGCCGCGGGGCCGCGGCGGTGAGCGTGCAGGAGAAGGGCGGTGCCGCCCGCAAGGCGGCGGGGGCGAAATCCGCTGCGGCCTATTTCCGCGATCCCGCCCGGCGCCCGGCCGCCGTCTTCGCCGCGGGCGCCGGCTGCCTGCTCCTCGCCTGGCATCTCGCCGGCCTGCCCGAACTCGCCCCCGCCTATCTCTTCGCCTGGACCTGCCTGCTGGCGCTGCCCGCGGGCGCCCTGCCCGTCGTGATCATGATCGAGCGGGCCGATGCGTGGCGCCCGCAGCCCGAGACCGCGCTTCTGGAAACCCTGCGGGGCTTCCTGGTGCTGATGCCCGTGGCGGCCCTGCTCAGCCTTCCCTTGCTGCCGGCCGCCGCCCGGCTCTATCCCGCGGTCGCGCCGCCGGGATCGGACGGTGCGCTGACCGCGCTCTGGTTCTCCGACGCACTCCTTGCCGGGCGCCTCAGCCTCTACTTCGCTCTCTGGACCGGGCTCGCCCTGCTCTTCGCCCGCCGCGGCGGCGAGCCCTGGGCCAAGGCCGGGCGCATCGACGACGGCCGGGCGGTGCTCGGGCTGGGCCTCCACACCGTGGTGGGGACCCTGGCCGCCTGGGATCTCGTCATGGCGGTGGGCGCCGGGGCGGACGGGCGCTTCCACGCCAGCGCCTTCGGCCTCCTCGTGATGGCCGCGTGGTCGAGCCTCGCGCTCGCCGCCGCGATCCTCGTGGCGCCGCCCGATATCGGCCCCGCCCGGCGGCGCCACGACCGGCTCACCCCGCTCGCCGTGCTGCTCCTGGTCTGGGTCGGGCTGCACGCGGTGCAGTTCCTGATGCTCGACGCCGCCGCCGACCCGCAGGCCGCCGCGTGGTACCGCCTGCGTTCCGGCCTGCCCGGTCGCGCCCTGGCGATCGCGGGCCTCACGGTGACCGCGCTCGCGGCGATCCTGACGCTGCGCCCCGGCGAGAACCGGACCCGGCTCGTGGCCGCGCTGGCGGTCGCGGTCCATCTCGCGGAGCTGGCATGGTTCGTCACCCCCGCCTTTCGCGACGGTTTCGGGATCACGCTCACGGATGTCCTGGCGCTCGCGGGCGTCGCCGGGCTCGCGGCCGGCCTGACGCCCGCCCTGCGGCGCCTCGTGCCGGGGCTGGCCGTCACGCCCGCCTGGCCCGGGCGCGAGCGGGGCGGCAAGGGCGCCAGGGGCGCGAGGAAAGACGAGGCGCCGGGGGACATGCGGCGCAAACCGGTTGTCCGCCCGCCCGAACCTTCCTAGGTTCGCCCTCCCCTGTGCATCCCGCGCGAAAATCCTCCGACGACCATGTGCGAATTGCTCGGAATGAGCGCGAACGTGCCGACCGACATCCGGTTCTCCTTCGCGGCGCTCGCCCGGCGCGGCGGCGAGACCGGCCCGCACGCCGACGGCTGGGGCATCGCCTTCTACGAGGGGCGCGGCTGCCGCTGCTTCCACGATCCCGAGCCGAGTGCCCGCTCCGAACTCGCCAAGCTGCTGCGGCGCTACCCCATCAAGAGCCGCATCGTCGTCGCCCACGTGCGCAAGGCCAATCGCGGGCGCGTCAGCCTGGAGAACACCCACCCCTTCTCCCGGGAATTGTGGGGCCGCCGCTGGACCTTCGCCCATAACGGACAGCTCAAGGGCGTGAAGCGCCTGCCGCTGGGACGGTTCGAGCCGGTCGGCACCACCGACAGCGAGCACGCCTTCTGCTGGATCCTGTCGCAGCTGCAGGAGCGCTTCCCCAAGCCGCCGCGATCCGCCACCCTCGAGGCGGCGATCGCGGAATACGCGCAGATCCTGTCGGAGCGGGGCGTGTTCAACATGCTGCTCACCGACAGCCGCGCGCTCTACGCCCATTGCGGCAAGCGGCTCTGCTACCTCACCCGCCGCGCGCCCTTCGGCACGGCGACGTTGATCGACGAGGATTGGCGGGTCGACTTCGCGCAGGAGACCACCGAGACCGACATCGTCACCATGATCGCGACCCGCGCGCTGACCCGGGACGAGACCTGGACCGAACTGGAGCGCGGCGACACCCTGGTGCTCACCGACGGCGCGGTGCGCCTGCTCAAGGCGCGGCGGCGCCGGGCGCCGGAACTGCGCGGCGCGGCCTGAGCCCGCCGGGACGGTGCTGCGGATTTGCCGCATTTTCGGGCCAGCATCGGGCCAACATCTGATCAGAGCGGGGCGGCCCGATATCCCTGTGCGCAAGCGTGACAGTAATTCGCGCGGCGCGGGTGCGCTGGGACGGGGGATGCGCTACAACTATGTTAAATGCCGCGCGATGCCACGCTCCGAGCGCCGTGCGGTGCCGATGAATGCCGAAACGCCCCGATCGCGAAGAGCCCGATGCGCAACGATACCGAAGCGACCCTGGATCGTCCCGCGATGACTGACGGCCGTCCCAAGCTTTCCGATACGATCCGCAGCCATCTCGGCGATCACCTGCGCAGCGTCTACGATACGCTCGGCGCGGGCGAGGACACCCCGTCCCGCTTCGCGGAACTGATCGCCAAGCTCGAAGGCGCGCTGAAGGCGCAGGGCGAGCGGATCGATCCGGAATTCCGCAACGGACTCCTGGCCGCGGTGCCGTCCCTGCGCGCCTTCGCGCTGTCGCTGACCTCGAACCCGGCCCGCTCCGACGACCTCGTGCAGGACACTCTGCTCAAGGGCTGGCAGCACCGCGCCCGCTTCCAGCCGGGCACCAACCTCAACGCGTGGCTCTTCACGATCCTGCGCAACATCTTCTACTCGGATCACCGCAAGCGCGTGCGTGAGGTCGAGGATCAGGACGGCTCCTACGCCGCCCGCCTCGCCACCGCCCCGCATCAGGGCGACCGGCTCGATGTCGAGGATCTGCAATCGGCGCTCGCCAAGCTGCCGCCGGATCAGCGCGAAGCGCTCGTTCTGGTCGGCGCCGAAGGTGTCTCCTACGAGGAGGCGGCAACGATCATGGGCTGCAAGGTCGGCACGGTGAAGAGCCGCGTCAGCCGCGCCCGCGGGCGTCTGGCGGAGCTTCTCGGCTACGACGAGGAAGATCTCGGCTCCGACCGCTTCATCCAGTCGGCGATGCCGGACGCCTGAGGCGCGCCGGCGAAGCGGATTCAAGGGACTCCAGACTCCGAAGGCGGGGCGAGCGCCCCGCCCGCCGCCGACTTCGAAGAGCGGTCCGTGAGACGGCAGCGAGGAAGCCGTCAACCGCACGATCCCATACGGCGTCCGTTTGATGGTCTTGGGCTGTAGCCTGAGACGTCATCGCGAGCGAAAGCGAAGCGATCCAGGGACGCGACGTCTCCGGATCGTTCGGAGCGCTGGATGGCTCCGCCTCGCCGTGACGATCCGAGGCGATCGGGTGGAAACGCTGTCAGCGGTACCGGCATGCAGAGTTCCGGGGCCGAGTCCGACGCTTTCCGGAAACGCTTCGGGTGCCGATCGGTCGCCGCCCCTTGCGGCGGAGGCGTTGCAACGCTTGGCGCGACACAGCCGACCGCGTCGGGGATGGTCCCGACAGCGATCACCGGACCGGGGCGTCCGGTTTTTCGTGTCTCTCACAGAACTCCCGTCGCGCCATCGGCGCGAGGGCGGTCGATGACCGGGAGTTTCGTGAGGCACGTTCCGTCGGAGCGAGGTCGATCATCGGAACGCCGCGATGAGACCGATCCGGCCGTAGGCCGAAGCGCCCGCGGACGGTGCGGCTCGCGTCCGCGTGGGCTGAGACCGCCACGCCGAGGCCCCGTCCAAGAGCGCGAAGGACCGGCCGGCAGGACGAGCCCTGCCGGGCCGATATCCGCTCACGCGGCCTTGCGGCGTCCGCCCGTCTTGCGGCCCTCGCCCGATCCGGCGCTCTTGCGGCGCGGCTCGGACGGCGTCTCGGACACCACCTCGTCGGCCGGCTCGGCCGTCTTCGCCGACGGCTTGCGGCGCTGCTGGCCGAGGCCGAGATCCTTGGCCAGCGCCGAGCGGGCGGCCGAGTAGTTCGAGGCAACGGTCGGGTAATCCGTCGGCAGGCCGTAGCGGCGGCGATAGCCCTCGATGTCGAGGCCGTGCGTGGTCAGGTGCCGCTTGAGCGTCTTGTAGGGTTTGCCGTCGATGAACGAGATCAGCGCGTCCGGCGTGATCGACTTCTTGACCTGAGCCGAGGTGGCGCGCTCGACTTCTTCTTCCTTGGGGGCCTGCGGGGCCGAGAGGCCGAGAAGCGCGGCATGGACCTGCGTGATCAGCGCCGGCAGCTCGGCCGAAGGAAGAGAATTGTTCGAGACATAGGCCGAGACGAGATCCGCCGCCAGCTCGATCCGGTCGAGTTCTGGAACCTGACTGATATCCGACATTTCAAAAGATCCTGGTTTGCCCCTCGTTCTTTTGAACTAAAAGGATGGACGAAAGTTTCAAGACCGTTTTCGCCTGTTTTCCCGGAAAGCGATTGCAAAACTGAGGAAAAAATCCCGTCAGGGCGATATTTTCGCCGATCAGGCGCCGTCGGAACCAGCTACATCGCTGCTTAAGGTGACTCATACAAGCTGAGGTTCGATCAATCTGCTCGCCGCGTCCACTTGATTCGGCTTCCTCAACAAATCGTGAGAATGGCGCGTGGACTAGCCTGCGTCCTCGGAAGGTCCCGCCGGGTCGCTCTAAGTTGCGAAGCCTAGGGGGTGCGTAAAACGGTGATGCTACGGGGACGCCTGGAGCGTCTGTCCGTTCCCGCGCGCGGCCGCCGTCCGGCGCCGTGCCGCTCGTTTCGGTTCGTCCGGCAGGGAGCAGCGATAGACCACGGCGTCCGGCGGACCGAGGGCGGCGTTGAGCGGGATCGTCACGGTGTCGCCGGAGAAGCGCCAGTTGCGGGTGCCGCGATCCCAGTAGAGCCACACCGTCGTCTCGTGGCCCTGCACGTCGAACACGGCGGCCTTCTTCGACATCGCCCGGAGCGTGCGCGGCTCGTAGAGGCCCTTGCGGCGATAGGCGGCGCGGGAGGCCTCGTCCTGCCGATCGACGAGGGTATTCTGGACGATCTGCAGGGTCGCTCCGGGCTTGCGGAGGAACTTCTTGAAATCGCTCAAGGACCGCAAGACCACGGGCATGGCGGCTATCCAGTCTTCAAGTCACGGACGCATCCTGCGTTGACGCGGGGACTCTAGTTGTCTTGCGATGACGGTTGTGTCCCACCCCGAAGGCGGGCGGGCCCGGATATCCACCGGATTCCCGCGCCGTCCACAGGAGTCGCGCCGGCTGGGGCCCACCCGCCGCGCGCCGATCCGTCCGCGGCCCCGGCTTGACCCGCCGGCCCGGGTCGGGCGTTTAGGGGTTATGCTGCTCCCCTTCTTCACGGGCCTGCGCGAGGCCCGCGTGCCGGTCTCCCTGCGTGAGTACCTGACGCTGCTGCAGGCGATGGAGCGCGACCTGGCCGGCAAGCGCGTCGAGGAATTCTACTTCCTAGCCCGCACCGTTCTGGTGAAGGACGAGGCGCATCTCGATCGCTTCGACCGGGTCTTCGCCTCCGTGTTCAAGGGGCTGGAGCTCATGGGCGAGGCGGTCGAGCCCGCGCCGATCCCCGAGGAATGGCTGCGCAAGCTCGCCGAGAAACACCTGACGGAGGAAGAGAAGGCCGAGCTGAAGGCGCTGGGCTGGGACAAGCTGTTCGAGACCTTGAAGCAGCGTCTCGCCGAGCAGCGGGAGCGTCACCAGGGCGGCTCGAAATGGATCGGCACCGGGGGCACCTCGCCTTTCGGTGCCTACGGCTACAACCCGGAAGGCATCCGCATCGGCCAGGACGGCAACCGCAACTTCCGCGCGGTGAAGGTCTGGGACCGGCGCGAGTTCAAGGATCTCGACGATTCCCGCGAACTCGGCACCCGCTCCATGCGGGTGGCGCTACGCCGCCTGCGCCGCTTCGCCCGCACGGGGGCGGCCGACGAACTCGATCTCGACGGCACGATCCGCGAGAGCGCCCGCAAGGGCTTCATCGACGTGCGGCTACGGCCCGAGCGGCGCAACGCGGTGAAGGTGCTGCTCTTCCTTGATGTCGGCGGCTCGATGGATTGGCACGTGGAACTCGCCGAGGAGCTGTTCTCGGCCGCGCGCTCCGAGTTCAAGCACTTTGCGCATTACTACTTCCACAACTGCCCCTACGAGGCGGTGTGGACGCAGAACCATCGCCGCCACGACGAGCGCATCCCGCTCCTCGACGTGATCCGCACCTATCCGTCGGATTACCGCGTGGTGTTCGTCGGCGATGCCTCCATGAGCCCGTACGAGATCGCCCATCCCGGCGGCTCGGTGGAGCACTGGAACGAGGAGGCGGGGGAGGTCTGGCTCGGGCGCGTCCTTGAGCACTTCCCGAAGGCCGTCTGGCTCAATCCCGTTCCGGCCGAGCACTGGGCCTATACGCAGTCCATCGGGATGGTGCGCCGGATCGTTTCGGATCGGATGTTCCCGCTGACGCTGGAAGGGCTCGACGGGGCGATGCGGGCGCTGCTGCGCTAGGACGCCTGTCGGCCCGTCGCGCTTACCGATGGGAGCAAGGCCTGATCGCCGTCCGGCCAGGCCGCCTCAGCCCTGGCGGGCCGGGGTCGTCACGACGAGCCCGTCGAGTTCGGGCTTGACGCGGATCTGGCAGCACAGGCGCGAGGTCGCGCGCACGTCGGAGGCGAAGTCGAGCATGTCCTGCTCCATCGGCTCGGCCGGCCCGACCTTGTCGGCCCAGGCTTCGTCCACGTAGACGTGGCAGGTGGCGCAGGCGCAGGCCCCGCCGCACTCGGCGTCGATCCCCGGGACGTTGTTGCGCATCGCCGTCTCCATGACGGTCGAGCCGACCTCACCGTCGATCGTGCGGGCCGTGCCGGCGTGATCGACGAAGGTGATCTTGGGCATACTTGGCTCCGGGACGTGTCGGCGTCCGCCTGCGATCCTTCAGGGGCGGCGTGGCGTCTGCTTGCGGGCGGCGGCGCCAGAAAGCAAGCGGGAAGCCGGCGCTTTTCCGTCGCGCCCGTCGGCGTGCGGCCCGTCCGCCTTCCTCGGCGACGGCCGGCTCCGCGAGGCTCTGGAAACCGGCCGATGTCGCGGCCCGTCGGCGCGGAATGCGGCGAGCCCCTACGCTTCGAGCCCGAGGCCGCCGAGCGCCGCCAGCGTCTCGGCGACCGCCGTCCGCAGGGTCGCGAGTCCGGCCTTTCCGCCGGTGCCCGAGGCCGGTCCGCCGTTGCGCAAGTCCGTTTCGACCGCCGCGCTCGCCCGCGCCACCTGCATCGCCCCGACGCCGAGGGCCGCACCCTTGAGGGTGTGGGCGAGATCTGCCCGCTCCCCGACGGGGCGGGCCTCGTCGAGGAGGGGCGGCAGCAGGCGGCGGCACTGATCCTCGAACAGGCTCAGCACCTCCCGGGCGAGATCGGCGTCGCCGAAGGTCTGCGCGTCGAGATGCCCGCGGTCGAGCAGTGGGGCGGGCTGGTCCTGTTCACTCACATCCGGTCTCGCGAGGATCTGCGGGGAGTTCTGGGTGCCGGAATGGGCGCCGACGCGCCCCGTTCCCGCGATCGGCCTGTGGGCGGCGGACGCTATCCACAGCGCAGGCTCGGCGCGCCCGTACCCGTTTAAGGCTTCCCGCGTCAGAACTTGAAGCGGGCGTCCGCGGCCGGAGCCCGGCGTGGTAACCATTCCGTTAAGGTTTCTTGGGTGCGCCGGCCCGATCGGGTATCGGGGGCGTGATCCAAGGGTCTAGAGTTCCCGAGGACTTCGGGTAAATCCGTCTCCACTGCGGAGGGCGCGTGCGACGGCGCGGCTTCCCCGGTGGACGGCGATGCGTACGAGGCGTTGCATGGCCACCGAGAAGAAGCTGAAAGATCCGGCGGAGGCGGCCCTCTCCGCGATCGAGCAGGCTTTGAATCTGGACATCCCGGCACCGGGCGAGAACGCCCGCGTCGAGCCGCGCCTGCCCGATGTCGGCGACGGCGATCCCCTGACCGATCCCTTCGCCGAGGCCGGGAACCGCCGCACCCCGAACCTCGACATCGACACGGCCGCCCCCGACCTGCCGCCGCCGGAGCGCGGGCGCTCGCGCCGCGAGGGCGGGCTCCTGCCGCCGGACCGCTCGCTGGTGGCCAACGACGACCGCCAGAACATCGGCATCCTGCAGCAGACGCTGCGGGTGCGCCCGTCGCGCAAGCCCTATCTCGTGGCCGGGATCGCCTCCTTCCTCTGGCTCAACGGCCTCGTGGCGCTCGCCTGGAACCAGTCCGGCGGCGACCTGAAGGCCTTCATCACGGGGCTCACCGCGCTCCAGGCGGCGGTGGTGGCGACCGCCATCGCCGGGCCGATCGTGCTCTTCCTCATCACGGCGATGCTGGCCGTGCGCGCCCACGAGATGCGCCTCGTCGCCCGCGCCGTCGGCGAGGTGGCGATCCGTCTGGCCGAGCCGGAAAGCTTCTCGACCGACGCCGTGCTGACCATGTCGCAGACGGTGCGCCGCGAGGTCGCCGCGGTCGGCGACGGCGTGGAGCGGGCGCTCGCCCGGGCGGGCGAACTCGAAACCCTGGTGCGCGGCGAGATCTCGACCCTGGAGCGGGCCTATTCCGACAACGAGATCCGCATCCGCACCCTCGTGGACGAGCTGATCGCCCAGCGCGAATCCATCGTCGCCAATGCCGACCGGGTGCGCGGGGCCATCACCGGCTCGCACGAGAATCTGTCGACCGAACTCGATGGCGCCGCCGAGCGCATCGTCGCGGCCATCAACGGCGCGGGCGAGCGCGTCACCGGCGCGCTCGACGCCCGCGGCACCGAGATCACCGCGGCGCTGAGCGAGGTCGGCGAGCGGGTCGTCGGCAACGTCTCGACGCGCGGCGACGACCTGATCCGCCAGCTCAACGCCACGAGCGAGGGCGTGCGCGGCGGCCTCGAAGAGATCGGCGGCACGCTGACCGCCACGCTTCAGCAGCGCGCCGACGAGGTGACCCAGGCCTTCGAGCGCACCGGCGGCGCCCTGACCCGGACGCTGGCCGACAATGCCGGCTCCGTGGCCAAGTCGCTCTCCGAGACCGGCGCGAGCCTGATCGAGGCCCTCGACCGCCAGGGCGGCGCCGTGCGCGAGACCTTCGAGCGCTCGACCAAGGGCCTGGAGGACGCCTTCCTCTCGCGCGGCAACGAGCTGACCGAGCGCTTCGCGCAGACCGGCGGCACGATCACCGCCCGCTTCGCCGAGACCGGCGAGGGCCTGAGCCGCCACTTCGCCGCCACGGGCGCGGCGATCTCCGACGACATCGCCGCCCGCGGCGCCTCGCTGCGCACCGAGATCGAGGCCGCCGGCACCGGCGTCTCCGAGCTGATCGAGGGCCGCGGCCGCGACGCGCAGGCCGCCCTGGCGCTCGCCGCCGGCAGCGTGGCCGACAACTTCTCGACCCGCCTGGACCGCGTCCGCGACGCGTTCCTGGCCGCCGCCGCCCGCGCCGCCGACACCATGGATGGCCGCGGCCTGGAACTGGCCGGACGCATCGAGGCTGCGGCTTCGCGCGTCGACGACACCATCACCGTCCAGGGCGGCGCCCTCGCCGCGGGGCTCGACGCCGCGGGCGAGCGCGTGGCCGAACTCATGACCGGACGGGCGGCGGGCGCCGCCGCGACGGTCGAGCAGGCCCTGGCCGGCCTCGAAAGCGCCTTTGCCGACCGCGCGAGCGGCACCGCCGAGAGCCTGCGCGAGACGATCGAGCGCCTCGGCCGCGATCTCGAGATCCAGGCCGGCACGGCCCATGACGGCATCCGCCGCAACGCCGAGACGGCGACCGCCGCCGTCGGCGCCAGCGTCGAGGAGGCCGAGCGCCGCCTGCGCGCCGCCTCCGAGACCCTGGGCGGGACGCTCACCGACCGGGCGACCGAATCCGCCGCGCTGCTGCTGCGCACCGCCGAGGACACCACCGGCACCGCGAAGGCGCAGGCCGACGCCATGGCGGCGCGCTTCGCCGATGCCGCCGCCGCCCTGCGCCGCGCGGCCGACGAGGCCGCCGCCGCCGTCGAGACCCGCTCGGACGACGTGGTGACCCGCTTCCGCAGCGCCGCCGAGCGCGTCGGGGGTGAGCTGGACGGGCGCACCGAGGCCGCCTCGCAGGCGCTCCACGCCGCGATCCAGCGCATGGCCGACGAACTCTCGGCCCGCAGCGCCGAGGCCACCGGCGCGCTGGCGCTCGCCGCCGCCCATGCCGGCGGCGAGGTCGGCACGCGCACCGAGCAGTCGATGCAGTCGCTCCAGGATCTCCTGCGGCAGGTGGCCGACGAGATCGCGGTCCGCGGCGCCGAGGCGACCGTGGCCCTCTCCCTCACGGCGGCCCAGGCCGGCGGCGAGATCGGCAGCCGGGCCGACCAGTCGGCGCAGGGCCTGCGCGATCTCCTGCGTCAGATCTCCGAGGAGATCGACGCCCGCGGCGCCGAGGCGACGGATGCGCTCGCCCGGACGGCGCAGCGGGTCGGCGGCGAAGTCGGCGGCCGTACGGAAGAGTCGCTGCGCGCCCTGCGCGACACGCTCGCCCGGGTCGGCGAGGAACTGGCCGCCCGCAGCACCGAAGCCACGACGGCGCTGGCCCGCGCGGCGGAAGAGGCCGGCGGCACGGTGCAGGGCCGCACCGAGGACGCGCTGCGCGCCCTGCGCGACACCCTGGCCCAGGTCGGCGAGGAGCTGGCCGCCCGAAGCGCCGAGGCCACGGCGGCGCTGGCCCGCGCGGCCGAGGAGACCGGCGGCGCGGTCGGCGACCGCACCGAGGACTCGCTCAAGACCCTGCGCGAGACGCTGCGCCGCCTCGGCGAGGAGATTGCCGCCCGGGGCGCTGCCGTCACCGAAACCCTGTCGCGCACCGCGGACGGGGTCGGCTCGGACCTCTCCGCCCGGCTCGGCGCCCTGGAGGAGGGCTTCGGCCAACACGGCCGCGGCGCCGCCGCGCTGATCGCGGACCAGTCCGACGAGGCCCAGGCCCGGTTGGAGGGCACCGGCCGCGAGGTCATGCTCGCCATCGCCGGCCACGTCTCGCGCGTCGGCGACACGCTCCACCGCAGCCACGCCGCCTTCGTCGAGACCGCCGATGGCCGCGCCCGCGCGGTGGAGGAGGCGCTGGGCAGCCGCTTGGCCGCCCTGCAGGAGACCATCGCCCGCGGCGACATCCTCGCCGACCGGATCGCCGGCAGCACGCAGGCGCTCGGCGACACCCTGGGATCGCGCCTCGCGGAGGTGGACCGCATCATCGCCGTGCAGGGCAACGCCCTGGCCGAGTCCCTCGCCGAGCGCGCCCGCCTCGCCGGCGAGACTGTCGGCGCGCGGCTGACGGAAATGGAAGCCCTGTCCGCCCAGCGCGCCGCCGAGATCGACGAGCGCTTCGCTTCGCTGCTCGGCCATGTCGACACCCGGCTGGGCGCGCGCGCCACCGCGCTCAACGAGGCGCTGGTGCAGCGCGCCGCCGAGATCGCCCGCACGCTCGAGGACGGCAACCGCACCCTGGCCGGCAACCTCGACCGGCGCGCCGACGGCGCCGCGCAGGACATCGCCGAGCGCGGCCGTGCGGTGGGCGACGCCCTCGCCGCTCGCGCGGCGGACATCTCCGAGCGCCTCGACCGCAGCACGCAGGATCTCGCCCGCCGCCTCGACGAGGGCGCGCAGCGCCTGGACGACGGCGTGGTCGCCCGCCTCGACGGCCTGACCGGTACCCTGGAGGAGCGTGCCCGCCAGCTCGACGAGACCTTCGGCATCCAGGCCCTGGAGGCCGTGCGCCTGATCGAGAGCCGCACCCGCACCATCGACGGCGAGCTGACCGGCCGCATCCGTGACCTCGTCGCCCTGGTGGAGAACCGCAGCGGCGGGGCCGCCCAGGCGCTCGGCGGCCATGTCGAGGCGATCGCCCGCCTGTTCGACGAGCGGGCCGAGAGCCTCGCCCACTTGTTCGACGAGCGCGGCGGCGCCCTCTCCGCCGATCTCGACCAGCGCGGCCGCGCGGCCCTGGACGGGCTCGATGCCCGCCTGTCGGAGATCGGGCAGGCCCTGGATCAGGGCGGCGCCTCGCTCGCCGCCCTGCTGGATCGCCGCGGCACCAGCCTTCTGGCCGGCCTGCGCGACGTGATGGGCCAGCTCGACGCCCTGCTCGGCGATGGCGCCGGCCGCCTCGGCCAGGCGCTGGACGGCCACGCCCAGGCGATCCGGACCACGCTCGACAGCCGCACCGACGACCTGCGCGGCCTGATCGAGGGCGGTGCCGGCCGGGTGCGCGGCGAGCTCGATGCTGGCCTCGGCGCGCTCGACGCGGCGCTGGAGGAGCGCGCCCGCACGGTGCGGGACGTGCTCGACACCCGCACGAACGAGATCCGCGCCACGCTCGACAGCCGCACGGACGACCTGCGCAGCCTCGTGGACGGCAGCGCCGGCCATGTGCGCGGCGAGTTCGATGCCGGGCTCGACGCCCTGCGCGCGGCGCTCGAGGAGCCGGCCCGTACGGTGCAGGACCTGCTCGACAGCCGTGCCGGCGAGATCCGCACGATGCTCGACCACCGCACCGGCGAGATCCGCGGGCTTCTCGAACATCGCACCGACGATCTGCGGACGACCCTGGAGAAGCGCACCCGCGCGGTGCAGGACGTGCTCGACCACCGGGCCGACGAGATCCGCGGGATGCTCGATCACCGCACCGACGACATGCGGGCGACGCTGGAGGAGCGCACCCGTGCGGTGCAGGACGTGCTCGACCGCCGCGCGGGCGAGATCCGCGGGCTGCTCCAGACCCATGCCGGCGCGCTCGACGAGAGCTTCCAGGGCCGCGTCCAGCCGCTTCAGGACGCGCTGCGCGAGGGTGCCCGCGCCTTCGTCGAGACGCTGGAAGGCGGCATCGGCCGCGCGACCGGCGAGGTGGAGACCCGCACGAAGGCTCTGACCGCCCTGTTCGACGAGCGCCTGGGCGTGCTCGGCGACCTCGTGGACGGCCGCGGCCAGCAGATCGCGCGCACCGTCGAGACCCGGGCGCAGGAACTGCGCACCCTGTTCGACGAGATCCTCGCCACCCTCGACACCCTGGTCGACGACCGCTCGACGGCCCTGACCGGCCGCCTCGACGCGCAGACCAAGGCGATGACGGCGGTGTTCGACGAGCGCATGCGCAGCCTCGACGGTCTGGTCCAGAGCCGCGGCGGCGAGTTCGCCCGCCTCGTGGAGACCCAGGCCGCCACGCTGTCGCAATCGGTGGATGCCCGCAGCGAGGCCTTCACCAGCCGCATCGACGCGCGCCTGCGCGCCTTCGCCACCGTGGTCGCCAGCCGCGCCGACGCCCTCGCCGAGGCCTTCGACGAGCGCCAGGACGCCTACGCGGCCCTGATCGACCAGGGCACGGCGCGGATGAGCGCCGCCCTGGAGGAGCGCGCCCGCAGCCACGTCGCCCAGATCGAGTCGGCCGAGGAGCGCCAGCAGGCGGTCGCGGCCCTGATCGAGGAGGGCACGGCCCGCATGATCGCGGCCCTGGACGAGCGCGCCCGGCATCAGACCGCCCTGGCCGAGGGCTTCGAGGGTCAGCGGGAGGCCTACACGAGCCTGATCGAGCAGGGCACCGCCCGGATGGTGGCCGCGCTGGAGGAGCGCGCCCGCCGCCACGCCGTCCTGGCCGAGGCCTTCGACCGTCAGAAGGAGGCCTACGCGGCCCTGATCGACGGCGGCACGGCCCGGATGGTCGCCGCCCTCGACGCGCGCACCGAGCGGCAGGCGGCGCTCGCCGAGAGCTTCGACGAGCGCCAGAACGCCTACGGGGCCCTAGTCGAGGCGGGCATCACCCGGATGAACGGCATGCTCGACGAGCGCGCCCGCCGCCACGCCGCCCAGGTCCAGGAACATGCCGACGCGCTCGCCGAGGCGCTGGACCGGCGCAACGCCGAGCTGTCGCGCCTCATCGACGGGCCGGCGGCCGACCTGACCCGAGCGCTGGCGGAGCAGGAGCAGGCCCTCGACCGGCTGCTCAGCGACAAGGGCACGCCCCTGGTCGATGCCCTGCGCGAGCGCACCGACGCCATCGTCGCCCGCACCGTCGAGGCGGCCCAGGCCCTGCGCGCCGCGCTGGACGAGGGGGCTGCGGCCTCCGCCGGCACCCTCGGCGAGGCCCACGAGCGGGTGCGCCGCGACGTGGCCGGGTTCCTGGCGCGGATCGAGGGCGCCAATGCGGGCCTGAAGGAGCTCGTGGGCGGGGCTTCGACCCAACTCGGCGCCGTCGAGCAGGGACTCGCCGCCCGCGTCGAGGAGATCCAGTCGGCCGTCGAGCGGATCGCCGCCGAGACGGCCCAGGCCTCCGATCGGGTCTCCACCCAGGTGGTCGCCCTGCGCGACGCCTCGCAGGGCGCGCTGGCCCAGGCCTCCGACCTCGCGCGGACCTTGGACGCGAGCGGTCAGGCGCTGATCGAGCGCACCGGCACCCATGTCGGCGCGCTGACCGAGGCCGCCGGCAGTCTCGAGGCGGTGGAGAACCGCCTCGCCGAGAGCCTGTCGAGCCGGCAGGCCGTGGTCGACGCGGTCCTGGCCCGCATCGAGGAGCGCAGCCAGGTCATCGAGGCGCAGACCGGCCGCTTCGGCAGCGTGGTCGAGGAGACCCTGCGCGCGGCGGAAGCCCGGGCGCGGGAGCTGGGCGAGAGCCTCACCCAGGCCGCCCGCGAGGCGGGTGCGGCGGTGGCGGGCGACTTCGAGCGCCTGCGCAGCGGCGCCGACGCGGAGAGCGCCCGCACGGCGGGAGCGGTGCGCGGCGCCATCGAGGAGGCTTCGGCCAAGATGATGGAGAGCTTCGCGGACGCCTCCGGCCGCTTCGGCGAGTCGGTGACCCGGCTCAACGAGATGGCCGCCGAAATCCGCCGCGAACTCGACGCCACCCGCGCCGATCTGCAGCGCGGCGTGCTGGAGCTGCCCCGCGAGACCCAGGACGCCACCGGTGAGATGCGCCGTGTGGTGGCCGAGCAGATCGACGCGCTCAACGAGCTGGCCGCGCTGGTCGCCCGCTCGAACCGCTCGATCGACGTGGCCCAGCCGGTGGCCCAGGCCCGCACAGTCGAGCAGCGCCGCACGGCGGAGGCCGGCCGCGCGGCCCCTGCGCCCGTGGCCCCTGCGCCCGCGGCGCAGCCCGCGCCCCCGCCGGCCCGCAGCCCGGCCCCGGCGGCGCCCCGGCCCCAGGCGGCGCAACCCCAGGCCGCACGGCCTCAAGGGGCGGCGAATCCGGCCCCGGTCCGTCCGGCGAATCCGGCTCCGGTCCAGGGGCGGCCCGGCACCCGCGACAACCGCGGCTGGCTGTCCGACCTCCTGACCCGCGCCTCCATCGACGACGAGGCCGGCGAGTCCACGCCGACGCCGGCCCCGGCCGCGCCCGAGGCCCCGGCGGCCGTGGAGCGGATCTCGCTCGACGCGATCTCGACCGACATCGCCCGGATGGTGGATCATCAGGCTTCGGTCGAGTTCTGGCAGCGCTACCGCCAGGGCGAGCCGAACCTGTTCGACGACCGGCTCTACACCACGCAGGGCCGCCGGACCTTCGAGCAGATCCAGCGCCGCTACCGGGCAGATGCCGAGTTCCGCCGCACGGTCGACCGCTACGTCGGCGAGTTCGAGCGCCTGCTGGGCGAGGTGACCAAGAACGACCGCGACACCAAGCGGGCGGATGCCTACCTCACCTCCGAGACGGGCAAGGTCTACACCATGCTCGCGCATGCCAGCGGCCGGTTCGACGAGGTGTGAGGAAACGCCGACGCGGTGACGGGGCACGCTCCGTCACCGCGAGGCGAAGGCGAGACGATCGAGCGGCGCGGCCGTTTCGACAGGCGCGCGTCGGCGAGCGCGTCCGGCGCTCAGATCAGCCCCAGAGCCACCAGTTCCCGGCGCAGGCTCTCGGGCATCTCGGCGACCTCGCCGGCGCTGGCCCGGTCGAGGTCGGCCGGCGCGTCGCGGGCCTCCAGGTAGCGCCAGCCCTGGAACGGACGGCAGGGGCGGGGCGAGACCGGCGTCACGACAGGGTCGAGGACGAGGCGGCAGCGCTCGATGCCGTCGCTCCCGGTGACGGGTTCGAGCGCGCGGATCGGCTGGCGGCAGCTCAGCGTGCCCTTCATCACCCAGTAGATCGACCCCTGGCCGGCAATGGCCTTCGACCGCTTGGGAAACATGCGGGTGACGTGCACGGTCGACGGGTCGGCGCCGAGGCGGGTCGCCTCCGCCCGGTTGTGCGCGATGCGCGCCTCCAGCTCCTCGATGGAGGAGGGGCCGACGCACAGCTTCAGGAGATGCAGGGCCATGACGCGGGCCCCTATAACGCATCGGCGGGCGAAGTGGCGGCCCGATTTCGCGCCGGCGCCGCGGCGGGAAGCGGCGGTCCCCGCAGACCGCGCGCCTGCCCTCTCCGTCAGGCGAAGAGGGCGATCTTCTCCTCGATGCTCAGCCTGTCGAGATCGGGGAAGGCTGCGGCGAGGTCGTCGCCCGCCAGAGGCTTTGCCCCCGCGGTCCGATCGGGAGCCGGTTCGGCCGCGACCGTCTGCGGCGCGTCGAGATCCGGCGTCGGCGCGGCCTCCGCGAACGCCGCCTCGATCTCGGGCACGTCGAGGACGGCCACGCTCTCGTCGACGAGGACGGGCGCGTCCGCCACCGGCTCGGCGGACATCGCCACCGGCTCGGGAGCCGGCGCGGCCGCTTCCGGCATCTCGGGCAGGAAGGCGAGGTCGTCGTCCAGGGCCACCGCCGAGAGGGGCGCGCGGGCGGACGGGGCCGGCGCAGGGGCGGCGCCTTCCATGTCGAGGAAGCGGTCGACGTCGCTCTGGTCGAGGGCGGCGTCGAGGACCGGGCCGGCCTCCGCGCGCACCCGGCCGCCCTCGTCGAGGCCGGCGACCGTATCGTCGGAGGTCCCCCAGATGCCGATCATCGAGGTGATGCGGTTCTCGAGGTAGCGCAGGGTGTGCACCACGCGGCTCGTGCGCTGCGCGGTGAGATCCTGGAACGAGCAGGCCGTGTAGATCTGCGTGGCGTGCCGGTCGAGGGCGTCGCACAGGGCGGAGTCGGCGCCGGTCTCGCGCAGGGTCCAGGCCGCCTCCTGCACCGCCTCGGCGGCGCCCAGGATGTCGGAGGTCGCCCGCTCGGTGGCGCGCACGATGGCGTCGAGGGTCTCGGAGGCGACGGTGAGGCGGCTCTCGCCCTGGTCCGGCGTGGAGAGCGCGGCCACCTCCGCCCGGGTGCGGGCGATGGCGTCGGCCATTTCCATGAGGTCGCCCCGGAATCGGCCGACATCGTCGGGCCGCTCGGTGGTGACGACGTTCTCGATGCGCCGGATCGCGTCCAGCAGCACCTCGGTATCCGCGTTGCGGTTGCGCCGGGCATATTCCGACAGAAACCACCGGCCCCGTTCCGTTTCGCGGACGGCGTCCTCGATGGCATCGTATTGCGACGCGTCCAGCGGCGTCAGGGAACGGGAACTCGACATCACACCCCGCAAGACCCGGCGCTCGGCAAGGGAGCGCCGCGACAATCGACGGTTTGGGTGAGATTGACACGATCGCTTTAACGGCGGCTTACGCTTCGGTCGCGTCTCGCATCTTCGCGAAGCGTCGACGATCAGACGGGCGGCCGACTTCGCCGCGACCTCGTGCCAGCGACATCCCCGCCAGCGACACCGCCCTCCCCCGAGCCCGATCCCGTGCGGCTCGGCCTGCTCTACACGGTCGTCTTCGTCGAGATCGGCATCGCCATGCCGTTCATGCCGGTCTGGCTCGGCGGGCTCGGACTCGATGCCGGACTGATCGGCCTGCTGCTCGCCCTGCCGATCGCCACGAAGGTCCTCGCCACGCGGCCCCTGACCGGGCTGATCGATCGGGGTGTGCGCCCGCGCACCCTGCTCGTCGCCGGCAGCCTCGTGCTGGCCCTGACCTACGCCCTGATGCCGCTGGCCGCCGCCCTCGCGGTGGCGATGCTGGGCCTGCTGATCGTCCTGAACGCGGTGGCTCAGGCGCCCCTGGTGCCGAGCATCGACTACCTCACGCTGGCCGCCGCCCGCCGCTCGCGCCGGATCGACTATGCCCGCATCCGGATGTGCGGCTCGGTCGGCTTCCTGGCGGCGAACCTCGCCGGGGGCGCCCTGCTCGGCCTGCTCGGCGATCGCGTCGCGGTGCCGCTGCTGCTGACCGGGCTCGCCCTCGTCGCCACCCTCGTGGCCGCGGCCGGACGCGATCCCGCGCCCGCCCTCGCCCCGCGCCCGGCCTCGGCGGCCGCCCCGCCCCTGCCCGCGGTGCTGCGGCTCTCCATCGGCGCGGCGGCGCTGATCCAGGCGAGCCACGCGGCGGTCTACGCCTTCGGCAGCCTCGACTGGGCCCGGCACGGCGTCTCGACCCCCTGGATCGGCACGCTCTGGGCGGTGGGCGTCGCCGCCGAGATCGCGCTGTTCGCCCTCGTCGGCCGCTGGCCCGCCCGCTGGCGCAGCCCGTTCCGGCTTCTGGCATTGGGCGGGGGCGCGGCCCTGGTGCGGGCCGTCGGGCTCTACGGGGCGGAGGGAGAGCTGGCTCTCCTCCTGCCGCTCCAGCTCCTGCACGGCCTCTCCTTCGGCGCGACGCATCTCGGCGCCATGGCGGCGGTCTCCGGGTTCAGCCCGGAGGGGGCCCGCGGCCGGGCGCAGGGGACGGTCGGCGCCTCGACCGCCCTGGTCTCGGCCCTGGCGACGCTGGCCTGCGGTGCCAGCTACCGCTCGCTCGGCGGGCCCACGACCTTCCTGATGATGGCGCCGCTGGCGCTCGCCGGCCTCGGCCTCGTGGTGCTGGCACGGCGCGACCGTGAGGCCCGCCGGTTTGGCGCCGGCTCCCGCGATGCGGTATAGAAACGCTTGAGGAGAGATCCGCCCTCGGGCGGCAGCGGGAGCGGCTTCGTGCGGATCGCAGACGGCCAGAGCGCGACGGACGAAGCGGGCGCCGACCTCGACGGCGGCAGCGGCCGCGTCGTCCTGCACGGGCGCTGGACGGCGGACCAGGGGCCGGCGGTGGAGAGTGCCTCGGCCCGCATCGCTGCCCACGGCCGCAGCCACGCCGTGCTGGTGGACCTCAGCGGGCTGGCGCGCCTCGACACCCTGGGCGCTTGGGTGCTGGAGCGGACCCGGGCCGAGATCGAGGCGGCGGGCGGTCGACTCGCCTATGCGGGGGCGCGGCCCGAGCACCGCATCCTGCTCGGCGAGATGGGCCTGCGCGAGCCCGAGCCCGCCCCGAAGGACGCGCGCAACCCGCTGCTGCGCGCACTCGACGGGACCGGACGCCGGGTCGTGCGCGGCGGCAACGAGATCCTGGCCGGCCTCGCCTTCCTCGGCGAGGTGGTGGCCGCGGCGGGCCGGGTCGCGCGCCGGCCGCAGACCTTCCGCACCGCGGCGCTGGTCAACCAGCTGGAGCAGGTCGCCTATCGCGGCGTGCCGATCATCGTCCTGATCTCGTTCCTCGTCGGCGGCATCGTCGCGCAGCAGGGCATCTTCCAGCTCCAGCGCTTCGGTGCGCAGAGCTTCGTCGTGAACCTGATCGGCTTGCTGATCCTGCGCGAACTCGGGGTGCTGCTGACCTCGATCATGGTGGCGGGCCGCTCGGGCTCCGCCTTCACCGCCGAAATCGGCTCCATGCGCATGCGCGAGGAGGTCGATGCCCTGCGGGTGATGGGGCTCGACCCGGTCGAGATCCTGATCCTGCCGCGCATCCTCGCCCTGGTGATCGGCCTGCCCCTGCTCGCCTTTCTCGGCTCGCTGGCGGCGCTGGCCGGCGGCGGCCTCACGGCGGCGATCTACGGCGGCATGACCGCCGACGCCTTCCTGGCGCGGCTGCAGGCGGCGGTCTCGTTCCACCACTTCGCCGTCGGACTGATCAAGGCGCCGTTCATGGCGCTGACCATCGGCATCATCGCGACGATCGAGGGCTTCGCGGTCGAGGGCTCGGCGGAGTCGCTCGGCCGCCACGTCACCGCCTCAGTCGTCAAGTCAATCTTCATGGTGATCGTGCTGGATGGCCTCTTCGCGGTCTTCTTCGCCGCGATCAATTTCTAGAGCCGCGCGGACGGACGACTTGGCAATCAGCCTCACAGATGCTTCCCCGGCCCGGCCGGAGGTCGACGCGATCATCCGCGTGCGCGACCTCGTGGTCGGCTTCGGCCACCGCACGGTGATGAAGGGGCTCGACCTCGACATCCGCCGCGGCGAGATCCTGGGATTCGTCGGCCCGTCCGGCCAGGGCAAGTCGGTTCTGACGCGGACCATCCTCGGCCTCGTGCCGAAGCGCTCCGGCACGATCGAGATCTTCGGCGAGGACGTGGACGGGCTGACCATCGCCCGACGGCGTCAGCTCGAGCAGCGCTGGGGCGTGCTGTTCCAGCAGGGGGCGCTGTTCTCCGGCCTCACCGTCAAGCAGAACATCCAGATGCCGATGCGCGAGCATCTCAAGCTCTCCGAGCGCCTGCTCGACGAGTTCGCCCGGCTCAAGATCGAGATGGTGGGCCTCAAGCCCGACGCCGCCGACAAGTACCCCTCGGAGCTGTCGGGCGGCATGATCAAGCGCGCCGCGCTCGCCCGCTCGCTCGCGCTCGACCCCGAGATCCTGTTCCTCGACGAGCCGACCTCCGGCCTCGATCCCATCGGCGCGGGCGAGTTCGACGACCTCGTCTCGACTCTGAAGAAGACTTTGGGGCTCACCGTCTTCATGGTGACGCACGATCTCGACAGCCTCTACACCGCCTGCGACCGCATCGCGGCGCTCGGCGACGGCCGGATCATCGCGCAGGGCACCATTGAGGAGATGCTGGCGAGCGACCATCCCTGGCTGCGCTCGTACTTCCACGGCAAGCGCGCCCGTGCGCTCGCCGCCCCCGCGAGCGCCGCGCAGCCGGGTTACGCCCATGCTTGAGCGCCGCGGGGCCGCGCAGACCCGGGGTGCGGTTTCGCACCGCCCCCGGACCACGGATCGGGATTAGAGCTGAGCCGATGGAGACTCGCGCAAACTACGCACTGATCGGCGCCTTCACCATCGGCGTCGTGCTGGCCGCCTTCGGCTTCGTGTTCTGGCTCCAGGGCGGCTCCCGGGGGCAGGCGACCCAGGCGCTCCGCATCGTGTTCTCCGGCTCGGTCGGGGGGCTCGCCAAGGGCTCGACCGTGTCGTTCAACGGCATCAAGGTCGGCGAGGCGCTCGACGTGCGCCTGCTGCCGCAGGACCCCCGCCGGGTCGTCGCGGTGGTGCAGGTCGATCCCTCGACGCCCCTGCGCGCCGACACCCGGGCGCGGCTCGATTCCGCGATGCTGACCGGCGTCTCGCAGATCGCGCTCTCGGGCGGCAGCGCCGACGCGCCCGCGCTCACCCCGGGCTCGGGCGACAAGATGCCGACGATCTTCGCCGATTCCAGCGACATCCAGGACATGATGGCGGCCGCCAAGCAGATCGCGCAGCGGGCCGACGACGTGCTTCAGCGCCTCGACAAGGTGGTGGCCGGCAACGAGGGCGCGATCAACCGCACGCTCGCCAACGTCGAGTCCTTCTCCAAGACGCTCGCCGAGGCCGGCCCCTCCATCGCCGGCCTCGTCAAGGCCGTGGACGGGCAGCGCCTCAACCGGGTGATCGAGAACGCCGACACCTTCTCGGCCGCGCTCGCCAAGTCCGGCCCCGACATCGAAGCGGGCCTGCACGACGCCCGCCTGCTTGCGGGCAAGCTCAGCGCCTCCGCTGACCGGATCGACGGCGTCCTCAAGGGAGCCGAAGGCTTCCTCGGCTCGGCCTCGGGCCAGCAGGGGGCGGGCACCTTCGCCGAGATCCGCGAGGCGGCGATCTCCGTGCGCGATGCGGGCAGGGCCTTCCGCGCGCTCTCGGAGAACCTCGACAAGCGCACCGCCAACATCTCCACGAGCTTCAACCGCCTCTCGGGATCGAGCCGGCGCGAGGTCGAGGCGCTGTCGAGCGACGGCCAGCGCACGCTCAACAGCCTCAACCGGGCCGCCAAGAGCCTGGAGCGCGATCCCTCCCAGGTCATCTTCGGCGGCAAGCCGTCGTTGCCGGAATACAACGGTGGCCGCTGAGCGGCCACCGGCGGGGATGATGTGCCGGCACGCACTGCGCCGCTTGAGCGTTGCCGTAAGCTCGAGCTTGCTAGAGGAGGTGCTCGTCGCCTCTTCGGCGAATGGACGGTGCCCGCGCGTATGACGCCTTTCCTTCTCTCGCCTGCCCTGCCCGGCCGCGGCCTGCGCGCGGGTGCGCTCCTGGCCTCGCTCGCCCTCCTCGGCGGCTGCGGCGGCGGCGGCACGCCCCTGACCTTCGACCTCGCCGCCCTGCCGGGCCAGCCCCGGGCCGGGGGCACCGCGCGCTCCATCGTCGTGTCCGAGCCCGTCGGCCTGCAGCCGATGGAGGCCGACCGCATCATCGTGCGCGAGCCCGGCGGCTCCCTGTCCTTCCTCGGCGGCGGCCAGTGGGCCGACCGGCTGCCGCGCCTGATCCAGGCGCGGGTGATCCAGAGCCTAGAGAATACCGGCCGCCTGCGCTCGGTCTCGCGGCCCGGCGACAAGGTGCCGTCCGACTACCAACTCGTCAGCGAGATTCGCGAGTTCGACATCAATTCCGGCACCGGCGAGGCCGTGGTGGACCTCTCGGCCAAGCTCATCGCCGACGGCAGCGGCCGCGTGGTCAACGCCCGCGTCTTCACCGCCCGCGTGCCGGTCGGTAAGGTCGATCCGCAGAGCGCCGCCGCGGGCCTCGATGCGGCCCTGAGCCAGGTGCTCGCCGACCTCGTGCGCTGGGTGAATGCGGGGCGCTAGAGCATCGTTCCGAAAGGTGGCCGCCGGCTTTCGGAAGAAGACGATGCGAAACAAGAGGCTAGACCATCGTGCCGGATACGATATCCGGCACGATGGTCTAGAGGCCCCTCACTCCATCACCGCGGCCTTCATGATGACCACCATCGTCGCCCGGCCCGGCGCATCGCCGAGGCAGCGGATGCTGTGCGGGCGGTCGCAGCGATAGCGCAGGGTCTCGCCCGCGTTGGCGCGCTGCACGTCTCCCGCCACCTCGACCTCGAAGCTGCCCTCGAGCACCGAGAGCGACTCGACCGAACCGCGCTGGTGGGCGTCGGATTCGAGCACGCCGCCGGCATCGGCGGTGACGTCGTACCATTGCAGCCACTCGACGGTCTTGATCCAGCCGATGATGGCGAGGCGCACTTTGCCGTCGTCGGAGACCAGCCGCGGCGTGTCGGCCCGCGAGAAGCGCTCGATGAACGGCTCCTCGTCCGAGGTCGCGAGCACCCGCTCGATCGAGACGTCGAGCGCCTGGCTCAAGCGCCAGATCGTGGCGAGCGTCGGGTTGGTCTCGTTGCGCTCGATCTGGCTGATGATCGATTTGGCTACCCCCGACTGTTCGGCGAGTTCGGAGAGGGAGAGGTTGTAGGCCTTGCGCAGCCGCTGGATCGTCTTGCCGAGCTGGCCCGAGAGCACCTGTGCGCCGCTGACGAGATCCTTGGGTCGTCCCCGCTCGAGGCTTGCCGCTATGTCCACCATCACGCCGGTCCGCTGAGAATGCCCTGCGAAACGCTGCGCGCTCGGAGCGCCGCGGGGCGCATCCGGTTCGAGCGGATCGGGTCGGGCACCGAATTTCGTTCCTTTATTCGAACGAACGTTTGATCTGTCAAACGCATTCCGAGGAGGGAAGTCGTTTCCTCAAGCCGGAATGCTCAGGACCAGAGCGCGTGGAAGTGGTGCAGAGGACCGTGGCCCTGGCCGACGGGAACCGAATCCGCCGCACGGATCGCCGCCGTGACGTAGGCCTTGGCGCCGGCGACCGCCTCGGCGAGCCCCTGCCCCTTGGCGAGACCCGCCGCCACCGCCGCCGAGAGGGTGCAGCCGGTGCCGTGGCTGTTGCGGGTCTCGATGCGCGGGGCTGCGAAGCGGCGCAGCGTCCCGTCCCCGCCGATGAGATGATCGACGCTCTCGCGGCCCTCGCCGTGGCCGCCCTTGATCAGCACCGCCCGCGCGCCCCGCTCCACCAGCCGGCGGCCCTGCCCGACCGCCTCGTTCTCGTGTCCCGCCTCCGCTTCCCCCAGGAGCGTCGCGGCCTCGGGCAGGTTGGGTGTGACGACGGTCGCCAGCGGCATCAGCTCGCTGCGCAGGATCTCGACCGCCTCCCCCGAGATCAGCCGGTCGCCGCTGGTGGCCACCATCACCGGATCGAGCACGATCGGGATGCCGGAGGCGTGCCGCCGCAGGCCGTCGGCCACGGCGCGGATGGTCTCGGGCCGCGAGAGCATGCCGATCTTCACGGCACGGACGGCGAGATCGGAGAAGACCGAGTCGATCTGCGCCGCCACGAAGTCGGCGGGCACGTCGTGAATCGCCTGCACGCCAAGGGTGTTCTGGGCCGTGAGCGCCGTGAGGACGCTGGCGCCGTAGACGCGCAGGGCCGCGAAAGTCTTGAGGTCGGCCTGGATGCCGGCGCCCCCGCTCGAATCCGAGCCGGCGATGGTCACGGCGATGGCGGTCATGGCGCTCCTTCCCCTCACGTTGACGGCGTCCGGATCGTGCGCACGCACGGGCTAACGCGGTGGCGTGCCCGCGCGTGCCGCCAGCGCCTCGTCGATCCGGGCACGCAGGTCGCGGGCCTTGGCCTCGGTCGACCCGCCCTTGAACAGCGCGCCGATCAGCGCCACCCCGTCCGCGCCGGCCCGGATCGCGGAGGCCGCGTTGCTGGCGTCGATCCCGGCGATGGCGCCGACGGGCAGCCCGCTGCCCCGGGCGAGGCGGGCGCGGAAGACGATCCGCTGCAGTCCGTCGAGGCCCACCGGCGGATCGGGATTGTCCTTGCTCGTGGTGGCGAAGACGCCACCGATGCAGGCGTAGTCGATGGGCAGGCGGTAGAGTTCGTCCGCCTGCGCCCCGGTCTTCACGGTCAGCCCGATCACCGCGCGGGGGCCGAGCAGGCGGCGCGCCTCCTCCGGGTGGAGGTCGGACTGGCCGAGATGCACGCCCTCGACGCCGGCGGCCAGCGCGAGATCGACCCGGTCGTTGACGAGGAGCGGCGCGCGGCCCTTCAGCGCCGCGTGGATGGCCCGGATGCGGGTGAGCGCGGCGCGGGCATCGTCGAGATCCTTCTCGCGGTACTGCAGCAGGGTGGCGCCTCCCGCCGCGGCCTCCGCCGCCAGCTCGGCGAGCGCGCCGGCGTCGCCGCCCAGCACGCCGACATCGAGGATGCCGTAGAGGCGCAGATCCACCGCCACCGGCATCGCGGGCCGGGACAGGCCGAGCCCGGTTCCGACGCTCATGCCCACTCTCCCCGCCGTCCAGCCGCCATGCCACCCACCCCCGCGCCGCTCCGACCGATGTTGCGCTTCGATCTAGCAGCATCGGCGGGAGGCCGCGAGCGGCGGATTCGGGCGGATCGTGGAAGGGCCGCACCCGAAATGGCCTGCGGATGAGGCCCGGCCTCGCGTTGACGCTGCCGGGGCCGATCCGGCAAGAGCGAGGAGGGCAGGCCGAACCGATCCCGCCATCGGTGGGATGTCCCGGGGAGATGGGCTCGAGGCCGCGACGATCCGCATGAGCACGGCCGAACCGGATAAAGCCGCCGCGGCGGCGAGAGCGGGGATCCGCAGCGACAGCGCCTCGTCGGTGGGCCTCGTCGCCGTCATCGTCGCGGCGACGGACGGCGAGCCGCGCGCGCTGACCGTGCAGGTCTCCGGGCAGGCGAAGGGCCGCGAGACCGCCCTGCCCGCCGGGCCGCTCGTGCCCGAGCACGCCACCCTGGAGCGCGGCCTGCGGGCCTGGGTCGAGCAGCAGACCCATCAGCGGCTCGGCTATGTCGAGCAGCTCTACACCTTCGGCGACCGCGACCGCGAGGATGGGCCGCACGGCGTCCACCTGCTCTCGGTGGCCTATCTCGCCCTGGTGCGGGAGCTGCGACCGGCGGGTCTGGCCGAGGCGGCGTGGCGCAACTGGTACCGCTACCTGCCCTGGGAGGATTTTCGCGAGGGCCGTCCCGCGGCGCTGGCCGAGATCGAGCCGCGCCTGATGGCCTGGGTCGCGGCGGGCTCCGACGCGAAGCTGCGGCGCCTGCGCGAGGACCGGGTCGGACTCAATTTCGGAGCCGGCGGCGCCTGGAACGAGGAGCGCGTTCTGGAGCGCTACGAGTTGCTGTTCGAGGCCGGGCTGATCCCCGAGGCCAAGGGCCAGGCCGGGGCGACCGTACCCGAGGACATCGCCGTGACCGGCCAGCCCATGGCCCACGACCACCGCCGGGTGCTGGCCACCGCGATCGGGCGCCTGCGGGGCAAGATCAAGTATCGCCCGGTGGTGTTCGAGCTGATGCCGCCCGCCTTCACCCTGCTTCAGCTCCAGCGCACCGTGGAGGCGCTCTCGGGCACGCGGCTGCACAAGCAGAACTTCCGCCGGCTCGTGGCGCAGCAGGGGCTGGTCGAGGAGACCGAGGCGCTGACCAGCGGCAATGCCGGGCGCCCGGCCCGGCTGGTGCGCTTCCGCCGCGAAGTGCTGCTGGAGCGCCCCGCGCCCGGCGTGCGGCTCACCCCGACCCGGCGCCCGGCCTGATCTCGTCTCCGGTCCATCGCCTCGGCCTTCACCCCGCTCCGTCATCGCGAGCATCAGCGAAGCGATCCAGGGGCGCGACCTGTCCGGACAGGGCCGCGCCCTGGATTGCTTCGGCTCCGCCTCGCAAGGACGAGGGAAGAAACCGAAGCGATCAAACGGAAATCGTATGAGACCGTTCAGGACTGGAACAGGCGTGCGAACTGCTCGGGACAGCCGGCCAGCAGTGCGGGCGCCAGGGGAAGCTCGGCGCGAGTGCAGAGGCTGAAGCCGTAATAGGGCGCCAGCAGATCGAGGTCCGGGACGCGGACCCACAGGTGCTGGCTCCGTCCCTCCTCCGCCACAGCGATGAGGAGCATCTGGCCGCTCGGATCGAACGACACGGCCTGCTCGCGAAAGAGGAGCGTGATCGAGCGGACCTCGTCCTCGGACACGCGCTTGTGCGACCAAATCATCGGCGAACGCCTCCGAGGCGGGCGTTTGCCGGCTCAGTCCGCTTCCCTCAACCGCCCCCGACGCATCGCCGGGCGGCGTCCCGACCCGGGATGACGCCCGGGAGCGAAACGTGGCGGGCCGCCCCGTTCCGCCCGGGACGGCCGATCCGCCTTGAGCGGCCCGAAGGAAGGCCCGGACACGGACCGCCCTCGACCTCGTGGCGAGGGCGCAGCGGGTGTTCGTGAAAGACGCCTAGAACATCTTGCCGGATATCGTATCCGCCACGATGTTCCAGCCTCTTGTTTCGCATCGTCTTTCTCCGAAAGCCGGCAGCCACCTTTCGGGACGATGCTCTAATCGTCCTTCTTGCGGCGCGGGGCGCGGCGCTTCTTCTCCGGGGCAGCCTCGGGCTCGGCCGCCGCCGCGGCTTCCGGTGCCGCTTCGACTTCGGGATCGGAGGCCCGGCGCCGCTGCTGGCCCAGGCCGAGCGCCCGCGCGAGTTCGGAGCGCTGCTCGGAATAGCTCGCCGAGGTCATCGGATAGTCGTTGGGCAGGCCCCATTTGGCGCGGTACTGCTCCGGCGAGAGGCCGCGCAGGGTCAGGTGGCGTCGCAGCGTCTTGTAGGGCTTGCCGTCCTCGAAGCTGATCAGGAAGTCGTGGCTGATCGACTTGCGGATCTCCTGCGGCGTCGCCTTGGGCGGCCCCGTCTCGGCCGAGGGCCGGCCGCTGGTGCTCACGGCTCGGATCGCCTCGTGCACTTCTCCGAGAAGTTTCGGCAGCTCGGCGCTCTGAACATGGTTGTTGCTGACATAGGCCGAGACGACATCTGCCGTCAGGGTCACGAGGCGGGCTGTTTCCGCGTCTTGTTCGCTGGTGTCCATGGCGCAATCTTCTTCGACAGGGGATTAGCGCATCGACGGTAAGCTCAGGTTTTCAAAGGAGCAAGATAGAGAGCTTGAATGCGCGCGGTTGCAGCTGAAAGAAAATGCAGCGAGGCCGGCATTTCTATGCACTTCGCCATGGAAATCATCGTTCCGGCCTTCGTTCGATAAATGACAAACCTCACATTTTCAGTGGTATCCTTGGTCTGGAATGAAACTTACATATGTTGATATTTGAGCATTCATTGTTCAAAAAACGACGCAACCTCAAGAGCTTGCCGTTTTTGCCCGAAGACCTGCGGTGGAGCGGCCGGCTTGACCGAACGACCCTGCCCCTGGCTGGCAGGCACGACCCGCCCGCCGACGCCTACGGGTGCGGCGTCCTGCCGCGGCTCTCAGTATTTTCTGTGGATTTCCGAAATGCACCGGGATGTTTTCAGCTCGCTGACTCTCTTGTCGCGCCGATCACGCCGACGTGATTCAGTCGGTGTTCGATCGTGGCGGGTCCTGCAGGCAGATTTCGGCGGCGCAGACCGCATCGAAAGGTACGGCAGGTCGCGTTGACGCGGTGGCGCGAGGCGTAGGAACGGCGTTTTCCAGTGATGGCGGCCCGAGTTCGGCCAGCGGATCAGTCTCGGCGACGAAAAGCAGCCGCGGGCCGGTTTCGGAGACGATCGGGACGTGCGTCGCGTCCGGCCCTATCCTTGCCGAGGGATGAGTTGCGCTCCGCCGCATCTTGGCGCGACGGAGCGCGGCCCGGATCAATCGAGGCCGAGCATCAGTCCGAGGTTCTGCACGGCCGCGCCCGAGGCGCCCTTGCCGAGGTTGTCGAGCCGGCCGACCAGTACCGCCTGACCGTAGCTGTCGGAGCCGAACACACGCAGTTCGAGCCGATCGGTGTCGTTGAGGGCTTCCGGTTCGAGGCGCTCGCGGTGCGCGCCCTCCTCGGCGCCGCGCACGACCCGCACCAGCGGGCTTTCCGCGTACCACGCGGCCAGGGCCTCCTCGAGATCGCCCGGCGTCGGACGGTCCGGCAGCGCCGAGAGATGGACCGGAATGCTGACAAGCATGCCCTGGCGGAAATTGCCGACGGAGGGGATGAAGATCGGCCGCCGGGTGAGGCGGCTATAGGCCTCGATCTCGGGAAGATGCTTGTGGCCGAAGCCGAGGCCGTAGAGCTGGAACGGCGCCCCCTCCCCCCGCTCGTAGGCCTCGATCATGCTGCGGCCGCCGCCGCTGTAGCCGCTCACCGCGTTGATGCTGACGGGGTGATCCGAGGGGATCAGCCCGGCCTCGACCAGCGGGCGCAGCAGCGCGATCGCCCCGGTCGGGTAGCAGCCGGGATTGGCGACCCGGCGCGCGGCGCGGATGGCGTCGGCCTGCCCCGGCGCCATCTCGGCAAAGCCGTAGACCCAGCCCGGGGCGATCCGGTGCGCGGTGGAGGCGTCGAGCAGCTTCGGGCCGCCGCCGGGCAGGCTGTCGGCGAGCGCGGCGGTCTCGCGGGAGGCCTCGTCGGGCAGGCAGAGCACGACGAGATCGACCTCTTCGAGGATGGCCCGCTTGGCTCCCGCATCCTTGCGGCTCTCGTGGGGGATGCTGACGACGCTGACCCGCCCCTCGCGTTCGAGGCGCTCGCGGATGCCGAGCCCGGTCGTGCCGGCCTCGCCGTCGATGAACACCTTCGGAGCGGTGGCGGTGACGCCTTCGGACATCGCGGATCCTCGTTCGTCCGGATCTGTCCGGCACTGGGGGTCGATGGGGGATCGATGGCGCGCAGGTGGAAGCTTCCCCTCCTCCTGTCAACGCCCGTCGCGGCCGGTCCTGCCTGGGGCCAGCCGGAACCGAGGATGCCGCCTTCTGTTGACAGCCAAATGTCGCTCAGGAGGCGAAATCGATGGCTGGTACGGCGAAGAAGACGGACCCCAAGCTCTGGGACAAGGTCAAGGAGGAGGTGACGCAATCCTCCAAGGGCGGCAAGCCCGGTCAGTGGTCGGCTCGCAAGGCACAGATGGCCACGAGTGAATACAAGAAGGAGGGCGGTGGTTACGCGGGCAAGAAGTCCGACGACAACCACCTCAAGCAGTGGACCGACGAGGAGTGGGGCACGAAGTCCGGCCGCGAGAGCGGCAAGACCGGCGAGCGCTACCTGCCCAAGAAAGCCCGCGAGACCCTCTCCGATTCCGAGTACGCACGCTCGACTGCCAAGAAGCGGTCCGATTCCGCCAAGGGCAAGCAGTTCTCGAAGCAGCCCGACGACGTGGCCGAGAAGGCCGCCTCGAGCCGCAAGACGGGTGGGAAGACGGGCGGCAAGACCGGCAAGACCGCCGCGAGGGGCGGCAAGGGCGGGACGACCAAGGCGCAGCTGATGGAGCGCGCCCGCAAGCAGGACATTCCCGGCCGCTCGAAGATGACGAAGGGCGAGCTGGAGCGGGCCCTCGCATAGGCAGCCGGAAAGCGATGGCGGGACGGTTCGATCCCTCCCCGTCATCGCCTCAGGAACGTGTCCCGGTCCTGATCACGACGAAGCCCGACCCCTCGCGAAGAAGGGCCGGACCCTCGGGCTATGCAGGAAGCCCACGAAGTGCCCGGCTCCTCTGCGCGGCGCGCGTCCGTGGTCAGACCCGAGGAAAACGGCGAGCGGCCCGTCTGTTCAGGCGCGGCGGTTCACGACGGTTTCCGGGATCGCCGGCCGGACGCCGCATCTGCGACGCCGGCGCGAGGGCTCCGCCGGGCAAGCCGGACCGCTCAATCCAGGCGGACATCGCGCGGACAGGAGCGGCTTCCGCAGCCCCCGGCCGAGACCCGCTTACTCCTCGTCGGGGCCGGCGGCGGAGACCTCGGGCTCGTCGGCCGTGTAGCCTTCGAGCCAGTCCAGGCTCTCCTGCGAACCGGCCTCGTAGGGGTTGGCCGAATCGGGCTTGCCCGTCGCCTTGGCGGACTTGCCCTCTTCGAAGATCGTGTACGACACCACCGCCATCGGATCACCCTTTTCTCGATCTTGCGAACCGCGCATCCCGGCTCGGCAGAAGCGCCGTGACAAGCGTTGCGCGCGCGCCCGGGTTCCGTTCCCGCCTCAGGAGGCAGCGTCCGAATCCCCGGCCGGCTTGGCCTCGGCGCGGTGGAGGCGGCTCAGCAGCACCAGCAGCGGGCCGGGCAGCGGCGCTTCGAGGGCGGTCGCATCGAGGATGTCCGGCCGCGCCGTGCGGCGGCGGTCGGCGCGCGGCTCGCGCTTGACGATGATGGGTGAGCGGGGACGGGCGGGTCTGGGTGTCATGACGCGGCAGGTACTCGAAGCGCCTCGATGAGCGGAACGAACGAACCCTCGCAAGACACCCGGTCGCCGCTTGCCGTGCCAACAGCCGCGACGGCCCTGACAGGCGTCTGTGCGAGAAACACTTTGGCCCGTGAGAACGTCTCCTCCCGACCCCGGTTCCACGAAATTCGTCTATAAATTAAACATAATGCCGCAGGATTAGGCGATAAAGTCCTTGCCTGTGCTTCAGGGATCACGGCTTTGGCCTGCCGGTTCGCGTAGCAGGAGGCGCGCGGGCATGTTGCGGTTATGCGTGGCCCTGCGGGCGGACGGATGGTAAGGGGCGGCCCATGCTCGAAGGTCTGCCGCCGCACCGTCCCACGCACGTCCTGCGCCTGATCACGGACGAGCCCTCCGCTCGTGCCATGACCGAGCTTCTGGGCGAGATGTTCGACCCCATGGAGACGGCGGTGGCCGCCTTCGAGGTCGAGGAGACTGGGGCGTGGCGCCTCGAAGCCTACTTCTCGGAGGAGCCGGACGCGGAGATGATCCGCGCGCTGATCCGCCCCGTGGTCGGTGCCCAGGCCGACGAGGCCGCCTTCGAGACCATCGATCAGCAGGATTGGGTGCGCGCCTCGCTCGAAGGGCTGAAGCCGGTGCGCGCGGGCCGCTTCCTCGTGCATGGCGGCCACGACCGGCACCACGTGCGGCCCAACGACCTCGCCATCGAGATCGAGGCGGCGCTCGCCTTCGGCACCGGCCACCACGGCACCACGCTGGGCTGCCTGCGGGCGCTCGTGGCCGAGATGAAGCGGCGCCGCCCCGCCCGCGTCCTCGATGTCGGCACCGGCACGGGCATCCTGGGCTTTGCCGCGGCTCGCGCGCTGCGCATCCCGGTCGTGGCCGGCGACCTCGATCCGGAGGCCGTGACGACCGCGCGGGAGAATGCCCGCCTCAACGGCCTCGGGCCGCTCATGCGCCTCTACCACGCGCCCGGCGTGCGCCATGCCCTGGCGAACCGGCCGCGCGGCTTCGACGTGGTCTTCGCCAACATCCTGGCCCGCCCGCTCAAACGGCTCGCGCCCTCGCTCACCGCCGTGGTGGCCGATCACGGCGTGCTGATCCTCTCCGGGCTGATCGAGCGCGACGTGCCCGGCGTGCTCTCGACCTACCGCCATCGCGGCTTCCATCTCGCCCGCTCCGGCGTGATCGAGGGCTGGGCGACCCTGGTGCTGCGCCGGGGCGGAGCCGCACCCCGCCCGCGCTGAACGAGGGTGACGCGGGCGGGCGCGAGGCGCTAGGCTTCCGCCATGACGAACGCAACCCTGACCAACGACGCGCGCCAAAGCTCCCGCCCCCGGTTTCAGACCTTCGACGATCCGAGCCACGCCAAGGGGCCCGAGCGGATCGAGGCCCTGCGCGCGGCCCTGCGCGAGATCCACGCCGACGGCTTCGTGGTGCCCCGGGCCGACGAGCACCAATCCGAATACGTGCCCGCCAACGCCGAGCGCCTCGCCTGGCTGACGGGTTTCACCGGTTCGGCCGGTCTGGCCGCGGTGCTCGCCGACGCGGCCGCCCTGTTCGTGGACGGGCGCTACACGCTGCAGGCGCCCGAGCAGGTCGATACCGGCACGATCACCGTGGTGCCGCTGGCCGAGACGACCCCGGAAACCTGGCTCGGCACCCATCTCAAAGCCGGGCAGGTTCTGGCCTACGACCCCTGGCTCCACACCGTCGACGGCGTCGCCCGGCTGGAGCGGGCCGCGGCCAAGGCCGGAGCCTCCCTGCGCCCGGTCGAGGCGAACCTCGTGGACGCGGTCTGGGCCGGGCGCCCCAAGCCTCCCGCCGGCCGGGTCGCGGCCCAGCCGGACGCGCTGGCGGGTGAGAGCCGCGAGGCCAAGCTCGACCGCATCCGCGCCGCGCTGGCCGAGGGTGGGCTCGACGCGCTGGTGATCTCCGATCCGCACAACCTCGCCTGGGCCTTCAACCTGCGCGGGGCCGACATCGCGCACACGCCCCTGGCCCTCGGTTACGCCGTCCTGCCCCGCGAGGGCCGGGCCGCGCTCTATCTCACCTCGCCCGAGATCGACGCGGATTTGCGCGCCGCCCTCGAACCGCTGGCCGACCTTCGTCCGCGCGCCGCCTTCGCCGAGGCTCTCGCGCAGGCCAGCGCGGGCGCGGCCAGAGTTCGCCTCGATGCGACGACGGGCGCGGCGGCGCTCAAGGGGCTCGTCGAGGCGGCCGGCGGCGTGGCCGATACCGGCCCCGACCCGGTCACCGCGATGAAGGCGGTGAAGAACGCCGCCGAGATCGCCGGCGCCCGCGCCGCCCATCGCCGCGACGGCCTGGCCGTGACGCGCTTCCTCGCTTGGCTCGACCGGGCGGCGGAAGAGGGCGTGAGCGAGATCCGGGCGGTCGAGGCCCTCGAAGACTTTCGGGCCGAGGGCGGCGAGCTGCGCGACGTCTCGTTCCCGACCATCTCCGGCTCCGGGGCGAACGGGGCGATCGTGCATTACCGCGTCACCCGTGCCACCGACCGCACCGCGCGGCCCGGCGAGCTCTTCCTGATCGATTCCGGCGCGCAATACGCCGACGGCACCACCGACATCACCCGCACGGTCGCGGTCGGCACGCCCACGGACGGGATGCGCGAGCGCTTCACCCGCGTGCTGAAGGGGCACATCGCCATCGCCCGCGCCGTCTTCCCCGAGGGCACCACGGGCGCGCAGATCGATGCCTTCGCCCGGGCGAGCCTGTGGGAGGCGGGGCTCGATTACGACCACGGCACCGGCCACGGCGTCGGCGCTTTTCTCTCCGTGCACGAGGGGCCGCAACGCATCGCCAAGACCGGCACGGTGGCCCTGAAGCCCGGCATGATCCTCTCGAACGAGCCGGGCTATTACCGTGCGGGCGCCTACGGCATCCGCATCGAGAACCTGATCCTGGTCGAGGAGCGGACGGTTCCGGGGGCCGAGCGGCCGATGCTCGGCTTCGAGACGCTGACGCTGGCTCCCATCGACCGTCGCCTGATCGACGCGACGCTGCTCGGCGCCGCCGACGCGGCTTGGCTCGACGCCTACCATGCCCGGGTGCGCGCGTGCCTCGCACCGCATCTCGACAGGGCGACGCGCGACTGGCTGGAGGCGGCGACCCGGCCGTTCGGCGAGGCGAGCGCGTGAGCGGGCGGCCGAACCCTTCCGTTCTGTTCGTGTGTCTGGGCAACATCTGCCGTTCGCCCCTGGCCGAGGCCGCCTTCCGGCTGGAGGCGGAGCGGGCCGGGTTGGACACGCGTGTCGATTCCGCCGGCACCGGCGACTGGCACGTGGGCGAGCCGCCCGACCCCCGCGCGGTCGCGGTGGCGCGGGCCAACGGCGTCGACATCTCCGGCTACCGCGGGCGGCAGGTGACGGCAGCGGATTTCGAGCGCTTCGACCACGTGGTCGCCCTCGATCACGCTAACCTCACCCGGCTGCGCGCCCTGCGCCCGGCGGATGCGCGGGCGGCGCTGAGCCTGCTCCTCGACCACGTGCCGGGCCGGACGGGCGAGCCCGTGGCCGATCCCTATTACGGCGCGGACGAGGGCTTCGCGACGACCTGGGCCGACGTGACGGCGGGCGCCCGGGCGCTGGTCCGACGCATCGCGGAGACGGGATGAGCGAGCTCGCGCGCCGCGCGGCGGATCTCCTCGGCGGCCGGCTCGCCGAGGCGCGGCCGATGGCGGGCGGAAGTCTCTCGCACTGCGCGGCCCTGCGCCTGGAGGACGGGCGCGAGGCGGTGGCCAAAACGGGCCCCGCGCCGCGGACCGAGGCGCGCATGCTGGAGGCCATCGCGGCGGCCGGCGTGCCGGCCCCGTCCGTCCTCGCGGTCGATGACGCGATCCTCGTGCTCGAACGCCTGGCCGATTCGGGGGCCGGGCCCGGCGCCCAGGCCGATCTCGGCCGCGTCGCGGCGCGCCTGCACGCGGCCTCCGGTCCGCGCTACGGCTGGCCGGAGGATTACGCCTTCGGTCCCGTCGTCATCGAGAATGCCGGGAGCGACGACTGGCCGGGCTTCTGGGGCGGACGGCGCCTGCTCTGCCATGCCGGCCACCTGCCCACGCCCCTGACCCGGCGGATAGAGGCGCTCGCGCACGATCTGCCGAACCGCCTGCCCCGGCATCCGCGCCCGGCCCTCCTCCACGGCGACCTGTGGGGCGGAAACGTCCTCTTCGCGGGCGAGCGCGTCACCGGGCTGATCGACCCGGCCTGCTATCACGGTCATGCGGAGGTCGATCTGGCGATGCTCTCGCTGTTCGGCCATCCGGGGCCGGCCTTCCGCGAGGCTTACGGCGCGGCGGAGCCCGGCGAGGCGGAGCGCGCGCCGATCTACACGCTCTGGCCGGCGCTGGTGCATCTGCGGCTGTTCGGTGCCGGCTACCGCGGCATGGTCGAGGGGCTGCTGGAGGCGGCCGGCGTCTGACACCGATTCCGGCTGATCGTCCCGAATCGTCATGGCGCGGCGGAGCCGAAGCCCTCCGGCGCTCCGAACGATCCGGAGAGGTCGCGCGGCTGGATCGCTTCGCTCACGCTCGCGATGACGGCCCGAGGTGAAAGCCGAGATCATCGAACGGAAGTCCTATCAGAACATCCCGTTCGCGTTGGCGGAGTGTTCGGGCAGGATCTGCAGCACGTCCCAGTGCTCGACGATCCGGCCGTCGCCGTCGAGGCGGAAGATGTCGATGGCGGCGTAGTCGTGGTCGCCCGGCCAGTGCTGGAGACCGTGCAGCACGACGAGATCGCCCTCGGCGACGGCCCGCTTCACCTCGATCCGCTTGCCCGGCCATTCGCGCGCCATGCGCTCGAAATAGGCGATGAAGCCGTCCTTGCCGCTGGCCACGTGCGGGTTGTGCTGGATGTAGTCCGCGCCGGCATAGCGCTCGATGGCCTCGCGCGGCCGGCACTCGTTGAACATCAGTTCGTAGAAGGCGATGACGGTCGCCTTGTTGCGCGCGAGATCGCTCATGCTGTCGCTCCGGCTGGCCGGCGGGGGCCGGTCCGCCGCGTCGCCCGGCCCGGACGCGCCGGGCCGGTCACCGCGAGGCGTACCGACCCTACTCCGCCGGGGCGGGAGCCTCCAGCGCGCGCGGCTCGAAGCGGCCGTCCTGCGTCGGCTTCATCTCGACCCGCCGGTCGTGGTGCTTGTGCAGGGTCGAGCGGTGGCCGATCGAGACGATGGTCGTGCCGGGCAGCGTCTCGCGCAGCATCCGGTAGATCTCGGCCTCGGTCTCCTCGTCGAGGGCGGCGGTCGATTCGTCGAGGAACAGCCAGTCGGGCTTGGCCAGGATCGCCCGGGCGATGGCGAGGCGCTGCTGCTCGCCGCCCGACAGGCGCCGGTCCCAGTTGTCGATCTCGTCGAGCCGGTCGGCGAGCTGCGGAAGCCGGGCGGCCTCCAGCGCCGCGCGTATGGCCTCGTCGGAGAACTGGTCGATGGTGTGCGGGTAGGCCACGGCGCCGCGCAGCGACCCCAGCGGGATGTAGGGCCGCTGCGGCAGCACGAGCGCCGATTGCCCGGCCGGAACGTGGACCCGGCCCTTGCCGAAGGGCCAGATGCCGGCGATCGCGCGGAACAGGGTCGACTTGCCCGAGCCGGAGGGGCCGCTGACCAGGGTCGCGCCGCCCTTCGGCAGGCTGAGCGTGTCCGCCCGCACGATCTCGCGTCCGTCGGGCAGGGCGAGGGTGAGGTCGCGGGCGGTCACGGCGCTCCCGGTGTCGTTGTCCTGGGCCAGCCCGTAGCCCGCGCTCGCGAGGGCCTCGGCCTTCGTCATCGCCCGCTTGAACGAGCCCAGACGAATGGTGTTCGCCTTGTAGGCCGCGAGGATGGTGTAGGAATTGATGAAGAAGTTCAGTGAGTTCTGGACGTTGCTGAAGGCGTTCGATGTCTGCTGCAGGGCGCCCAGGGTGATCTTCTTGGCAAAGAACGAGGGCGCGGCGATGATGAGCGGGAAGACCGCGCTCGCCTGCCGGTAGCTGAAGGTGAAGGCGATCAGCTTGATGCGCCGGAAGATGATGCCGACATAGTTGTCGACGATGGCGTGGAACAGGGTGTTGAGCCGCGAGGTCTCGGCCCGCTCGCCCCGCAGCAGGGCGATCTGCTCCGAGTAGATGCGGTTGCGTGCCAGCGCGAAGCGGAAATCCGCCTCGACCTGCTCCTGCCGGTAATCGAGGCCGATGAGCGGCTTGCCGATCAGGTGGGTCAGCCAAGTGCCCACCACCGCGTAGGCGATGACCAGCCAGACCAGGAAGCCCGGGATCACCGCGTCCGTGAAGGGCAGCACGAAGTCGCGCGAGAGCGTCCACAGGATGACCATGAACGAGACGAGCTGCGCGGCCTGCGAGAGCAGGCGGGTCGAGAGCGTCGTGGTCTGGGCGATGAAGCTGTTGACGTCCGACTGGATACGCTGGTCCGGGTTGTCGGCGTCCTCGTCGGTGAAGGGGATGCGGTAATGCGTGCCGTCCCCGAGCCAGCGCTGATAGAGGCTCTGGGTGAGCCAGGTGCGCCAGCGCAGCTGCAGGGCGGAATCGACGTAGAGGTCGAACATGCCGAGCACGACGTTGAGGGTCGCGAGCGGGATGAAGACCCACAACACCTGATTCCAGAAGGCCGGCGCGTCGAGGGCCTGCAGGGAATTGTACATGTCGCGGTAGAAGAAGTTGAACCCGAGGGTCAGCGCGACGTCGGCGAAGTTCACGAAGATCGACAGCGCCACGAGATTGCGGCCGATTCGCCCCTCGGTGGTGCCGAACCAGCGGAACATGCCGACCTCGCGGCTCGGCGCGTCGCGGTTCGCGAAATAGGGGTCGGCGATGAGGGTGATGTCCCGGATCGGCTTCCAGTGCGAGACGGCGAGCACGATGGCCCCGAAGACGACGGCGCCCGTCGCGGCGAAGTCCGGCGGGAGCAGGGCCGCGACGAAGCCCGGCAGGGCTCCGGCATTGGCCAGCGTCTTGGACACGGCCAACAGCAGGTAGCCGGCGCCGTAGACCGAGACGAAAATCTTGAGATAGGCCGAGAGGTTGTTCGCGGCGATCAGAATGCCCGCCATGGCGAAGCCCGCCAGCGAGACGTAGAGCGGGGGCGAGGGAAGCCCCGGCGCGGCGAGCAGCAGGAGCGCGACGAGCGCCGTGAGCACGGCCTGGATGCCGAGCCCGCTCTTGAGTGCGGCCACGCAGGTACTCCTTCTCGCTGTGCCGGTCCGCGCCCACCCGGGGCGGGTGACGGGGGCCGGCCCACGGGGTCGGTCGCCGAACGCAGCGCCCGGCACGGCGCCCGTGGCCAGCCGTCATGGCGAGAACGTGGCGTCGCGCCGCTCCTGTCACGTGAAATTTCGGTCATGTCGAGGGCCGGACCGGTCCGCCGCCAGCGCCCTGGGAGCCAAGGTGCGACACCGTGGACCCGTCTCCTAGCGCGGCGCGGACGCGCCCGCCCTCAATTCGGGTCCCAGTTCCAGTCGCCGTAATCCGGCTCGCGGCAGCGGTAGCCGATCGGGCATTGCGGGTTGTCGCGGGTGGGCACGAAGCGAAGCTCGGCGATCTCGGTGAGTTCGCAGAAGCTGCGGTCGCGCACGAAGCGTTCCGGGGGGCGCCCGCCCAGGCTGAGCACGACGTCGCCCTGCTCCTTCACCGTGGCCATCGCCTCCGCGCAGATCACGCGCGTCGCGGGGGCCCGCGTCTGGGCATAGGCCGGGGTCAGCGCCAGGAAGGGCGCCAGCGCCGAGCCGAGGACGGCGAGGGTGACAGGTTTCATCACGCAGGGACTGTCGACGGTGAGCAGGGACCGCCAAGCTTGACCATGGCAGGTTCTGCCAGCGGCGGGAAGAGCTTGCCGCGCTCCTCGCCGTGCCTCTGCCGCAATCCCGGCGTCTACCCTCAGGAACCGGGCCGCGAACGGCTTCCGGTTGGCGTCCTGCCCCGCCAGGGTCGGTGCGCCTCTCGCCTGGGAGGCAAGCGAGCCATGGCGTGCCTGTCGATCTACGATTCCGATGCGGTGCGCGCCGCGCCGGCGTCGCGCGAGCCCTGCAGCGGCCTCCCCGGCGGGGCCGCCGTCACCGGGCCGGGTGACCTCACCGCGGACGAAGTGACGCTCAACGGCCGGCTCGAGGCGCCGATCGACGAGTTGGAAAGCGACGCGTTCTCCCCCATGCTAGGCGACCCATTCGGCGTCGACCTCGTCCCCTGCCCGCGGCTGACCACGATCATGACGCGCAGCCAGCTCGAATACGGTGCGATCCGCGCGCACGGGCCGTCCAAGGTCGGGGCGCTGCCCGTCTCTATGGACGACGCCTGGATGGATGGAGTCTGGGAGGCGCCCGCCGCGGGCCGCCGGCGCGTCCGCTTCGGGGGCGACACGCCCTTCGCCGTCGCGGCGCCGCCGACGATGGGCACGATGTTCGCTCATCCGCAGCGCGACCCTTCCCGGCACGGCCACGAATCGTTCGAGGGCGAGCGCCGCGTCGTGCAGGCGGCCTGGATGACGGATGCGGCCGAGCCGCCGCGCGAGCGCAACCGGACGGCGCGGTTTTCAAAAGGTCTTTTCGGGCGGTGAACGGCGAGGGTGGAGTGCATGCCGGGGGGACGGCGATGACGGAGGCAGCGCGCGAGGCGGAAAAGCCCGGCGCGGGTGAGGGCGAGTCGCCCGGCCCGGCGGCCGCGCGGCGCCGGCTGGCGATCCCGATGATCCTGGCCGCGGGCTGGGGGGCGCTGTTCGCCTACACCGTCGTCGTGCTCACCGATGACGGTCCCGTGGCGGCCTCGGCCGGGAACAGCCGATACGTCTCCGGCGACGGCGGCGGCATCGACGTGCCGGAGGTGCGCCTGCCCGAGCCGGAGCGGGTCGCCGCGCCCGCCGCCGGCCCCTCCGGACCCGCGCGGGTCCTCACCGTCGCCGCGCCCGCCCCGCCCCTGGAGATGGTGAGGCCGGACGCCGAGCCGCGGCCCGTCGCGCCGCAGGTGGAGCGCGCGGCCTTCGTCGGCGTGTGGGGGCCGACCCCCGTGGCCTGCGGCCAGCGCCAGCGCCGCCGCGGCTTCCTGCCGGCCACGATCAGCGAAGAGGGCGCCAAGGCCGGGCGCACCATCTGCCGCTTCCGCAACAACCGCCGCGAGGGCAATGCCTGGACCATGGCGGCCGATTGCAGCGAGCGCGGCCGGCGCTGGACCTCGCAGGTGCGCCTGCTCGTCGAGCAGGACCGGCTGACCTGGACGAGCGGCAAGGGACAGGCGAACTACATCCGCTGCGGGCGCAAATCCGGCTGAGACCAGCGGGCCGAGCGCCCGTTCACGCCGCGGCCGACTGAAAACGCAGCGGCAGGGCTCCCGCCCGAAAGACGACCCGCTCGGGCGTGAAGCGCCAGAGCCGCTCGGCGCCCTCGATCCCGCCGGCCGCCGCCGGGTCGAGCAGGATCTCGGTACGGCCCGTCATCTGCAGAAGGTCCCCGCCGAAAAAGTCGGGAAAGACGAGCCCGGCGCGCGGGTTCACCAGCAGGTTGCCCAGCGTGTTGAAGAAGCGGTTGCCGGAATAATCGGGGATCGTGAGGCTGCCGTCGGCCGCGACCCGCACGAAGCTGGGCGGCCCGCCGCGGTGCGAGACATCGACCTGCCGTCGCTCATCCCCGTCCTCGACGAAGCTCGCGACGAAGAAGGTGTCGGCCCCCTCCACGAGCGCCCTCGCCCGGCCGTCGAGCCGGTCGGAGAGGACGGGCGCCGGGGCCTCGGGCCGCGCCTGCGCCGCTGGCGTCTCGCGCCGCGGGCGGATGTATTGCGGGCAATTTCCGAAGCTCTGCTCAACCGCGACCGTGAAGCCCGCGGGGCCGTCACGGCGGAGGGTGCCGTTGAGGCGGTTGCGGCGGCGCGTGCCGAATTCGATCCCGAGCAGGCCCACGCCCGCACCGTCCTCCAGGCCGTCCTCGGCCGGGTCGTCGGGTGCGCGCAGCGCCTCGATGCGCAGATGGCGCGGGTCCGGCGCGTGCAGGAAGCCCGGCTCGCCGGCTCGCAGGGTAGCCCAGGGCCGGCCGGCTCGGTCCACCGTCCCGAGGACGATGAAGGGGAGCAGCGGATAGAAATTCTGGTGCTGCTCGGTCAGGTGGTCGCGGATGACCCGCGGTCCGAGTTCGGCCAAGCGTGCGGCAAGGCCGACACGCTCCTGAAGCGCCACCTCGCCCCGGTGCCAGGGGGAGGCGGTCTGTGGCTGCGTGCTCATGAGCGGACCTCAGGCTGCGTTCAGGCCGACGGGCGAGGCCGGGAGCGGCACGAAGCCGGGCAGCGCTTCGATCCGGGCGAGCCAAGCGCGGACGCGGCCGTAGGGCGCCAGATCGACGTTCCCCTCCGGCGCGGCGGCGATGTAGCTGTAGAGCGCCACGTCGGCGATGGTCGGGCGATCGGCCGCGATCCAATCGCGCGAGGCCAGCTCCGCATCGATCAGCGCCAGGATCCTGTGGGCGCGGGCGATCACCTCGCCGGTGTCGAAGGAGGCGCCGAACAGCGTGACGAGGCGGGCGGCCGCCGGGCCGAAGGCGATGGGTCCGGCCGCCACCGAGAGCCAACGCTGCACCCGCGCCGCCCCTTCCGCATCCTCGGGCAGCCAGTCGCCGCGGCCGAGCTTCTTGGCGAGGTAGACCAGGATCGCGTTCGAATCCGGCACGACGATCCCGGCATCGTCGAGGACCGGGATCTGCCCGAACGGGTTGAGCGCCAGGAAGTCGGCCGAATGGTTCTGGCCGCCCGCCATGTCGACCTCGACGGTCTCGTAGGGCTGACCGACCAGCGCCAGGAACAGGCGCGCCCGGTGGGCATGGCCCGAGAGCGAGAGACTGTAGAGCTTCACGATGCGTCTCCTTTTAGCCGGGATCGGCCGCGGAGACAGGAGACTGCCGATCCGAAGCGGCGTGAAGCACGGTTCTTGGCAGCTGACTGTTGCGTACAGCGGAATAATCGGCAGGCTCCAGCCCGCTCGGGAGGTGTCGCGATGGATCGCTGTCAGGGGATGCGGGTGTTCGTGCGGGTGGCCGAGAGCGGCGGCTTCGCCGGGGCCGCGCGAAACCTCGCCATGAGCCCGCCGGCGGTGACGCGGGCCGTGGCCGCGCTCGAAGACGCGATTGGAGCGCGGCTGTTCATCCGCACGACGCGCTCGGTGAAGCTGACGGAGGCGGGCGCGCGCTATCTCGAGGATTGCCGCCGCATCCTCGCCGATCTCGAGGAGGCCGAGGCCGCTGCCGCGGGCTCGACCGCCACGCCCACGGGAACGCTCACGCTGACCGCACCGGTGCAGTTCGGCCGGCTCTACGTCCTGCCGGTGCTGACGGAGTATCTGGCACGCCACCCCGCCGTCTCGGCCCGCGCCCTGTTCCTCGACCGCGTGGCCAACCTCGTCGAGGAGGGCGTGGATGTCGGCGTGCGGATCGGCCATCTCGCCGATTCCGGCCTCACCGCGCTGCGCGTCGGCAGCGTGCGGCGGGTGGTCTGCGCCGCGCCGGCCTATCTGGAGCGGCACGGCGTGCCGGAGTCCCCCGGCGACCTGCGCAACCACGCGGTGATCGGCTCGACGAGCCTCGGGGCGCTGCCGGACTGGCGCTTCGGCCCCGAGCGGCGCACGAGCGTCACGCTCCATCCCCGGCTCGCCTGCAGCACGGTCGACGCGGCGCTCGCGGCGGCGCTCGACGGATGGGGCGTGACCCGGCTCCTGTCCTATCAGGTCGCGGCGGCCGTGGCGGAGGGACGCCTGCGCATCCTCCTCGCCGAGCATGAGGAGGCGCCGCTGCCGATCCATGTCGTGAGCCCCGAGGGGCGCCGGGCGCCGGCCAAGACCCGCGCCTTCGTCGATCTGGCGGCGGCGCGGTTGCGGGCCGACCCGCGGGTGAACCCGGTGGCTTGAGACGGGCCGCAGGCCGCGCCCGCGCCGTTACGCGAGGCGAAGCCATCCAGCCCGCCGCCCCCTCCGGAGAAGGCGGCGCCCTTGGATCGCTTCGCCGTCGCTCGCGATGACGAAGGAGGAGAGGCCCCTCCCCTCAGTACACGTCCGCCTGATAGCGTCCGGTCTTTTTCAGGGCGGCGAGGTAGGCCACGGCCTCGTCGGGGTTCTTGCCGCCGAACTGGGCGGCGACGTCGATGATCGCCCGCTCCACGTCCTTGGCCATGCGCTTGGCGTCGCCGCAGACGTAGAAATGGGCGCCGCCCTCCAGCCACTTCCACAGCTCGGCGCCGTTCTCGCGCATCCGGTCCTGCACGTAGGTCTTCTCCGTGCCGTCGCGCGACCAAGCGAGCGAGAGGCGGGTCAGCACCTTCTCGTCCTTCAGGCCGTTCAGCTCCTCCCTGTAGAAGAAGTCGGTCGCCTGCCGCTGGTGGCCGTAGAACAGCCAGTTGCGGCCGGGAGCCTTCGTCGCCGCGCGCTCGCGCAGGAAGGAGCGGAATGGAGCGACGCCGGTGCCGGGGCCGCACATGATCACGTCCTTGGACGGGTCCTGTGGCAGGCCGAAGCCGTGTGCCTTCTGCAGGTAGATCCGGACCTTGGTTTGCTCCGCGAGCCGCTCGCCCAGATGCGTCGAGGCGACGCCCAGACGCAGCCGCGAGCGGTGGTTGTAGCGCACCGCGTCGACGGTGAGCGAAACCCGGCCGGCATCCATCTTGGGCGAGGAGGAGATCGAGTAGAGCCGCGGCTGCAACTCGTCGAGCGCTTCGAGGAAGACCTCGGCGTCGGGGCGCGCACCGGGGAACTTGTGGAGCGCGCCGAGCACGTCGAGATAGGCCGCATCGCCGTCCGGGTCCTCGCCGGCGGCGAGCGCCTGAGCCTTCTTGCGGGCCGCGCCCGAGGTCAGCAGCGAGAGGAGCTGGTAGAGGTTGTCCGGCGCCGCACCGAGCGAATACTCGGTCAGCAGCCGGTCGCGCAGGGTCTTGCCGGCGATCATCCGCTCGGGCCGGGTGCCGAGTTCGGCGATCACCGCATCCACCAGCGCCGGGGCGTTGGCGGGGAACAGGCCGAGGGAGTCCCCCGCCTCGTAGGTGATCGGCGTGTCCGCCAAGTCGATCTCGATGTGCCAGGTCTCCTTCTCGCCGCCCGGCGCGTTGAGGCGCGTGCGGGAGAGGAAGGTCGCTTCCACCGGGTTCTCGCGGCAGAAGCCCAGCGGCCCGAGTTCCGGCTCCTTCTTCGGAGCGTCGCCCGCCTCCGCCTTCGGTGCGGCCGCGCCGCCGGCTGCGCCGAACTCCTCGTCCAGCTTCTTGAGCATCCGAAGCGTCTCTTTGCCGCCGGGCTGGCAAAGGTTCAGCCGCTCCTCGCTCTTGAGGAAGATCGCGTTGGCGTAGTCGGCGCAATTGTAGCCGCATTGTCCGCAATCCTGCTGGGCCATGGCGGCCATCAGCTTCTGCGGCTCGGACTTGTCCTTGGCCATCGCCATGCGGTCGGCGAGCGGCATCGACGGGTCGTGCCAGGGCGCGTCGTCGTTATCGGCGAGTTTTTTCGCACCGCCCGGCGCCTCGCCGGGGGCGAGGGCCGTGGCGCCCTCGACCGCCGGGCCGAGGAGCGCGGCGAAGTAGCCCGACAGCCAGGAGCGCTGGTCGGCGTTGAACGGGGCGTTTTCCGGGATCAGGACGAGCGGGGGCGTGACGTGCTGGGTCATGGCGATTACCGGATGATCGGGCAGTGCGGATGCAACGTGTGCGCCCCCTCGCCCCGCTTGCGGGGAGAGGGCTGCGTCTCCCCCTTGCCGGGGAGCGCAGCGAGGCGGCAGCCGAAGGTGAGGGGGCGTTGCCGGAGGAGCCTCGACCGGAGGCGCCCCCTCACCCCCGCCCTCCGGGCTCGTCTCGCCCCCGACGAGGGGGGCTCGACCCTCTCCCCGCGTGCGGGGAGAGGGGATGGCGCCAGACGGGTCATGCGGCGGCCTTCAGCGCCGGCTGCTCTTCGGCGGCGTCGCGCAGGGCCTCAGGGCCGGTGCGCGCGGTGAAGGCCTGGAAGCTCTCCTCCGGGCCCTGGCGGCGGGCGAGATAAGCGTTGAGCAGGGCCTCGACGCGGGCGGGCGCGTCCTCGGCCTTCACCGCCTTCCAGATCTCGGTGCCGATCTTCGGATTTTCGGCGAAGCCCCCGCCGACCACGACGTCGTAGCCCTCGACGGTGTCGCCCTCCTCCGAGACGACGACCTTGGCGCCGATCAGGCCGATATCGCCGATATAGTGCTGGGCGCAGCTATGGTGGCAGCCGGTGAGGTGCACGTTCACCGGCACGTCCAGCGCCGGCACGGTCCGCTCGACATGGTCGGCGATGATCATCGCGTGACCCTTGGTGTCGGCGGCGGCGAACTTGCAGCCGCGCGAGCCGGTGCAGGCCACGAGCCCGGAGCGGATGCCGGCGGCCTTGATGGTGAGGCCGAGCGCTTCCACGCGAGCCTCGACCTCCGCCACCTTGGCGTCCAGCACACCGGAAAAAATGAAGTTCTGCCAGACCGTCATGCGGATCTGGCCGTCGCCGCATTCCGCGGCGATCTTGGCCAGCCCGCGCATCTGGTCGGTGGTCATCTTGCCCACGGGCAGCACCACGCCGACCCAGTTCAGGCCGGGCTGGGCCTGGGCGTGCACGCCGACATGGCTGAAGCGGTCGGTCGGCCGGCGCGGGGCGACATGGGCGGCGTCGACCCGGTCGAGCTTCCGGCCCAATTTCTCCTCGACGGCGGCGATGTACTTGTCGAAGCCCCAGGCGTCGAGGACGTACTTCATCCGGGCCTTGTTGCGGTTGGTCCGGTCGCCGATCTCGATGAAGACCCGGATGATCGCGTCGGCCACGCGATTGCACTCCTCGGGCCTGAGGACGATTCCGGTGTCGCGGGCGAGATCCTTGTGGCCCGAGATGCCGCCGAGTACGAGGCGCATCCAGACGCCCGGCGCGACGACGGCGCCCTCCAGCACCTCGATCGCCTGGAAGCCGATGTCGTTCGTCTCTTCGAGCGCCGGCGTCACGCCGCCGCCGTCGAAGGAGACGTTGAACTTGCGCGGCAGGCCGTAGAGCGAGCGGTCGTTCAGGATCCAGTTGTGCCAGGACTTGGTGAGCGGACGGGTGTCCAGCAGTTCCTGCGCGTCGATGCCGGCGGCGGGCGAGCCGGTGACGTTGCGGATGTTGTCGGCGCCCGCGCCCTGCGCGGTCAGGCCGAGATCGATCAGCCCGTCGAGGAAGGGCTGAGCGTGCTCAGGGTTGATCTCGCGCACCTGCAGGCCGGCGCGGGTGGTGACGTGGCTGTAGGCGCCGCCATGGGCGTCGGCGAGGTCGGCGAGGCCGGCGAACTGCCAGTGGTTCAGGATGCCGTTCGGAACCCGGATCCGGCACATGTAGGAGACCTGGTTCGGCGCGACCCAGAACATGCCGTGATAGCGCCAGCGGAAATTGTCTTCGGGCTTGGGGTGCTTGCCGGTGGCGGCCTCCGCCTTCAGGCGGTTGTGGCCGTCGAACGGGTTCTCGGCGCGCTTCCACTTTTCCTGGTCGCAGAGCTTGCCGCCCTCCTTCACGGTGCGGATCTGCGCCTTGATGTGGATCGCGTCCGGGCCCGTGGGCTCGGCCGGCGCGCTCGCCGGGGCTTGGCCCGCGGCGAGGCCGCCCGTCATGCGGGCGGCGGCGATGCCGGAGGCGAAGCCCTCGAGGTAGCGCTTCTGCTCGGCGTTGAATTCGTCTGCCATCGCTGCCTCACTCACGCTGCGAGGGTTTTCGGGGCCGGGCCGAACATCAGGTCGTCCCGGTCGTCATGGGAGAGCGGCGCGCCAGAGCGGATCAGCTCCTTGCAGCGCGCCTGCTCGGCGATATCGCCGACGAAGACCGCCCCGGCGAGGCGACCTTCGGCGATGATCAGCTTGCGGTAGAGGCCGGCGGCGGCATCGTGCATCACCACCGCCTCGGCGCCCTCGGGCGTATCGACCAATCCGGCCGAGAAGACCGGCAGGCCCGAGACCTTGAGGCTCGTGGCCAGCGACGTGCCGGGATAGGCCGCCGCCTCGCCGAGCAGGTGGCGGGCCAGCACCTCGGCCTGCTCGTAGGCGGGCTCGACGAGACCGTAGGTGAGCCCACGGTGCTCGGCGCATTCGCCGAGGGCGAAGATCGCCGGGTCGGAAGTCGTCATCCGGTCATCGACGGTGATGCCGCGCCCGCAGGCGAGCCCGCAGGATTGCGCCAGCGCCGTCGAGGCGCGGATGCCGACCGACATCACCACGAGGTCGGCCGGGATCACCGTGCCGTCCTTCAGCAGCAGGCGTTCGACCCGGCCGTCGCCCTCGATCGCGGCGGTGTCGGCCGACAGCATCACCTTGACGCCGCGGGCCTCCATCGCCGCGCGCACGAGGCGGGCGGCGGTGTGGTCGAGCTGGCGCTCCATCACCCGATCCATGACATGGATCAGGGTGGTGTCGACGCCGAGACGGGCGAGCCCGACCGCGGCCTCCAGGCCCAGAAGCCCGCCGCCGATCACCACGGCCCGCGCGTGCTCCACGGCGGCCTTGCGGATCGCCGCCACGTCGGCGAAGTCGCGAAACGTCAGCACGCCGGGCAGGTCGATGCCCGGCAGCGGCAGCCGAATCGGCAGCGAGCCCACCGCCAGCACCAAGCGGTCGTAGGGCAGCACGTGGGCGGAGCCGACCAGCGCGATGCGGTTGGCCCGGTCGATCTCGGTCACCGGCGCGCCGGTGACGAGACGGATGCCGTGCTCCTGGTACCAGGAGAGCGGACGGAAGCCGCAGGCCGCCTCGTCCACCTCCCCGCCGAGCAGCGAGGAGAGCAGCACCCGGTTGTAGGCCGCCACCGGCTCGGCCCCGACCACCGTCACGTCGAAGCGGCCCGGCGCGCGCTCGGTCAGCCGCTCGAGGAAGCGGAGCGAGGCCATGCCGTTGCCGACGACGACGAGTCTTTCCTTCACGCCCATGACGCCGTGATCCCCCATCACGATGTCAGGCGGCCAAGGCCGGCTTGGCGTGGCGGGCGTAGAGGAATTCCAGCACCGCGGCGCGGGCGTGGACGTAAGTCGCGTCCTCCACGAGGTCGAGCCGGCGGCGCGGGCGCTTGAGCGGCACCGGCAGGATCTCGCCGATGGTGGCGGAGGGCCCGTTCGTCATCATCACGATGCGGTCGGAGAGCAGCACCGCCTCGTCCACGTCGTGGGTGATCATGATGACGGTGTTCCTGAGCCTCGTCTGGATCTCCATGAGCTGGTCCTGAAGGTGCGCGCGGGTCAGCGCGTCCAGCGCGCCGAAGGGCTCGTCCATCAGCAGCACCGTCGGCTCCATGGCGAGCGCGCGGGCGATGCCGACGCGCTGCTTCATGCCGCCGGAGATCTCCGCCGGGCGCTTGTCGGCGGCGTGCATCATGTTCACCAGCGCGAGGTTGTGCTCGATCCACTGGGCCCGCTCGGCGCGGGACTTCTTGCCCCGCGCGACCTTGTCGACCGCGAGCGCCACGTTCTCGCGCACGGTGAGCCAGGGCAGCAGGGAGTGGTTCTGGAACACCACCGCGCGGTCGGGGCCCGGGGCGTTCACTTCCTTGCCGTCGAGGAGCACGCCCCCGGTCGAGGCCTTGAGCAGGCCGGCGACGATGTTGAGCACCGTCGACTTGCCGCAGCCCGAGTGCCCGATGATCGAGACGAACTCGCCCTTGGCGATGTCGAGGTTCACGTCGCGCAGCACCTCCGATGTCGTGCCGCCGCGGCGGAAGGAGATGCCGACCTGGGAGAGGGAAAGGTGAGCCATGGTTTTTTCTCCCTCAAGCCGCGGAGGTGCCGCGGGTCACGAGCACGCCGATGCCGGCGACCAGCCGGTCGAGGACGAAGCCGATGAGTCCGACATAGACGAGGGCGACGATGATCTCGGAGATGTGGGAGGAGTTCCACGCATCCCAGATGAAGAAGCCGATGCCGACGCCGCCGATCAGCATCTCGGCCGCGACGATGGCGAGCCAGGACAGGCCGACGCCGATGCGAAGACCGGTGAAGATGTACGGCGCGGCGGACGGCAGCATGATCTTGTAGAAGAACTCGATCGGGTTCAGCCGGATGACCGCGGCGACGTTGCGGTAATCCTGCGGAATGTTGCGGATGCCGACTGCGGTGTTGATGATGATCGGCCAGATCGAGGTGATGAAGATCACGAAGATCGCCGAGGGCTGCCCGTCGCGGAAGGCGGCGAGCGAGAGCGGGAGCCAGGCCAGCGGCGGGATCGTGCGCAGCACCTGGAAGATCGGGTCGAGGCCCCGCATCGCCCAGTCGGACTGGCCGACCAGGGTGCCGAGCATCACGCCGGCCACCACGGCGAGGGAGAAGCCGAGTGCGACGCGCTGGAGGCTCGCCGAGATATGCCAGAACAGGCCCTTGTCGGTGCCGCCGTTGTCGTAGAACGGATCGATGATGATGTCCCAGGCCTCCGTCACCACCCGGGAGGGCGGCGGAAGGCCGGCGGTGGGGGAGGAGCACAGCACCTCCCACAGCAGCAGGAAGCCGGCCAGCACGATGAGCGGCGGTAGGACGCGGGCGGCGACGCCGCGCAGGCCGGCGAGGGTCACCAGCGGTGCGCGGACCGTGGCGGTGCGCGCGCGGGCGGTGGTTGCGAGGGTTGCTCCGGTGGCCATCACGCGACCTTCTTGATGCCGAGGCTGGCGAGGTAGGCGGCGGGGTTTTCAGGGTCGAAGACCTTGCCGTCGAACAGCGTCTCGACGCCGCGCGAGGTGGAGGCGGGAAGCGCCGAGACGCCGAGCGCCTTGGCGGCCTCGCGCCAGAGATCCTCGCGGTTGACCTTGGCGATGAGCGCCTTCGTATCGGTCTGCGCGTCGAACTTGCCCCAGCGGATGTCCTCGGTGAGGAACCAGAGGTCGTGCGACTGGTACGGGTAGGAGGCGTTGTCGGCCCAGAACTTCATGATGTGCGGGCTGTTCTCGACGACACGGCCGGTGCCGTAGTCGAACTTGCCCTTCATCCGGTCGACGACGTCGGCCACCGGCACGTTGATCCACTGGCGCTTGGCCACGATCGCCGCCATCTCGTCGCGGTTCTCCGGCTTATCGCACCATTGCTGGGCCTCCATCACCGCCATCAGCAGGGCTTTTGCCGCGTTGGGGTACTTGTCGACCCAGGCCGCGCGCATGGCGAAGGCCTTCTCCGGGTGATCCTTCCAGAGTTCGCCGGTGGTGATGGCGGTGTAGCCGATTCCCTGGTGGATGAGCTGCTCGTTCCACGGCTCGCAGACGCAGAAGCAGTCCATCGTGCCGACCTTCATGTTCGCCACCATCTGGGGCGGCGGCACGACGATGGTCTCGATGTCCTTGTCCGGGTCGATGCCGCCGGCGGCGAGCCAGTAGCGGATCCAGAGATCGTGGGTGCCGCCGGGGAAGGTCATCGCCGCCTTCACCGCCTTGCCCGAGGCCTTCTTGGCCTCCAGCACGGCTTTGAACGGCTTGGTGTCGAGCCCGATCTTGTGGTCGATGTGCTCCTTGGCGATCGAGATGCACTGACCGTTCAGGTTGAGCCGGGCCATGATGTACATCGGCACCGGGACGTTGTTCTGCGTCACCCGGCCGGCCGAGATCAGGTAGGGCATCGGGGTCAGGATGTGGGCGCCGTCGATGCCGTTGCCCTCGGAGCCGAGCACGAGGTTGTCGCGGGTGGTGCCCCAGCTCGCCTGCTTCAGCACCTCCGTCTCGGGCAGGCCGTACTTGGCGAAGATGCCCTTCTCCTTGGCCACGAAGAGCGGCGCCGCGTCGGTCAGCGCGATGAAGCCGAGCTTGGCCCCCTTCACCTCCGGCCCCGCGCCCTGCGCGAAGGCGCCCGCCGGCAGCGCGGCGCGGGCCGCACCCGCCAGTGCGAGCGCGGCGGCCGCGCCCTTGAGGATGCCGCGGCGGGTCGTGTTGCCCTGATCGATGCTCATCCGCCCTGTGTCTCCGTTGCCTGAGCGCGCATGAAAAAAGCCGCCATCCGAGATCGCTGGCGCGATCGACTCTCGTCGCGTGCCGGCAGTCCGGATCAGCGGCCTTGCTGATGTGAGGAGCCCGTCATCGTTGGCAGGCTCGCCTGGAACGGTTCGCAGGAAGCGTGCCAACCCATCCGGGCAGCGGTATGCCGGGAGCGGCGGACGCGCTCACCGACCCTCGGCAGCGACCGGTGCAGCAAACGCGTGCAGTGCACAAAAAAGAGGCTGCTGACGATCGGATGCGCAGATCCGCGCCTTAACCGCACCTTCGCGGGGCGGATTCTGCGCCGTCGGCAGGCCTCAGGCCCGGGTCGCCGCCGCGAACAGGTCCGGCCGGTAGAGGGCGGTGGCGCGTTCGGGCTCTCTGCCGCCGGCCGCGATCTGCCCGCAGGCGGCCATCTGCGCGACGATCCAGCGGGCATGCTCCGGATCGGGGGGATGGGTGGCGCCGTCGAGGCGCAGATAGTCCGGCTGCTCGCGCTCGGTCCCGTCGGGCGCCACGATCAGGACGCCGCTCAGCGTGCGGGCCAGCAGCGCGGCGTCGGCGCCGAGCCCGGCCCGCTCGGCGAGCAGGCGGCTCAGGGCGTCGCGGTTGGCCGGATCGGCGCACCACAGGCCGGCCCGGTGGATCGCCCGGACGAGCGGCAGGGTGAAATCCGCGCTCTCGGGCACGGCGAGCACCTTTTCCGGGCAGTCGGGCGCGATCTCGCAGCCGAACGCCGCGATGCGGCCGAGGCCCGCCGCGACGGCGATGCTGTTCCACGGGGCGCCGACGCAGAAGCCGTCGATCTGGCCGCGCCGGAGCGCATCGACCGTGTCCGGTGGAGGCACCACCACGAGCCGTAAGGAAGCGTCCAGATCGAGTCCGCCCGCCCGCGCGAACAGGCGAAGCTGGTAGGAGTGGCTGGAGAAGGGATGCACGGTGCCGATCGTCAGGGGCGTTCCGGCCTCCGCCCGCTCGCGCGCGACCCGCGCGAAGGCCGCGGCGATGGGTTCGACGGCCTCGCTGTCCGGGGCCATGGCCTGCCACAGCCCGTTCGAGACGGTGAGCGCGTTGCCGTTGAGGTTGAGCGCCATCGGCACGCAGAGATCCGCCTGCGGCCCCGAGAGGCCGAGCGCGCTGGCGATGGCGAGCGGCCCCAGCATGTGCGCGGCGTCGAGATGGCCCAGCGCCAGCCGGTCGCGCAGGGTCGCCCAGGAGGGCTCGCGCGAGAGTTCGATCTCAAGCCCCTCGTCGCGGGCAAAGCCTCTCTCCGCCGCGGCGATGACCGGGGCGGCGTCGGTGAGCGGGACGTATCCGAGGGTCAGCCTCATCCGAGCAGGTCCGCGGCGGTGACGATGGCCCGGGCGATGTCCACGATCTTGCGCTTCTCGTTCATCGCCTGCCGCCGCAGGAGCTTGTAGGCCTCCTCCTCGCTCAGGCCCTTGCGCGTCATCAGGATGCCTTTGGCCCGCTCGATCAGCTTGCGGTCGGCCAGCTCCGAGCGCGCCTCGTCGAGCTCCCGCTGCAGCCGCGCGAAGGCGTTGAAGCGCAGGATCGCGATGTCGAGGATCGGCCGGATCCGCTCGGAGCGCAGGCCGTCGACCACGTAGGCCGAGATGCCCGCATCGACGGCGGCCTGCATCATGGTCTGGTCCGAGCGGTCCACGAACATCGCCACCGGCCGCTCGGCCTGCCGGGAGAGGCCCGACATCTGCTCCAGCACGTCCCGGCTCGGGCTCTCGAGATGGACGACGATCACGTCGGGCTTGAGCCCGGCGACGCGGGCCTGGAGGTCGGGCCCGTCGGGGATGACGACGACGGTCGCCACGCCCGAGGCGCGCAGGCCCTCCTCCAGGATCGCCGCGCGGGCCCGGCTCGGATCGATGACGGCGACGGTGAGGCTGGTCTCGGTCATCGAGGCCTGAAAACGATTCGGTCCGTTCGAGGAAGGCTTACGGGGAGCCGGGCGGCTCGGGAAGCCGTTCCAGCAGGCAATCGCGCTGCCCGCCCTCGCGCTTTCCGGCCCGCTTCGGGCACGACTCGTGACGCGCGTTACGAACCGGACACGCGGCGGCCCCGCTTCTGCCGCAAACCGGACGCCAAACTCAAGCCGTTGGCGAATCCATCGGGAGGGTCCGGTTCATGCGCGTCTTCGATCCGCTGCGGAAGCCGGACGTTGCCACGACGCATCGCGCCGTGGTCCCGCCCCTGCTGCCGACGCTCGGCCTCGCCCTGGTCGCCGCCCTGCTGTCGCTGGCCTGCCGCGAGCCCGCCAAGGACGCCCCGAGCCAGAACAGGCCCGTCTCCGTGCAGGCGCTGCCCGTCATGGCCAGCGCCGACCGGCTGTCGGTGTTCGATCCCGGCAAGGCCCTGCTCGCCGATCTCGATCCCGTGCCGGCGAGTGAGGCCTTCGCCCGTCTCGCGCCCCCGGTCGTGGTCAGCGAGGCTCCGGCCCGTCCGGCGCGCCAGCCGATGATGGCGAAGTCCGAGCGGCGCCGTCCGCCCGCGAGCCGGGTGGCGACGACGCAAGCGCCGCCGCCGGCCCCGCCGAAGCCCGTGGCCGAGCCGTTCGAACGCTCCGGCGCGTCGGAGGCGGAGGACCAGCGCTTCCTGCCCGCGGGCGCCCTGCCCTTCGCCGCCGTCGATGCGGCCTGGGACGCCGCCCGCAGCGCCGGAGCCGGCGCCGTGAGCCTCGGCGGCTCCGTCGTCAGCCTCGTCTCCGCGCTGCGCTGAGCCCCGGCCGGCACCCCTGCCGTCTCCATATTCCTCGAGCCCAAGCCTTGCTGAGCGCGGCGGCTGCGCCACTTCGCGCTGACAGACGTGCCCGGCGAACGGTTCGCGGCGTCCCGGCACCCGCTCGCGGGTGAGAGGGAGGCCGCCGGAGGGCACGCCAAGCGAGACCGAGGCCCGCCTTCGCCCCGCGCCGGTCGGCTCGGACGAGGCGACGGAGTACCGGATGGCGGGACGGATCGAGGATTACGCCCTGATCGGGGACGGCCGCACGGCGGCGCTGGTCGGGCGGGACGGCAGCATCGACTGGCTGTGCATGCCGCGCTTCGACGCCTCCGCCCTGTTCGCGGGCCTGCTCGGCACGGACGAGCACGGCTTCTGGAAGCTGGCCCCGGCAGCAGCGGGCGCGCAGCATTCCTGGCGCTACCGCAGCGGCTCCCTGGTGCTGGAGACGACCCACAAGACCCACGAGGGCGAGGTCCGCGTGACCGACTTCATGCCGGTCGGCGACGGCTCCCACGTGATCCGCCTTGTCGAGGGCGTGCGCGGCCGGATGGCGATGCGCATGGAGCTGGCCGTCCGCTTCGATTACGGCTCGGCCGTGCCCTGGGTCTCGCGCAGCGAACTCGGCGACCTGCGGGCGATCTCGGGTCCCCACAAGGTGGTCCTGCGCACCAACGCGCCGATGCGCGGCTCCGCCCGCCAGACCACGATCTCCGAGTTCACGGTCTACAAGGGCGACGCGGTCCGCTTCGTCCTCAGCTACGGCGCCTCGCACGAGGACGATCCGGCGCCGATCGAGCCGCGCCGATACCTCGCCGACACCAACCGGTTCTGGCGCGACTGGTCGAGCCGCTGCACGCTCGAAACGCCCTGGGACGACATCCTGCGCCGCTCCCTGCTGACGCTGAAGGCGCTGATCTACGAGCCGACCGGCGGCATCGTGGCGGCGCCGACCACCTCGCTGCCCGAGGATCTGGGCGGCGTGCGCAACTGGGACTACCGCTTCTGCTGGCTGCGCGATTCCACCTTCACGCTGCTGGCGCTGATGGATTCGGGCTATATCGACGAGGCGCGGGCCTGGCGCGACTGGCTGACCCGGGCGGTGGCCGGCAACCCGGAGCAGGCGCACATCCTCTACGGCATCGCGGGCGAGCGCCTGCTGCCCGAGATCGAGCTCGACTGGCTGCCCGGCTACGAGAATTCCCGGCCCGTGCGCGTCGGCAACGCGGCCATCGCCCAGTTCCAGCTCGACGTCTACGGCGAGCTGTTCGACGCCCTGTTCCAGGCCCGCTCCCGCGGCATGGCGGAGGACAAGGAGGGGGTGCGGGTCGGTCAGGCCCTGATCAAGCACCTCGAGACCGCGTGGCGCGAGCCCGACGAGGGCATCTGGGAGGTGCGCGGCGGACGGCGCCACTTCGTCCATTCCAAGGTGATGGCCTGGGTCGCCTTCGACCGGGCGATCCGCAGCGTCGAGATGATGGGCGCCGACGATCCCCGCCCCTCCGACCCGCCCCTCGACCATTGGCGGGCCCTGCGCGACGAGATCCACGCGGAGGTCTGCGCCAAGGGTTTCGACCCCGAGCTGAACAGTTTCGTCCAGTCCTACGGAAGCAAGGCGCTGGACGCGAGCCTGCTGCTCATCGCGCATATGGGCTTCCTGCCCCAGGACGACCCGCGGGTGGTCGGCACGGTCGCGGCGGTGGAACGCCACCTGATCCGCGACGGCTTCGTGCTGCGCTACGAGACCGAGGGTCAGACGACCGACGGCCTGCCCGGCGACGAGGGCGCCTTCCTGCCCTGCAGCTTCTGGTATGCCGACAATTTGATCGGGCTCGGCCGCTGCGAGGAGGCGCACGCGCTGATCGAGCGCCTGATCGGCGTGTGCAACGACCTCGGGCTGGTCTCCGAGGAGTACGACGTGCGCGCAAAACGGCTGGTGGGCAACTTCCCCCAGGCGTTCACGCATGTTGCGCTCGTCAACACGATCCTCAATTACAGCCGCGCGATCGGTCCGGCGACGGAACGGGGCAGCGGCGCGGACCATTCCGAGTCGAGGGCAGGCGAATCCATTGCGGCGCAATAGGCGCGTCCCGTCCCCCGGGCGGGCGATGGAAGCGAGAAAGACGGTAACCTCATGAGCGGTGCAGACACGAGCCCGAAGGCGGCCCTGAGCGAGGGCGACAAGCTCGCGATCGACACGATCCGGACGCTCGCGATCGACGCGGTGCAGCGGGCGAATTCCGGTCATGCCGGCGCGCCGATGGCGCTGGCGCCCGTCGCCTACACCCTGTGGAACCGGTATCTGCGCTACGACCCGGCCCATCCGCACTGGCCCAACCGCGACCGCTTCGTGCTCTCGGCCGGCCACGCCTCGATGCTGCTCTACGGGCTCTTGCACTTGGCTCGGGTCGCGGAAGGCGATGGCGCCAACGCCCCGGCCATTTCTCTCGAAGATATCAAGAAATTCCGGCAGCTCGACAGCCGCACGCCGGGCCACCCGGAATACCACTTCACCACCGGCGTCGAGACCACCACCGGCCCGCTCGGCCAGGGTGTCGCGAACTCCGTCGGCATGGCGATGGGCGGCCGCTTCAAGGGCGAGCGCCTGAACCGGCCCGACCTGCCGCTGTTCGACTACAACGTCTACGCCATCTGCTCGGACGGCGACCTGATGGAGGGCGTCAGCCAGGAGGCCGCCTCGATCGCCGGGCATTTGCGCCTGTCGAACCTCTGCTGGATCTACGACAACAACACCATCACCATCGAGGGCCACACCGAACTCGCCTTCTCGGAGGAGGTGGCGGCGCGCTTCCTCGCCTATGGCTGGCAGGTGCTGCGGGTGGCCGATGCCAACGACACCCACGCCATCGCCTCGGCGCTCGAGACCTTCCTGCAATCGAGCGACCGCCCGACGCTGATCATCGTCAACTCGATCATCGGCTACGGCGCCCCGACGAAGCAGAACACCGCCAAGGCCCATTCCGACGCGCTCGGCCCCGACGAGGTGAAGGGCGCCAAGCGCGCCTATGGCTGGCCGGAGGATTCCGAGTTCCTCGTGCCGGACGGGGTTTACGACACCTTCGCCGAGGGTATCGGCAAGCGCGGTGCGGCGCTCTACAGCCAGTGGCAGGGCTTCTTCGAGGCCGCCAAGGCGGCGGATGCGGAGCACGCGGAAGACCTCTCCGCCTTCCTCGATGGCCGCCTGCCCGAGGGCTGGGACAGGGACATCCCGGTCTTCGAGGCGGATGCCAAGGGGCTGGCCACCCGCGAATCCTCGGGCAAGGTTCTGAACGCCATCGCTCGGCACGTGCCGTTCCTGCTCGGCGGCTCGGCCGATCTCGCACCCTCCAACAAGTCGAACCTCACCTTTGAAGGCGCGGGCTCGCTGACCCCGTTCGAGCCGGGCGGACGCAACATCCATTTCGGCGTGCGCGAGCATGCCATGGGCTCGATCGTGAACGGGCTCGGGCTCGTCGGGCTTCGCGCCTACGGGGCGACCTTCCTCGTCTTCGCCGATTACATGCGTCCGCCGATCCGGCTCGCCTCGCTCATGGAGCTGCCGATCTTCCACATCTTCACCCACGACTCGATCGGCGTGGGCGAGGACGGGCCGACCCACCAGCCGGTGGAGCAGATCCTCTCGCTGCGCTGCATCCCCGGCCTCGTGACCCTGCGCCCGGCCGATGCCAACGAGGTGGCCGAGGCCTACCGGGTGATCTTCTCGCTGAAGGATCAGCCGGCGGTGCTGGCCCTCTCGCGCCAGCCCCTGCCGACCTTCGACCGCTCGAAATACGCCCCCGCCTCCGGCACCGCGAAGGGGGCCTACGTGCTCGTCGATTGCGAGGGCACGCCGGAGGTGATCCTGATCGGCACGGGCTCCGAGGTGCAGCTCTGCGTCGGCGCCTACGAGACCCTGACCGGCGAGGGCGTGAAGGCCCGCGTCGTCTCGATGCCGTCCTGGGAGCTGTTCGAGCGCCAGGACGAGAGCTACCGCAACAGCGTGCTGCCGCCCGAGGTTCTGGCGCGCGTGGCGGTGGAACAGGGCAGCGTGATCGGCTGGGACCGCTACGCCGGCTCCTCGGGCTCGATCGTCGGCATGCACACCTTCGGCGCCTCGGCCCCGATCAAGGACCTGCTGGGCAAGTTCGGCTTCACCGCCGAGAAGGTGATCGAGGCCGCCCGCGCGCAGGTGGGCAAGCATAAGAAGTAGGGTGCACCACTCACCCTCTCCCCTCTGCGGGAGAGGGTGCCTGCGGAGCAGGCGGGTGAGGGGCCGGCTCCGCACTATCCGGATGCGTCGCTCCCCTCTCCCGCCCTGCATCCGCAGGGCACCCTCCCCCGCAGAGGGGGGAGGGTTAAGGCGCCAGCGACCGCCCTATCTACGGGTGCAGGACGCTTGAAAAACTTCACGCGAGGACGACCGAGATGAACGCGCTGAACGCCCTCTTCTCCGAGCACGAGCAGGCGGTCTGGCTCGACTTCGTGGCCCGCGGCTTCATCGCCAAGGGTGAACTCAAGGCGCTGGTCGAGCGGGACGACCTGCGCGGCGTCACCTCCAACCCGGCGATCTTCGAGAAGGCGATCGGCCACTCGGCCGAGTACGACGACAGCCTCAAGGCCGTGCTGAGCCAGGGCGATGCCCGCGTCATCGATCTCTACGAGGGGCTGGCCATTGCGGACATCCAGGCCGCGGCCGACGTGCTGCGCCGGGTCTACGACACGAGCGACGGCGCCGACGGCTACGTCAGCCTCGAAGTCTCGCCCTACCTCGCGCTGGACACCGAGGAGACGCTGAACGAGGCCCGCCGCCTCCACAAGGCGGTCGATCGCGACAACCTCATGGTGAAGGTGCCGGCCACCCCCGCCGGCCTCCCGGCGATCCGTCAGCTCACGGCGGAGGGCATCTCGGTCAACATCACCCTGCTCTTCTCGCAGGACGTCTACGAGGAGGTCGCGCATGCCTTCATCGACGGCCTGACCGAGTTCGGACGGAACGGCGGCGACGTCTCGAAGGTCGCCTCCGTGGCGAGCTTCTTCATCAGCCGCATCGACAGCCTCGTGGACAAGAAACTCGACGAGGTCGGCGGCTACGAGGATCTGAAGGGCAAGGTGGCGATTGCCAACGCCAAGCTCGCCTACCAGCGCTACAAGCGCATCTTCTCGGGTGACAAGTGGGCCGCGCTGGAGGCCAAGGGGGCCAAGGCGCAGCGCCTGCTCTGGGCCTCCACGGGCACCAAGAACAAGGCCTACTCGGACGTGCTCTACGTCGAGGAGCTGATCGGCAAGAACACGGTCAATACCATGCCGCCGGCCACCATGGACGCGTTCCGCGACCATGGGCGGGTGCGGGCGACGCTGGAGGAAAATATCGGCGAGGCCGAGACCGTGATGGCGCGCCTGGCGCAAGCCGGCATCGACATCGAGGCGGTGGCGCGCCAGCTCGTCGAGGAGGGCGTGCAGCTCTTCGTCGATGCCGCCGACGCGCTGCTCGGCGCCGTCGCGGGCAAGCGGGCGGCGCTGCTTGAACACCGGCTCGATGCCCAGACTTTCAAGCTCGGCGAGGCGCTGCAGGCGGCCACCGACAAGGCGGTCGAATTCTGGCGCGCGAGCGGCGCCATCCGCCGCCTCTGGGCGCATGACAACACCGTCTGGACCGGGAGCGACGAGGACAAGTGGCTCGGCTGGCTGCGCATTGTCGAGGACGAGCTGGAGCGGGTCGATCTCTACGAGAGCTTCGCCGAAGAGGTGCGCGCCGAGGGCTTCACCGACGCCGTCGTGCTCGGCATGGGCGGCTCCAGCCTCGGCCCGGAGGTGATCTCCGCGACCTACGGCCACCGCGAGGGCTTTCCGCGGCTGCGCATCCTCGACTCCACCGATCCGGACGAGGTCCGCGCCGTCGAGGCGGCGGTGAACCTCGAGAAGACCCTCTTCATCGTCGCCTCGAAGTCCGGCTCCACGCTCGAACCGAACGTGTTTCGCGATTACTTCCTCGGCCGGATGAAGGACGTGGTTGGGCCTGAGAAGGCCGGCCGCCACTTCGTCGCCGTCACCGATCCGGGATCCGCCATGGAGAAGGCGGCCAAGGACGACGGCTTCCGCAAGATCTTCTTGGGCGTGAAGCAGATCGGCGGGCGCTACTCGGTGCTCTCCGCCTTCGGCCTCGTGCCGGCGGCCGCGGCCGGCGTCGAGATCCGCGAGTTCCTCGACAGCGCCCGCATGATGGTCCGCTCCTGCGGGCCGGCGGTGCCGCCCGCCGCCAATCCCGGCGTGCGCCTCGGCGCGGCGATGGGTGTGGCGGCCAAGGAGTTCGGGCGCGACAAGATCACGATCATCGCCTCCCCCGGCATCGGCACCTTCGGCACCTGGGCCGAGCAGCTGATCGCCGAGTCGACCGGCAAGGAGGGCGTCGGCATCATCCCCGTCGAGGGCGAGCCGGTCGGCGTGCCGGCCGTCTACGGCGAGGATCGCCTGTTCGTGTACCTGCGCCTGACCAGCCAGGCCGATGCGCGCCAGGACGAGGCGGTGAAGATCCTGGAGAGCGAGGCGCAGCCGGTGGTGCGCATCGATCTCGACAAGGTGGAACAGCTGCCGCAGGAATTCTTCCGCTTCGAGATCGCGACCGCCGTGGCCGGGGCGGTGCTCGGCATCAACCCGTTCGACCAGCCCGACGTCGAGGCGAGCAAGATCGAGACGAAGAAGCTGTTCGCCAGCGCCGAGGAGACCGGCGCTCTGCCGGCGGAAACGCCGATCTTCGAGGACGAGACGGTCGCGCTCTACGCGGATGCGGCCAATGCCGAGGCCCTGCGCCAGGGCGACGGCTTCGAGGCGATCGTCGCCGCCCATCTCGCTCGGGTGAAGCCCTGCGATTACGTCGCGCTGCTGGCCTATGTGGAGCGCAACGAGGCGCATCACGCGGTGCTTCAGGAGGCCCGTCTGACCCTGCGCGACGCGCGCCGGGTCGCGACCTGCCTGGAATTCGGGCCGCGCTTCCTCCACTCGACGGGGCAGGCCTACAAGGGCGGACCGGCCTCCGGCGTGTTTCTCCAGATCACCGCCGATCCCTCCGCCGACCTGCCCATTCCCGGGCGCAAGCTCGGTTTCAAGACGGTGATCGCGGCGCAGGCCCGGGGCGATTTCGCCGTGCTGGCCGAGCGCAAGCGCCGGGCGCTGAGAATTCACCTCAAGGGCGGTGACGTCTCCGGCGGCGTGAAGCGCGTCGCGGCGGCGATCAAGGCCGCCGTTGCTGGATAGGGCTCCCTTCCTCTCCCCGCATGCGGGGAGAGGCCTGTCTGCACCCTGTCGTGCAGACAGGAAGCGCAGGCGAAGCCGAAGCGACGGTGAGGGGGCGGCTCAGGAGAGACTCTATCTGAGCCGCCCCCTCACCTTCGGCTGCCGCCTCGCCGCGCCGACGACGAGGTCGTCGCGGCCCTCTCCCCGCAAGCGGGGCGAGGGACCCTCATGGACGACGTCGCGGTGTGTGGAAAAATCAATCCGTCAGCGGACCCGGGATCGCGGCCTCGGCCTCGACGAGCAGACGCTCCTCGTGGCGCTTCATGAACAGCCACAGGGCCAGCCCGCCGAAGATCACGAAGGCCAGCAGCGCGAGGCCGACGGGGCCGACGATGTGTTCGATCGAGCGCCCGCAGGCATAGGCGCCGAAGCCCATGATGTCCGCCCAGGCGAGGCCGCCGAGGCCGTTGAACAGCATGAAGCGGCGCACGTCGAGCCGGTTCACCCCCGCCAGCACGGCCGCGTAGGCCCGCAGCATCGCCGTGAAGCGGCCGAAGAACACGATCTTCCCGCCATGCTGACGGAACAGGTACTGCCCGAGCTTCAGCCGGCCGTGATCGAGGGCGATGAGGTGGCCGTAGCGCAGCAGCAGGGGCATGCCCCAGCGCCGCCCGACCCAGTAGCCGACATTGTCGCCCAGGATCGCCGCCGCGGCGGCGGCCGCCACGATCAGGACGATGTTGAGGTTGCCGGTGCTGCCCGCATAGACGGCCGAGGAGATCAGGATGGTCTCGCCCGGCATCGGCACGCCCGCGCTCTCCAGCGCCACGACGACGAAGACGGCGAGATAGCCGTAATGGGCGATCAAGTCGGCGATGGGCAGTCCTTGGAGGAAGGACATGGATGAAACAGCTCCGCGAAACGTGTCGCGGCGCAGTCTGGCCAGGAAGGTGGCCGCAACAGGGCGCCCGAACCCTCAGCTCGGCTGAGCGGCCTTGACCGGACCGGCGCCGGCTTCCGCCGGGTCGCTCGCAGGCGTGTCGGCCGCCTCGCATCCCGGCCCCTCCGCGGCGAGGCGGCAAGCCTCCGGGGGCGGCAGCAGGTACGCCAGGGCTTCCGAGACGCCGAAGAGCACCGGATTCGCCCGCAGGCCGGAATCGGGCGGAAGGAGGGAGGTGGTCTCGATCATGGCGGGTGCCGCGCTGCCTCTCCGCCGAAGGGCGGGAGTGGCTATAAGCCGCCTGCCGGCCTGCGGTTGCATCGCGCCGCGCCGCCCGTGCCGCGCGGCACTCGGCTATGGAGGATGACCGGGCGCCCGTCCCTCACCCCGCCTTGATGAAGGTTTCGACGCTGGCACCCAGGCTCGCGGAATGGGCTGAGAGGTTGTCGGCGATGCGGCGCACGGATTCGACGAGATGGCCGGTGGCGTTCGCGGCCGAGGACACGCCGACGATGTTGCCGGACATCTCCTGAGTCGAGGCCGCCTGCTCCTCCACCGCGCTCGCCATCGCCAGCGTCAGGCCGGAGAGTTCGCTGACGGCGGCGGTGATGGTGCCGATGGCGTCGACCGCCTCGCCGGTGGCGCTCTGGATTGCGGCGATCTGCCCGGAGATCTCGCCGGTGGCCCGAGCGGTCTGCTCGGCGAGCGCCTTCACCTCGGCGGCCACCACCGCGAAGCCGCGCCCGGCGGTGCCGGCGCGGGCCGCCTCGATGGTGGCGTTGAGCGCCAGCAGGTTGGTCTGGTCGGCGATCGTGCGGATCATCGCCACCACCGCGTCGACCTTGCGGGCGTTCTCGGCCAGGAGCCGGACGGTGGCATCGGTCGTCTCGGCCTGGACCGCGATGCGCTGGGCCCGCTCGGAGACGCTGCCCACCTGCCCCGAAATCTCCTGGATCGAGGCCGTCATCTGCTGCGAGCCGGCCGCCACCGAGGCGGCGCGCTGCCGGGCCTCCTCCGCCGCGCCGGCCAGCCCCTCGGCGGAGCGCTGCATCTGCTCGACCGCGCCGCCCACCGCCTCCACCACCCGCGAGACTTCCGACTGCATCTCGACCTGTGCGGTCACCACCGCCCAGGTCATCATCGGTCCGAGATAGCGGCCGTCGGGTCCGTTGATCGCCGAGACGCGCAGGTCGAGCGTCTCGGGACCGACCCTGATCCGGGCCCGGTGCGGCAGCCGGCTCGCATCCGCCAGCATGGCCCGCTGATGGTGGGGGTTCTTGTGGAACACGTCGAAGGACTGGCCCAGCATCTGGGAGACCTTGATCGGCAGATGCCGCTCGATCGTGCCGAGCGTGGTGCGCGAGGTCGCGTTCAGATAGTTGATCTTGAAATCGTCCCGCGGATCGGCGGTCATGACGGCGATGGGCATGCCGTCGATCATCGTCATCAGGCGGTTGGTCTCGTTCTTCTTGACGGTGATGTCGGTCGCGAACTTCATGACCCGGATCGGTCGGCCGTCCGTGTCCAGCACGGCGTTGTAGGTCGCCTCCAGCCATACGCGCCGGCCCGCCCTGTCGAGCCGCGCGAACTCGCCCGAGGCGTATTGCCCGTTGCGCAGGTTCTCCCAGAACCGGGCATAATCGGCGCTCGCGGCGTGCTCGGGATCGACGAAGATCCGGTGGTGCCGTCCGACGATTTCGTCGAGCGTGTAGCCGAGCACGCCGAGGAAGTTCTGGTTCGCTCTCAGAACCGTGCCGTCCATGGCGAACTCGATGGTGGCGAGCGAACGGTCGAGCGCGTCGAGCTTGGCTTTCGCGTCGTCGAATCTCGGTTTGCGAAACATCAGGCAACCCCCGTGACGCGACCGTCCTCCTGCTGCCATGTCGTGAGGAGCGATCGAAGTCATTGATCGGAAAAGGGGCCCGGGTCGCGTTTGGTCCGACTCTCGGTCTCCGATCCCAGGTCGAATATTTGATGGCGGATTTAATTACAGGTTAACGACAGGGTCGTCGGCTCGAAATCCGAGCGCTTTTGCCAATATTTACCGCAGGGCGGAAGGTTTAGTTGCAATTGTCGACTTGTTTTATAACATAAGATGATAAGCCGGTGATGTGGAAATATCTGTTTCCGTGACCGATACGGTCCCTGCTCGATCCGAGCGAAAGCGGGACCTTCAGCCCAAGCGTCGCTTGAGGAGAGAACCGTCCAAAACTCACATTGGCCATCCCGAACGGATCGACCGGATTTCATCTCCGTTTGATCGCCTCGGCCTTCGCCCCACTTCGTCCTTGCGAGGCGGAGCCGAAGCGACCCAGAGCGCGCCCTGTCCGGACAGTGCGGAGCCCTGGATTGCTTACGTCTCGCCTCGCAAGGACGAAGGAAGAGACCGAAGCGATCAAACGGAAATCGCATGAGGCCGGTCACGTCGGAGCAGGCGTGCGAACGGCGCGGGACAGCCGGAGGCGCGGCACCTCGATCGAGGAGCGCGGCGCCGAAAACACGCGCTCAGGCGGAGTCTCGCCCCCGGCGGTCGAGCGCGTCGAGCGCGACCGGCGCCGCGTGAGGACGGCTGCCGAGCATGGCGTCGATCAGCGCCAGCACCTCGGTCCGTCCGACATTGGCCGCCGGCTCGAACGGCGTCCAGGTCTGGGTGAAGTCGAGGCGCTCGAACACGTCGCGGTAGCGGCGCAACTCGTTCACGGTCAGCGGCACGCCGCGCACGAAGGCCTTGTGGGCCGAGATCGTCCGCGCCCGCCGAACGTTCTCGGGATCGAGTTCGAACTTGAGCGCGTCGCCGCAGAAGCAGATCTTTCGCGAACGGTCGAACAGGACCGCGTGGCCGTCGAAATGGCCCGCCGTGCGGTGCAGTTCGAGGCCCGGCAGCGGCTCCAGGAAGTCGTCGTAGGGCCAGGAGACCTGAAGTGCCGCGCTCCAAGTGAAGTCGGCGGCCGGCAGGCAGAGTTCCGGGTCGAAGCGGTCCTGCAGCTGCACCAGCGCCCCGTAGGAGTGCGGGTGGGAGGCGGAGAGCACCTTCATGCCGCCCAGCCGCTCGATCTGGTCGAGCGCCGCCGCGCTGAAGACGGGGCAGCCCTCGAAGCCCATGTTCCCGTCGTCGGTCTGGATCAGGTAGGCGCTCGGGCCGATGCCGGAGACGGGCTCGTTCCAGAAGCGCCACACGCCGGGCTCCAGCTCCTCCCAGTGGCAGGGGAAGGCCGCCTGCGCCTCCCGCTCCGTGCGGAAGCGCCAGCCGTCCTGCGGCACCACGTGGCGGGCATCGAGGCACATCGGGCAGCTCGGCGGCGCCGCGAAGTGGCGCTGCCAGAAGCCGCAATTGTCGCACGCGTAGGCGGGAAGCTTCAGGGCGCCGGCGAAGGGAAGGTAACCGGGCAAGGGCGTGTCCTCGTGGAGCGCCCGCGCGCGGGCCGGAGAGCGGCAACGGTCCTAGCCGCGCGGACCGCCCGACGGAAGAGCCGGGCGCGCGCGTCAGGGACGGGGCAGCAGGCGCAAGGGTTTGCTTAAGGCGCGCACCGCGAGCGCGGTCCCGAGCACGGCCGCGCCCGCCAGACCGAACACCAGGGTGTCGCGCTCCCGGCTCGTCCAGAACTCCGAGCGGGTCGCCTTGGTCCGCTCCCGCGCGGCGCCGTCGATGATCGCCCCGCCCGCGACCGGCGCGTCGAGGTTGCCGCGGCGATCCGGAACCGGTTCCTTCTCCATCATGGCGTCCCAGCCCTCGGCCGCCTTGCGGTCGGCGTAGGAGGGCCACAGGGCCTGCGCTGCCGCCATCAGCACCGAGGTTCGCCCGACCCAGATCTCGCGGCTCGGCCGCGTGGCGGCGTGATAGATCGCCTCGGCGCACAGGCGCGGATCGAAGACCGGGTCCGGGGCGCGCTGCCCGTGGCCGGTGCGGGTCCGGGTCCAGCCGAATTGCGGCGTATTGACTGCGGGCAGGTAGACGACGCTGAGCGCCACCGCGCTCCTCTCGTGGATCAGCTCGGCGCGCAGGGAATCGGTGAAGCCGCTGAGCGCGAACTTGGCCCCGCAATAGGGCGCCTGAAGCGGCGCCGCGCGGATGGCGAGGCCGGAGGATACCTGCACGATCACGCCGCGGTCGCGCGGCTTCATGCGGCGCAGCGCGGCGAGCGTGCCGTGCACGGCTCCGAGATAGGTCGTCTCCGTGACGCGGCGGAACTCCTCGGGCGTGATCCGGTCGGCCGGGCTCACGATCGTGGTCATGGCGTTGTTGATCCAGGCCCGGATGGGCCCGAGCTCCCGCTCGATCCGGTCGGCGGCGGCCTCGATCGCCTCGGCATCGGCGACGTCCGCCGGGATCGCGAGCACGGCGGTACCCTCGCGGGCGAGCATCGCCGCGGCCGCGTCGAGGCGTCGGGCATCGCGCGCGAGGATCGCCACCGACCAGCCGTGCCGAGCGAAATGCCGGGCGGTCGCGAGGCCGATGCCGGCGCTGCCGCCCGTGACGACGGCGACGCGGGGCCCGCCCGTCCTGTTGCTCGCGACCAAGACGCACCTCCCGCCACTCTCTCGCCGCGACAATGCGGGCCGTCGCGGGGAGGTTGCCGTGCGACCGCCGGCCTCTTCGTCACGGGGGCGAGGCTCGGCCGAACGCGAGAAGGCCCGCCGATCCGGGATCGGCGGGCCTTCTATGAGGTTCGGGACGTCGGTTCGGGTTCAGCCGTGGGCCGGGGCTCCGTTCGGCGCGCCGTGGGAATCCTTGCCGTGCGGATCCTTGCCGCGCTTCCTTCCGATCCAGATCACCGTCTTGCGGATCACCACGTAGAAGACCGGCGTCAGGAACAGGCCGAAGAAGGTCGCGCCGATCATCCCGAAGAACACCGCGGTGCCGAGCGCTTGGCGCATCTCGGCGCCGGGGCCCGTGGCGATCACCAGCGGCAGCACGCCGAGGATGAAGGCGAAGGCCGTCATCAGGATCGGGCGCAGGCGCAGGCGGCAGGCCTGGACCGCGGCGTCCACCGGCCCCTTGTGCTCGCCTTCCTCGATGTCGTGGGCGAACTCCACGATCAGGATCGCGTTCTTGGCGGCCAGACCGATGAGCACGATGAGTCCGATCTGGGTCAGGATGTTGTTGTCCTGTCCCCTCAGCTGCACCCCGAACAGGGCGGCGAGCACCCCGGTTGGCACCACCAGCAGGATCGCCAACGGCAGCGCCCAGGATTCGTACTGCGCCGCGAGCACGAGGAAGACGAGCAGCACGCCGAGCGCGAAGACGTAGATGGCCGTGTTGCCCGCCGCCTTCTGCTGATAGGCGATCTCGGTCCAGTCGTAGGAATAGCCCTCGGGCAGGGCCCGCTTGGCGATCTCTTCCATGGTGTCGAGGGCCTGACCGGTCGAGACGCCGGGCTGGGCCACGCCCTGAAGCGGGACCGAGTAGAACAGATTGAAGCGCTGGACGATCTGCGGGCCGGTGATCTCACGGATCGAGGCAAGGGTCCCCATCGGCACCAGCGCACCGGTGGAGGAGCGAACCTTCAACTGCTCGATGTCGCGCTGGGACATGCGGAAGGGTGCGTCGCCCTGCACGCGCACCTGATAGATGCGGCCGAGCGTGTTGAAGTCGTTGACATACGCGCCGCCGAGCGCGGCCTGGACCGTCGAGAAGACGTTGGGCAGCGGTACGTTGAGCATGCGCGCGATGGTGCGGTCGATATCGAGGTAGAGCTGCGGCGTGTCGTTGCCGAAGGTCGTGAAGACGCGCGTCACGTCCTTGCTCTGGTTGGCCTGCCCCATCACCTCGCCGGCGGCCGCGAGGAGCGGGCCGATCTCCGAGGATTGACGGCTCTCGATCTGCATCTTGAAACCGCCGCCCTGGCCGAGGCCGCGCACCGGCGGCGGCGGGATGACGATGACGCGGGCCTCCTGGATGCCGGCGGTGGCCTTCATCACGTCGCCGGTGATCACCGCGGCGCTCCGCCCCTGCTGGGCCCGTTCCTTGGCACCCTTGAGGGTGAGGAACATCACCGCCGCGTTGGTGGTGTTGGTGAAGGTGGCACCGTCGAAGCCGGCGATGATGACGGTATTGGTGATGCCGTCGATCTTGCGGGCGATCGCGGCGGCCTTGTTCACGACCTCCGTCGTGCGCTCGAGCGAGGCGCCCGACGGCAACTGCACGACGCCGATGAGGTAGCCCTGGTCCTGGTCCGGAATGAAGCCCGTGGGCGTCGTCCGGACGAGGTGCAGCGTGCCGGCGATCACGCCCGCGTAGAGGATCAGCATCGCGATCACGCCGATGCCCGTTCCGGTCAGGAACCGGATCGAGCTGGCGTAGCGGTCCGACAGCCAGTCGAAGCCGCTGTTGAACATGTGCGCCAGCCAGTTGACGAAGCGCGTGAGGAAGAACCTCGGCTTCTTGTGCTCGTGGTGCGGCTTCAACAGGATTTTGCAGAGCGCCGGCGACAGGGTCAGCGAGTTGAAGGCGGAGATGATGGTCGACGCCGCGATGGTGAGCGCGAACTGCTTGTAGAACTGGCCCGAAATGCCGGGGATGAAGGCGGTGGGGATGAACACCGCCGCGAGCACCAGGGCGATGGCGATGACCGCCGAGCCCACCTCGTCCATGGTCTTGTGAGCCGCCTCGCCGGGGGACAGACCCTCGGCCATGTTGCGCTCGACGTTCTCCACCACGACGATGGCGTCGTCGACCACGATACCGATGGCGAGCACGAGCCCGAACAGGGTCAGGTTGTTGAGCGAGAAGCCGAGCGCGGCCATGACCGCGAAGGTGCCGACGAGCGACACGGGGATCGCGATCACCGGGATCAGCGCCGTGCGCCAGCTCTGGAGGAACACCAGCACCACGATGACGACGAGGAGGACCGCCTCGAACAGGGTCTTGTAGACCTCGTGGATCGATTCCTCGATGAACTCCGTCGGGTTGTAGGCGATGCGGTACTCGACGTCCGGCGGGAAGTTCTTCTTCAACTGCTCCATCGTCGCCTTGACCGATTCCGCGGCCTCGAGCGCGTTGGTGCCCGGCCGCTGGAAGGCGCCGATGCCGATGGCGGGCGTGTCGTTGAGGAAGGAGTTCGTGGTGTAGTCCTTCTGGCCCATCTCGACGCGGGCGATGTCGCGCATGCGCACCAGGCGTCCCTCGCTCGCCTTGACGATGACGTCGGCGAACTCCTCGGGCGACTGGAAGCGCCCTTGCGACTGCACCACGAGCTGGAAGGCGGCGCCCGGTGCGGCGGGCGGCCCGTTGAGCTGGCCGGCGGCGACCTGGACGTTCTGCTCCTGCAGCGCGCTCGTGATATCGGTGGTGGTCAGGCCGTAGGCGGCCATCTTCTGCGGGTCGATCCAGATCCGCTCGGCGTACTCGTTGCCGCCGAAGACCGTGATGTCGCCGACGCCATTGAGGCGCAGCATCTCGTCGCGGATGTTGAGGTAGATGTAGTTGGCCAGATAGTTCTGGTCGTAGGTGCGCTTGGGCGACAGCAGGTGCACGACCAGCATCAGGTCGGGCGAGGCCTTGCGGACGGTCACGCCGAGGTTGCGCACGTCGGGCGGCAGGCGCGGCTGCGCCACCGAGATGCGGTTCTGCACCAGGACGTTCGCGATATCGAGGTTGGTGCCGACCTTGAAGGTCACGGTCAGCTGCATGGCGCCGTCGTTGGTCGACAACGACGTCATGTAGAGCATGTTGTCGACGCCGTTGATCTCCTGCTCCAGCGGCGTGGCGATCGTGGCCGCGACCGTCTCGGCGTTGGCGCCGGGGAACGAGGCGCGCACCGTCACCGTCGGCGGAACGATCTCGGGATACTGCGCCACGGGCAGCGCCAGGTAGGCGACGTAGCCGACGAGCAGGAAGACGATCGACGTCACCGAAGCGAAGATCGGCCTGTCGACGAAGAAATGGGCGAAACGCATCGTTCAAACCTCTCGCCGGCCGGTGCGCGCGCTGGCGCAACCCGTGCGGCTTGCCGTCTGCGTCCAGGCCGGCGCCACCCGGTCGGTCCGGGAGCGTCGGCGCTCGAATCCTCTCGGCCGCTGCCCGCCTCGCCCCCGCGGCGGTGCGGCCGTCACTGCAGCGTCACTTCTTCGTCGGCGGCAGCTCGACCGTTTCGGGCTTCACCTGGGCGCCGGGGCGGATCTTGGCGACGCCGTTGACGACCACGAGGTCGTCAGCCTTCACGCCATCGCGGACCACGCGGTATCCATCGACGATCGGCCCGAGCTTCACGGTCTTGGCCGCGACCTTGTCGCCCTCGCCGAGCACGTAGACGATGCGCTTGTCCTGGTTGGCCGAGACCGCCTCGTCGGGAATCATGATGCCCTTGAACGGCTTGGTCGCGGGCATCGAGACGATGCCGAACAGGCCCGGCTTGATGAACCGGTCGGGGTTCTCGACGGTGGCGCGCAGGAGCATCGTGCCGGTCTGGTTGTCGACCCGGTTGTCGACGAAGTCGAGCGTGCCCTTGCGAGTCGGCTTCTCCTCGCCGGACAGGGCGATGAGGACCGGGGCACCCTTGCCGCGCTGCATCTGGCCCATGCCGATGCCGAGGGTGTCCTGGTACTTCAGAAACGAGCGCTCATCGACGTTGAAGCCGAAATAGACCGGATCGAGCGAGACGATCCGGGTCAGGATCGTCTGGTCGGTGCTGACGATGTTGCCCTCGGTGACGAGACGCTGGCTGATCCGCCCGTTGATCGGCGACTTCACTTCCGTGAAGTCGTAGTTGAGCTGGGCGTTGCGAAGCGCGGCTTCCGCGCTGTCCACGTCGGCCTGCGCGGTCTGCGAGGCCTGGCGGCGCTGGTCGGTGACCTGCTCGGAGATATTGCCGCCGCGCGAGAGCACCTGTGCGCGCTCGAGGTCGGTCTGCGTGAAGGACAGACGCGCTTTGGCCGAGACCAGCGCGGCCTGCGCCTGCTCCAGCGCCGCCTTGTAGGGCCGGCGGTCGATGATGAAGAGCACCTCGCCCTTCTTCACGTCCGCGCCGTCCTGGAACATGATCTTGTCGAGGTAGCCCGTCACGCGGGCGCGCACCTCGACGAATTCGATCGGGTCGAAGCGGCCGGTATACTGGTCCTGCTCGACGATCTCCCGCACCACCGGCTTGGCGACCGTCACGGCCGGCGGCGGGGCTCCCGGCATCTGCGCCTGGGCGGCGCCAGCGCCCAGGAGGACGACGACAGCCAGCGGCGTGGCGAGGAGAAGTGGCCTGAGGCTGCGCATCATTCGGTTCCCTGCATGGCGCGGCCTAGTCCCGGCAGCGCCGTATGGGGCGTGCGCTCGCGCACATAGCCGCCGATTCTCTCGCAAGTCGTCGCGGAACGGCGCTTCGTGCCAGCAATTGTTAACCTTCGATCGGTTCTCCCGACCCGTACCAGTCCTTGAAGGCACCGGCGTAATGCTCGTTCAGGTCGAGTCCGGCCTGCTGCGCGGCGGCGATGGCGTGGACCGAGCGCACGCCGGAGGCGCAGGAGAAGACCGGCCGGCGTCCGTCCGCCTCGATCAGAGCCTTGAGGGCATCGGCATCGAAGGTCGAGAGCGGATGGGAGACGGAACCCGGAATGCGCCCGCGGGCGAATTCGTGATCCTCCCGCACGTCGATGAGCAGGAGTGAGCCGTCCGACAGGCCCTGCTTGACCGTCTCACGGTCGAGGTCGACCACCTTCATCGCAACCGACCTTTCCGGGGCTGGAGCGCTCACCGCCCAAACCGTCGTGGCGGGCCTTGCGCGACGGGGTTTCTTATGTCGCCGGGCCTGCGCCGCGCAACCGGCGGCCGGGACACCCGCCCGCGCTCAAAGGTCCACGGCGGCCGGCAGGCGGTCCAGCGCGGCGTCCGCCCGCTCGAAATGCGCCGCCCAGCTCGGCGGCGCGTAGCCCGCCAGCCGGCCGGCCAGTTCCGCACGCAGGGCGGAGCCCGGCTCGCTCAGAGCGGTCACGGCCTGCGCCCAGCCGGGGCCGTCGAGGGGATCGAGGAAATGGGCGAAGCGTCCGCCGATCTCCCGGTGGACCGGGATGTCGGAGGCGACGACCGGCAGGCCGCTCGCCGCCGCCTCGACCACCGGAAGGCCGTATCCCTCGATGAAGGAGGGCATCAGCAGGGCGGTGGCGCCGCGCATCAGGCGCGCGAGACCGTGCGTGGACAGGCCGACGACCTCGCTCACATGGGGGCGCAGGGCCGGGCAGCGATCGAGCATGTCCGCGACGCTCTCGATCTCCCAGCCGCGCCGGCCGATCACGACGAGGCGCGGGGTCGCCGCGCCCAGGCGCTCGGCGAGGCTGCGCCAGACGTTGAGCAGCAGCAGGTGGTTCTTGCGCGCCTCGATGGTGCCGCAGACGAGGAAGGTCGGGCGGGCGAGGCCCGGCAGGCCCGCGCCCCGTTCCGAGAAGACCGGCTCGACGCCGAGCGGGGCCACGCTCACCGGCCGGGGGGGCAGGCCCTGCTCCCGCAGGTAGCGCGTGAAGCGCTCGCCGACATCGCCCGAATTGACGAGGACGTGGGCCGCGTGGCGCGCCACCGTCGCCATGCGCGAGGCGTGGCGCTCGGCCTCTCCCGGCCGACCGTATTCCGGATGCGAGATCGGGATCAGGTCGTGCACGAAGAAGACCGGCCGCACGTCGCGCCGGGTGTAGAGCCAGTCGAAGCGCGCGGGCAGATCGAGGCGGAGATGGGAGGTGTGGAGATAGATCGTGCCCGGCGGCAGCCGGTCGATGCCGTCGGCGCGCAGCACCCGCAGCAGGGTCTCGGCCTGAAGCCGGCGGCGATGCAGCCCTCCCCCGCCCCGGCGCCCGCCCGCCGTCCGGGCCGGCGGGGTGTCCGAGGCGAGGCAGGCCGCGAGATCCCGGAAGACGGGATCCGCCTCGGCGGTGATGTCCTCCACCCAGCCCGCCGCGACGGTCTCGACGATGTCGCGGGCGCTCGCGCGATCGAGGACGCGCGGTCCGAGCGCGGTCGAGACGAGGCCGAACCGCGTGCCCTCGGGGCCGCCGTCGAGGGTGTGGCGGGCATAGGCGAGATCGACCCGGTCGATTCCGGTCGGGCTGGCATGGCGCAGCCGCGTGATGAGGCGGGTCAGGTCGATGGCGACGGTCGCAGGCATGGGGCGCTGAATAGACCGGTTCCGGGGCCCGTGGCGACCGCCGACCCGCGCCGGTCCCCTCCCCGCCTCACGTCGGTTCCGCGCCGGTCGCCCGCGGCCCTAATGCTGCGCCCGGTCGATGGAGCCTGGCCGGCTCGCGATCTCGCGGCCGAGCTCCATCAGAACGGCATCGACGAGCCGGCGCAGCTTGCGGCTGCCGCTCAGGTCGATCGCCTGACGGGCGGCGATGAGCAGTTCCGCCGCCTCGTCGATGGCCTCGGCCGCGATATCCCTGTCGCGCCCCAGCAGGGCGCGGGCCTCGGCGCTGAGCGCGGCGACGTCGACCAGCGTTCCCTCGGCGCGCACCGGCCGCTCCTGCCCGTCCCGCTCGATCCGGCCGCGGCACAGCACCCGGCGCAGGCCTCCGGTCACGGCCGCGAAGTGGAACTCGGCCGAGACCTCGTCCTCCCCCTGCTCGGCGGCCCGAAAGAGCTCGGCCAGGAACCGGTCAGCCTCCTGAAGGTCGAGACCGGCGGTCGCGCGCTCGCCGCGCAGCGCGCGCCCGGCCAGATCGCCGTCGCCCGCCATCAGGTCGGCCCCACCCTCGTCCAGAAGGAAGTGTCCGGTGGCCGGATCCCATTCCCAGGCTCCGACGGTGCCGGCTTCCGCCAGCGTTCCGACGAGGGCCGGGTTCGCGCCCGTCCGGGCGTCACTGCGTCTGCGTTTCAAAATCTTGCTCCCCGCGCAGGATGCGTCAGGCTGATCATGTCCACGTCGCCGCGGCGCGCGGGCTGCGGCGGCTCTGTTCTGGCGGCGGGCGTCGCGCGTCCGCCGCCGGGTCCCGGCCGTCAGGAGGCGAGGCGGGCGACGCTCGTGCGCGACGGGGCCAGCACCGAGCGGATGTCACCGCGCTTGGCCTGGAGCTGGCGCAGGGAGCGGCGGTCGAAGGCCGCCTCGACGGCCACGATTTCCTCGCCCTCGATCTCGTGTGGCAGACCGAGCGGGATGGCGCGCAGATGCAGCTGTAGGAGGCGCAGGATCCAGCTCGTCGGCATCTCGGAGACGAAGCTCGACACGCCGCGGGGCAGGCCCCACTCGACGATCGCCGTCATGAGGGCGAGCGCGGTCGGGTTGAGGCGCCGGCCCGAGGTGCGGGCGCTCTCGGCCACACAGATGCGGCCCCACTCGAAGATGTGCGGGCCCGAGGGCGCCGTGCCCTCGCAGAGCTGCGGCAGCACCATCGGCAGCAGGTAGGGCCGGGTGGTCGGCAGCAGCCGCGAATAGCCGATCACGGCCTCGTCGTCGTCGAGGGCGAGGAGGTGAACGGCGTGCTCGTCGTCGAACTCGTCGATCTCGCGCCGGTCGGGGCGGGCGAGAGCGCTCCAGCCCAACTCCTCCACGAAGACCCGGTGCCGCAGGCGGAAGGCCTGATCGAGGGCGCCGGCGTAGTCCTGCATATTCTCCGCGGTCACGACATGGATCATCGGAACACCTCTTGGCAAATCCAAGATCGGTGATCCCAAATCCGGGTACCCCGCATCACTACGGGTTTCCGTAGGGTTTTGTACGGGGCCGGACGTTCGCGGCCGGACGCACACGGTTCCGCCGCCGGCCAAAGCCCGAGAAGCCGCCGAAGACCGACGAATCGGCGCGCAAACTCTCTATCGTGGATTGCAGATGGGAGGCAACGTCCGGCCTCGTCGACGCCGTGGAGACGCCGGTCCCGTCAGACGATCAGGCCGCGTCGGAAGCCTTCGGCCACCGCCTGAGCCCGGGTCACGCAGCCGAGCTTCACCCGGGCCGAGCGGAGATGGAAATCCGCCCCGTGGCGCGAGATGCCCATCAGTTCGCCGATCTCCCAGTCCGTCTTGCCCTCGGCGGCCCATTGCAGGCTCTCGCGCTCGCGCGCGGTCAGGCCGATCCGGCGCTCGCTGGGGCCGCTGTCGATGAGCAGCATCTGCCCGACCACGTAGGAGGCCAGAAGCGTCAGCACCCCGCGCTGGGCCGGGCTGATGTCGAGGCGGGGACCTGCGAAGGTCAGGCCGCCGCGCTCCTCTTCCAGGGTCGCGAGCGGCACGGTGAAGCCCTCGCCGAGGCCGAACTCGCGGGCCTCGCCCATCACCTGCTGCGAGCGCCGCTCCGCGAGGGACGCGGCTTCGATCTCCGACCATTGGAAGCCGGTCGTCGTGCCGAGCGTCGCCTGAACGACGGGGTCCGCGTACATGTAGCCTTTGGAGAAGTAGAGCCGGTTCCACTCTGCCGGCGTATTTTCGACGATGACGTAGTTCTTCTGCGTCCGCGCCGGCAGACGCTTGATGGGAATCATCGACGAGATGACGTATTCAATCCCAAATGAGTTCAATCGCGGCATGATGGCCCGCAGGACATCCTCACGCGAATGCGCTCGATCGAGCGATTTGAGGATTTCCAACGTCAGGTCGAGCGATTTTCGGGACATGGCGCACGAAAGAGATGCATTCCCATTACGATAGGTCGGAATGACGCAGTTGAGAAGTGCTGTTTAAAATTTCTTTTAAGTTGCATTATAGCCTTCTGACGGGGCTGCTTGCGCCGCGTGCAGCGGGACTGGCTCCGGCGGTCATGAGCCGTCGAAAATCGGGTTCCGAAACAGTTCGCGCCATCTTTCTCCCGGGCTGGACCAACCGATCATCGTTCGTCTGGCGATGCCTTCGTCGCGGCGGAGCGAGACGATGCGGGACCGGACGCGCCGAACGGGAGGTTTCGCGCGTCCGGCCCTCGCAGAAACGGCAAGAGGAACGCGCGTCCGTCCTACGGGGCTGCCGCGGGCATCCTTCGACCCTCCGCCCATTGTTTCCCAGGAGCAGTGACACGCGGTTCGAACGCCTTCAGGTTGCATTCCGGCGTCGGCGAGCGGGCTGGTCGCACGTGACACGAGGGCGAACGTGTGTCGCTCACGGAGCGCCGGGCCGCCTCGCCGCCCGCGGCTCTTTCCTCGATGATGGAGTGAAGCCGTCCGGTCACGCGACGGGCGCGGCACGGCTGCGGCCATCGCGGGTCGATCGAGAAAGAAGCTGATCGCGCGGCCGCCCGGGCCCGGGCCGACGAGCAGCACGCGAAATGCCCTCGGCGGGGCAGGCGAAAGCTGGACTCGTCGTCGAAAAGGAATGGTCGGAGTGGCGGGATTCGAACCCACGACCCCTAGTCCCCCAGACTAGTGCGCTAACCGGGCTGCGCTACACTCCGACGCCCCTGAGGGCTCGGCGCTCTTAGCTTTCCGCCTCGGGCCGCGCAACCCCTTTTCGCGGCGGTCGCCGCCGAAGCCACCGTCCGGCGACCGGGAGGCGCTCGACGCCGCCGGCCCGATCCCGAGACGGCTTCGGAGTCAACTCGGCTGGGGAGTTCCGGCCATCGGCCCGCTCTCCGAGGGGTCGGCGGCCCGGAGGCTGTTGACGGCACTGTCGGGCTATGGCTGTAGGCAGGGCACCGCCCTGCAGGGATCGATAATCCGTCATGTCCGAAGGCGATACGCTGTCCAAGGCCCTTGCCGATGTCCGGAGTCGGATGGGTGACCTCCAGGCCGAGTACGACCGGATCTCGGCCGAGTTGACCAAGCTCAAGGTGGCCGAGCGCTCGCTGGCGGCGATCGTCGAGGGCGTTCCGCTGGAGGGCGTGGGCGGGCTCGGCGGGTCCAAGGCGGATGCGGGCGACGGCGCGGCGCGCGCGGGGCGCGGCGGCCGGGGCAGCCGCGGACCGCGGGCGAACTCGGCTAAGGGGCGGCTGAAGGCCCTTCTCGATGAGGCCGGACCGCAGGGCCTGTCGCATGCCGAGATCGCCCGGCGCCTGCCGGATGTCGCCCCCAACACTCTGAACACCTATCTGAGCGTCATGGCCAATAGCGGCGAGGCGGTCCGGCGGGGCGACTTCTACTCGGCCGGCACGCCGGCCCCGTCGGCCCAAGGCGAGCCGGACGATGAGGCCGAGACCCAGGAAGCGGACGAGGACGCCGACACGCAGGCCTGATCGCCGCCCGCCCTCACGGCGGCGAGGAGGGGTGGCGGGCGCTGTCCGAGACCTTCAGTCCGGCAATGCGAAGACGACGAGGGCGTCGCCCGTGCCGAAGCCCGAGCCTTTGGTGAACGAGGCGCCGCCCGCGGCCACCGCCACGTATTGGCGGCCGTCGATCGCGTAGGTGACCGGCGGCCCGCCGATGCCGGCTCCGCACTGGAAGCGCCAGAGGATGTCGCCGCTCGCCGCATCGTGGGCGTCGAGATGCCCGTCCTCCTCGCCAGAGAAGACGAGGCCGCCCGCGGTCGAGAGCGTTCCGCCCGAGAGCCGGCTGCCGGCCCTGCGCGACCACGCCACCGCTCCGCCCCGGCCGAGATCGACGGCCGTCAGCGTCGAGAAACTGGGTTCGCCCCTCGCCTCACCGGTCTCGGTGTAGCGGACGGCTTCGCGCCCGGCGGCCGGCGGGACGGTCTTGACCGTGTAGGTGGCCGCTCCGTGCCGAACCTGCGCGAAGGCGAGGCCGGCCGCGGCGTCGTAGGCGACGGGATGCCAGGACACCGCCCCGAGCGGGCCGGGGCTGACCACGGTGCCCTCCGGGCTCGGGGGCACGAACAGGTTCTTGTGGGTGATCAGCGGTGCGGATTTGGCCAGGAGGCGTCCGTCGGCCCGGTCGTGCACGTAGATCCAGCCGAGCTTGCTCGCCTGCGCCACCGCCTTCACGGGCCCGCTCCCGGCCGCGAAGTCGAGCAGGAAGGGCGGGCTCGCCACGTCGTAGCCCCACTGCTCGTGCGGGACCTGCTGATAGTGCCAGCGCAGAGCGCCGCTCCGCACGTCGAGCGCCACGAGGCTCATCGTGTAGAGGTTGTCACCCGGCCGCGTCAGGCCGAAATTCTGCGGGGCCGGATTGCCGGTGCCGAGATAGATCAGGCCGAGCGCCGGATCGTAGGCCGGGGTCATCCAGAGCGAGCCGCCGCCGACCTTCCAGGCCTCGGCATGGCGCGGTGCGGCCGCCTTCTCGGCGGCGATGTCCCGGTTGAGCGGCAGCCCGTCGGCGGTCTTCTCGACGAAGCCGCCCTCCCAGCCCTCCGCCTTGGTGACGTACCAGCGCCAGCGCTCCTCGCCCGTCCGCGCGTCGTAGGCGGCGAGCCAGCCGCGCCGGCCGTAGCCGCCCTCGATCCCGACCACGGCGCCGCCGTCGAGCCCGCCCTTCTCGTCCTCGACATGCAGGCCGTAGCCCGCCCCCGTGACGCCGACGATGACGAGACCCTCGGCCACGAGTGGCGGCATCTTGAAGCCGAGCCGGCTCGAGCCCTGAACCGGCTTGTCGCCGAGTGACGCCGCCAGTGCCGAGGCGGTCTCGCTCTCGCCCTCCTCCGGGCGCACCGCCTCCCGGTCCCAGACCAGCCGGCCGCTCTTCGCGTCGAGGGCGATCACCCGTCCGTCCATGGTCGCCTCGAAGACGAGGCCGCCGGACACCGCCACGCCCCGGTTCGAGGGCGGCCCGAAGATCTTCTCGGTGCGCGCCTTGTGCGTATAGGTCCAGAGGACGCGCCCGGTTTTCGCCTCCAGGGCCGCCACGTGGTTGCCCGTGGTCGAGAGGTACATCACGCCGTCGACCACCACGGGCTCGGCCTGGAAGGTCCCGGTCACGCCGGTCTGGAAGATCCAGGCCGGGCGCAGGCGGGCGACGTTGCCGCGGTCGATCTGCGCCAGCGGCGAGTGGTGCGTGTTGGCGGCATCCCGCCCGAAGGCCGGCCAATCCTGCGGGGGCCGAGCGCCCTCTCCTGCGCCCTTTCCTGCGCCCTCGCCCGCGCTGGCCGCCGCGAGCGACGCCAGCAACGCCAGAGGCGCGGCGACGCGGCGACGGAAAACCCGACCCTCGGCAAGCGTCGTCGCCCGCGTCTTTGCCTGTCGCGTCACGGTCCTCTCCTCCCTCTTTGCCTCTTGGTTAGGGCGAGACGGGACGTCTGTCGAATGGATCGGCGCCAAGGATGCCCCGACATCTTTCTCGGACCTATTGCCTCGCGAAATCGTTGTTGAAGCATATCGGACCGGCATCGCATGCGAGCGACGGCCGCTTCACCGAGACGAGGGAGATCGATGCGTACTCTGATCCTGGCCGCGACCCTGGCCTTCGCCACCCCCGCCCTCGCCCAGACCGCGGCACCGGGGCCGGCGGCGCCGCAATCCGGTGCACCGGTGGCCGGCGGCCAGAACAACACCGGGGCCGACAACAACGTCACCATTCCGCGCGGCAGCACCGGGGCGGACACGGTGCAGACCAATTCGGCCGCGGGCGGCAACGCCAACCAGCCCTCGCGGGCCGTGCCGCAGGGCAGCGGCGGCGGTGGCAGCGGCAGCGGCGGCGGCAACTGAGACACCAAGCCTGCCGTTGAGAGAGAGGGCCCGGCCGCTGCGCCGGGCCCTTTTCGCGTGCCGGACGAGCGATCCCGCCCCGGCGGGCGGTTCGAGCGAGGCCGTCAGGCGCGCGGGGCCATCCGCAACTCGAAATGGGCGCCCGGCCCCGGCCGCAGCGCCAGCGTTCCGTCGAGCTGGCGGGCGAGGTTGCCGATGATGCGCATCCCGAGACTCGCCCGCGCCTTCAGCGGATCGAAGCCCGGCGGCAGGCCGATTCCGTCGTCGCTGACGGAGACGGTCAATCCGCCGTCCTCGCGCATCGCCGCCGTGACCCGGATCGCGCCCTGGCCTTCCGGGTAGGCGTACTTGATCGCGTTGGTGACGAGTTCGTTCACGAACAGGCCGAGGGGGATCGCGAGGTCGGCCGGCATCGTCACCGCCGCGGCCCGGCAGATCAGCGCGTGGGCGCCCGCGGTCTCGGTGAGCTTCTCGCACAAGGCTTCGAGGAAGCCCGCCACGTCGATGCGGGTCAGGTCGGGCTGGCGCCAGAGCTGGTCGTGAACCTGCGCCACCGCCTCGACGCGGGTGCGCGCATCGGCGAGCGCGCTCTTCACGTCCGGGTTCTCGGTGCCGCGCGCCTGAAGGGCGAGCAGGCCCGCCACGACGGCGAGGCTGTTCTTGACCCGGTGGCTCATCTCCCGGCTCAGCAGGTCCTGCCGTTCGATCGCGACCTTGAGCTGGGCCTCCGAGCGCTGGCGCTCGATGGCGCTGCCCAGGAGGTTGGCGAAGCCCTGCATGAAGGCGATGTCGGCCGGCCCGAACACGCCCTCGCGGGTGTCGTCCACCTCCAGCACGCCGTAATGGCCCTCGCGGTTGGTGATGAGCATGTTGACCGCCCGGCGGATGCCGTGGCTGGCCATGAGTTCGGGCGTGCGGAAGCGCGTCTCGTTCTCGAGGTGGTTGGAGATGACCGGGCGGCCGGTCTTCAGGGCGTAGCCCGCGGGCGAGGCGAGGTCGGCACCGACCGTGGCCCGCCCGACGCATTCCGGCTCCCAGCCGACGCCGGCGCAGACGAGGAGCAGATCCGCGGCGGGCTGGTACTCCAGCGCCTTGCAGAACTGCGCCTGCATGCCCTGTGCGCAGAGTTCCGTCGCCCGCTGCAGGAGCGGCAGGAGTTCGGTGGCCCGCAGGGCCTCCACGCCGAAATCGGAGAGGATCGCCTGCTGGCGCAACCGGAGGTCAAGCGCCTCGGGCGACAGGTCGGTCATGGAATCGGCTCGGCTTTCCCAGGATGCGGGCGCGCGCGCGTCGGCGCGCGGGCCGCCCTCGCAGACGACGATGTCCACAATGTGGGAGGTGGGCCTTCAACGTCCGATGGAAAGACCCGGAAGGCCCCGGTCCTTCCATCCGCAGCGGCTTTCGCGCCGCCGACCCGAGCCGAAGACGGGGCGCCCGGAGCCGGAATCCGGCTCCGGGCCGTTGCCGCAGGGTTTGGCCTCAGGGTTTAGCGTTGAGCAGCGCCTCGGCTCGGTCGAGGGCCGCCTCGCAGCCCTTCGCATCGCCCTTGCCGTCGGCGGTGCGGGCCTCCTCCAGCGCGACCTTGGCCTGCTGGGCTTGGTCGGCGCCCTTGCCCGCCTCGGCGGACTTTTCCGGGGGCGCCTCGCGCCGGTCGGTCTGACCGCCGGTGCCGGTCTGGCCCTCACCCTCGCGGTGGGCCGCGATGGTCTTGCTGCCGGTGGAGGCCGAAATCGCGGTGTTCGCCTCGGACTTCACCCGCCCGTCGAGGGTGGCGATCCGGTCGGAGCAGGGGGAGGCCAGGGCCGGCGAGGCGACGAGGGTCGTCAGGAGCGAAAGGCAGAGTGCGGCGCGTGCGGCCTGCGTCATGGAGGGGCGTCCTCTTCGTGGCGAATACGACGGGGAAAGCCGCGAGGGCGCCCGCGGGTTGCCATCCCGAGCGCGGAAGAGGCCGGCCCCGCGCCCGAGGCATGGCGCTCCCCTTCCCCGGTTCGGGGCTCAGGCCGCCTTCACCGTCGTGAGAAAGCCGCTCACCGCGGCGCCGAGCTGCTCGGAGCGGCGCGTGAGTTCGGAAGCCGAGGCGAGGACCCGAGCCGAGGCCGCGCCGGTCTGTCCCGCCACGTCCCGGACGGCCACGATGTTGCCGGTGACGGATTGCGTGCCCTGGGCCGCCTGGGCGACGTTGCGCACGATCTCCTGGGTGGCGGCGCCCTGCTGCTCCATCGCCGCGGCGACGCCGCCCGCGATCGTCTGAAGCTCGACGATGGTCTGGCCGATGGCCTGGATGGCGGCGACCGCCTGCCGCGTCTCGTTCTGGATGTGACCGATCTGCGCCGAGATCGTTCGGGTCGCTTGGCTCGTCTGCTCGGCGAGTTCCTTCACCTCGCCCGCCACCACGGCGAAGCCGCGGCCTGCCTCGCCGGCGCGGGCCGCCTCGATCGTGGCGTTGAGCGCCAGCAGGTTGGTCTGGCCGGCGATGGCCGAGATCATGCCGACGACGGCGCCGATCTTCTCGGCGCCCTCCGACAGGTTGCGGATGATCGCGTCCGTGCGCGCGGCGTCGGCGGCGGCCCGGTCGGACATGCCGGAGGAGCGGGCGACCTGCGCGGCGATTTCGCCGATCGAGGAGGCCATCTCCTCGCTGGCCGAGGCCACCATCTGGACGTTGGCCGACATCTGCTCGGCCGCACTCGCCACGCTCGCCGATTGCTCGGTCGTCGTGGAGGCCGAGCGCGCCATGCCCTGCGCCGTCGCCTCCATCTCGCTGGCGGCGGAAGCCAGGGCGAGGGAGAGGCCGGAGACCTCCGCCTCGAAGCTTGCCGTGGCCTGATCGAGGGCCTTCGAGCGGCGCGCCTTCGTCTCGGCGTCGCGCGTCCCGCTCACATCCGCCTCGCGCCGGGCGATCATCGCATCCTTGAACACCTGGACGGCGCGGGCCATCGCGCCGATCTCGTCGCGCCGGGCCGCGCCGTCGATCGCGACGGCGAGGTCGCCCGCCGCGAGCCGGCTCATCGTGCCGGTGATGGCGTTGATCGGGCGGACGACGCCGCCCAGCACGGTCAGGACGCCGTAGGCGAGGCCGCCGCAGGCCAGCAGCAGGCAGGCCAGGATCGCCGCGCCCGACCAGCCGGCGGCGACCTGCGAGCGATCGAACTCGGCGCGGCTCTCGCGCACCTGCAGCGCGGTCAGCTTCGACATGGCCTGCTGGAATTGCGGCATCCGCATCAGCAGGGTCTCGTGCGCGGCGGCATGCGCGTCGGAATTCCCGCGCGACAGCTGCGTGACGAGGTCGGCGATCATCGTCCCGTTGCGCGTCATGTGCCCCTGCATCACCGCGATGAGCGTGGACTCCTCCTCGGTTTGACTTGTCGCGACGTAGTCGGACCACGCCTTGCTCAGTTCGCGCGCATTGCGCTCGATCGATTCGGCGGCCGCCTTCGGGACGCTCTGCCCCTCGGCGGCGCTGCGCGAGGATTCGATGATCCGGTCATAGCTGTCGCGCATGGCCAGGAACCGGCTCAGCGGAACGAGCCGGTCCTCGAAGTTGCTCTTGAGGCTGGCATTGCTCCAGGCGAGTGAGAGGCTCCCGACGCCTGTCGAGATCAAGAGCAACAGCCCCATGAACGACAGCATGAGGATCAGCCGGCTTTTGATCGTCACGGGCAACATGGAGGGCATCCCGGGGCATTTCCTGCTCTGGTTGCCGATCCTGGCGCCGGATTGTGCAAGATAAGTAAAATATGATGGCCGCGGCGGGATAAAATGTGGCCGCTGTGACGTGGATCAGGCTTGGTCCGGGTGACGAGCCGCCCGTCTCCGAGAACCGCTCTTGCGATGTCGTGCCATCGAGGCGGTCGTTCCGCCCGATCCCGTCCGCGAGGCTTTGGATGCAGAAGCGCCCTCGGCGGACCCGTCGCATCTCCGGTTGGAGAGCGACGGGTCCGCCGAGGGCGCTTCCCATGATCTCGACGGCCGGCCTCGACCGGCCTCTCGATCCCGGCTCTGCCGCCGGGACCGAGGCTGACGGATCAGGTGCTGAGCTGGTCGCGCAGCGGCAGCTCGCGCACCCGCCGGCCGGTGGCGGCGAAGACGGCGTTGGCGATGGCCGGCGCGACCGGGGGCACGCCCGGCTCGCCGACGCCGCCGAGCGGGCTGTCGTAGTCGTTCGAGGGCAGGAGGTGCACCCGCACCGCCTTCGGGGCGGCGTCGATGCGCAGGACCTCGTAGCCGTCGTAGTTCGACTGCTCGGCTCGGCCGTTCTTGAAGGTGATCTTCGAGGTGAGCGCGAGGCCCATCCCCATGACCACCGCGCCCTCCATCTGCGAGCGGACGCGCTCCGGGTTCACCTGCGGCCCGCAATCGACGGCGATGTCGATGGCGTGGACCCTCACCCCACCCTTGTCGTCCACCTCCACCTCGGCGGCGACTGCGGTGTAGGTCACGAAGCTGTAATGGCCGGCGATGCCGAGACCCCGGCCCTTCTCCAGCTTGCGGCCCCATCGGGCCCCGTCGGCCACCGTCTCGATCACGCGGCGCAGGCGGCCGGTATCGACGGGGTAGCGCTTCGGGTCCTCGCCGTAGTTCCAGACATCGCCCATCTCGGTCGGGTCGATCTTCCGGGCCGGGCCGATGAGGTCGAGGAGGTAATCCTTCGGATCGCGGCCCGCGGCGTGCGCGAGTTCGGCCACGAAGGACTGGATCGCGAAGGCGTGCGGGATGTTCGAGACCGAGCGGAACCAGCCGATCCGGGTATGGGCGCTCGCCGCCGGGTTCTCGAACCGCAGGTTCTTCAGGGCGAAGGGGTTGTTCACGAGACCCATGCCGAGTTCGAACGGCAGCTCGTGCTTGGGATCGGGCGCGAAGATCGAGCCGATCGTCGGCGCGACCGAGCGGTGCAGCCACGCCACCGGCATGCCCTTGTCGTCGAGGCCGGCCTCGATCCGCTCCACCGAGATGGTGTGGTAGTAGCTGTGCTGGATGTCGTCCTCGCGGGTCCAGACCAGCTTGACCGGCGCGCCGTCCATCGCCTGGGAGCAGAGCGCGGCCTCGACCACGTAGTCGGGCTTGGACTTGCGGCCGAAGCCGCCGCCGAGCAGCGTCACGTTCACCCGCACCTTGTCGGTGGGGAGGTTGAGGCGCTTCATCACCCGGTCGTGGGCGGCCTGCGGCCCCTGCGTGCAGGCCCAGACCTCACAGGCGCCGTCCTTGATCCGCGCGACCGCGGCCGGAGGCTCCATCGGCGCCTGGGCGAGATGGGGCACGAAGTACTCCGCCTCGAGCTTCGACTTGGCGCCCTTCATCGCGCCGTCGACATCGCCCGCGACCCGCACGACCTTGCCGGGCTTGCGCGCGGCGGCTTCCAGCTCCTTGCGGAAGGCGGTGGTGTCGTAGCCGGCGTTCGGGCCGTCGTCCCAGGTGATCTTGAGAGCCTCGCGGCCCTTCATCGCCGCCCAGGTGTTCTTGGCGATGACCGCGATGCCGCCCAGCGGCATGAACTCCGACGGGATCTCGCCCCCCTCGATCTTGACGATCTTGACGACGCCCGGGACCTTCTTGGCCTCGCTGTCGTCGAAGGAGACGACCTTGCCGCCGTAGACGGCCGGGCGGGCGACGACGGCGTAGAGCATCCCGTCGAGCTTGACGTCGAGGGCGTAGATCGCCTTGCCGGTGGTGATGTCGCGGTTGTCGATGAGGCCGATCTGGCCCTTGCCGATGTAGCGGAAGGCGTCCGGCTTCTTGAGCCCCACGCTCTCGCGGGCCGGGACCGGCAGGCCTGCCGCGGCCTCGGCCACCTCGCCGTAGCCGAGCTTGCGCCCCGACTTGGCGTGGGTCAGCACATGGTTCTCGGCCTTCACCTCGGAGGCCGGCACGCCCCACTGCTTGGCGGCGGCCTGGACCAGCATCAGCCGGGCGGCGGCACCGACATGGCGGAAGTGCTGGAAGAAGTGGCGCAAGCTGCGCGAGCCGTCGGTGTCCTCGTTGCCGAAGCGGGTCTCGTCGCCCCAGGCCTGGACCACCTTCACCTTCGACCAATCGGCCTCCAGCTCGTCGGCGACGGTGAAGGCGATCGAGGTGCGAACGCCCTGGCCCATCTCGGAGCGGTGGTTGGTGACGGTGACCGTGCCGTCGCGCGCGATCGAGACGAAGATCTTCGGGTCGTCGCGCCAGCCGTTGGGCATGCCGTCGGCGCCGAATTTCTTGGCCTTCTGTTCCTCGGTCTGGCCCTCGTCGGCCCGGGCACGGTCCGAGAGCGAGAGAGCGAGCACGAGGGCGCCCATGCCGCCGATGATGCCGCGGCGGCTGAAATTGTCGATGCGGACGGGTCCGGCCGCGTTCTTCGAGGCGGCGAGTTCCGCCATCAGCTTGGCTTCGTGGATCACAGGCGATCTCCCTTGGCGGCGGGCGCCGTCTGGCCGGCGGCCTGATGGATCGCGGCGCGGATGCGCGGATAGGTGCCGCAGCGGCAGATGTTGCCGCTCATGTTCTCGTCGATCTGCTGATCGGTCGGCTTCGGCGCGTCCTTGAGGAGCGAGGCCGCCTGCATGATCTGGCCGGTCTGGCAGTAGCCGCATTGGGCCACGTTCAGGTCGCGCCACGCCACCTGGACCGGGTGGTTGCCGTCGGGCGAGAGCCCCTCGATCGTGGTGATCTCCTGGCCTTCCGCCGCGGAGACCGGGGTGATGCAGGACCGCGCCGCGGTGCCGCCGAGATGAACCGTGCAGGCGCCGCACTGGGCGATGCCGCAGCCGAACTTGGTGCCGGTGAGACCGAGTTCGTCGCGCAGGTACCACAGCAGCGGCATCTCGGGATCGCCGTCGAAGCTGCGCTCGGCTCCGTTGACCGTGAGTTTTATCATTGTGCCATCTACCGTTTCAGGGTGATGCCGGGCATGCGGATGGGAGCCCCTCCGCAGGCCGGCCGTCGATTCCAAACCCCATCATGCCTGTTCGGGACCGGTCCGAAGGCCCGTCGAGCGGGTGGTTCGGGCCCGAGGGGCCGGTACGGACGCGAGGCGCCTGTCCGGCTCTTCGTTGATTGTGCTCGCACGGCGTCGCGGGGGACGGCGGTTCACCGGTCCGGCGCGGCGGTACGGAGGAACGCGAAAACGCTCGCGCCCAGGATCGAAGCCGCGGGCAGGCGCCACGACGCGAGACCGGTCAGGCCCCGTTTGCATTCGATATTTTGGAATTAATCAGAACTGGGATGCTGTGGCAATCAACCATGATAGCCCGCGGACCGGCATCCGCCCCCTCCGCGCCGGGTCCGGGGCGGCACGGGCAACGGTCTGTGCGGGCGCGCACATCGCCTGCGCGCGGGGCGACGGCCTTAGGGCCGATGCCGCTTCGGCTCGGCCTTTGCCGCTTCGGGCAGGGCCGCGTACCAGTCCGCGTAGGGCGTGTTGTGGATCATCCGGCGGTTTTGGTCGGGGGCGCCGTCCGTCCACCAGACCGGGCCGCGCTCGCCCAGGCCGTGCTTGGCCAGATCCACCGCCCCGCGGGCGCGCCGCAGCGCCTCTTCCTCGCCGGAGCGCTTGGCCGCCCGCACGGCGCGGCGGGCATCCATCAGGTCGCGGACCAGCCGGTCGCGCTGCACCGGTTCGAGGTCGGGCCGGTGGCGGCGCCAGAGCCGGCCGTGGACCACGATGTAGCGCCCGTCCGGCGTTTCCAGCACGCGCATCGGCGCCCCCTTCGGCCCGGTGGTCAGGCGAAATCGCCGATTTCGTCGGCCACGGCGTCGGGCGCCGTCACCGAGGCGTGGCCGTCCTGCCAGAGGCGATGCGCGTCCGAGCCCGTCGGATGGGGATTGTGCTCGGGCCCCTCGCTGCGCTCGGCCGCCCGCCGGCCGTCGAGATAGGCCGGCTCGTTCACCGCGTCCTGGTCCATGGGGCCGCCCTCCCGTTCATCTGCCGCGAATCGACCGCTGCGTGCAGCTCCGGCGAGAGGGGTAGCACGATATCCGAGACAGGCGGATTCACACTGTCGGCACGCCGCCGGCTTCGTTCGGGCGGCGTTCACCTCTCCGGCCCTCAGGCTGGCGCAAGCGGCGCCTGCCGCCGCTCGCACTTCGCGGCGCGACGGGCGTTTCGTGAGTGTCGAACACGGCCGGCGCCGCCGCGGAAGCGGGCGGTCCGGTCGCGCACCCATCCGCACGGCCCCGAGGACGCCCGATGAGTCGCCTGGACGAATTGAAGAACGACCCCGCCTTCCGCCAAGCCGCCCTCGCGGTGCGCGGCGCGGCCAGTACCCTGAGCGGGCGGGCGATGACGCACGAGGAGGCGGAGCTGCTGGTGAGTTTCGCGCTCGCGACCTACGCCAATGCCGGCGGCCTGTCCGAGCCGAGCCTGAGCCGGCTCGCCCGCTTTGCCGGCAAGGTCGAGCCGGATGCGAGCTTCGAGAGCCACGAGAGCATGATGAAGCATTGAGTCGGTGGCGGGCGGCGCTGCCGCCCGCCCCGTCAGCCGAAGGCGCCGACCTCGTGCTGGATGATCCCCGAGATCTCCCGCACCCGCTCGAACATCCGCCGGATCGGCCCGAACAGGGTGTTGTGCTCGGTCTCGTAGGTGCCGACGTCGCGCGGGCCCGGCGGCTCGCCGAAATTGAGGCCGAGCGTCGGGTCGGGCGTGACCGGGAAGACCTCGTCGAGCAGCTGCAGGCAGCCGTCGATGTCGAGGCGCAGGAAGCGCTCCAGCAGCGCCTCCCGGGTCAGGCCCGCCTGGGGCCGGAAGCCGGGAATGTGGGCGGCCAGGAACCAGATCCGGTGGATCAGCGCGAGGCGGATCGCGTGGAGCAGGGTCAGCCGGGTCGACATGCTGGCCAGATCCGGCGCCGCGGTCTGGAGCGAGAGCCCGTCCCGGGTGAGCCGCCCGAACAGCCGGCGCAGGTCGGGGGCGAGGTTCAGCCGCTCCAGGGCGGCGGCGATGGTGAGGAGTTCGTCGCGCCGCGCGTCGCGGCGGGTGCGGCGGGCGCGCTCCAGCCACACCGCCGGGTCGAGCGTGTCGATATAGGCGCGCATCACGTCGAGGTCGCCGACGCTGGCCGCGTGCTGCACGAGGCGGAAGGCGCGTGAGAACCGCACCGAGTTCGCCCGCATGTGGCGGAACAGCTCCGGCGCCCGGTGGGCGGCGCGGCCGACGCCGTGCAGCGAGTTGGCGAGATAGCCGAGCTGCTGCAGGATCGCGTTGTTGGGGATCGCCCGCATCTGGCGCGGATGGGTGATCGCCGCGGGGCCTCCCCCGTCCGACTGGCGCGCGACGGGCCGCGAGCCGGTACGGTCGATCAGGCTCGGGCCGAAGGTGCCGAGCAGCGCCGCGTAGCCGCGGTCATCCACCAGGGATTCCATGTCCTGGCGCACGACGCGGAAGAACTCGGCGGCGAAATCGGCCTCCTCGTAGATCGGGTCGGCGCCGGGCGCCGCGGCCTTGCCGTCGTTGAGGGCGTAATCGGCGAAGGCGTCGTCCTCGGTGAGCGTGTCGGCGAAGACGTGCTCGGCGATGCGCGCCACGGAGGCGCCCGCCAGTTCGGGCGAGCCGAACATCAGGTAGCCGTCCGAACCCTGGAAGCTCGATTCCAGCCGCTCGCGGATGCCCGCGCTGCCGTTGCGCTGGCGGGAATCCTCCGGCGCGAGATAGGCGAGGCGGTCGCGTAGGCTGGTCGGGTGGGCGCCCCGGCCGATCGACTCGCCGTGGGTGTCGAAGATCACGAGTTCGATGTCGGACAGCCCGTTCTGCGTCATCAGCTCGGTGATGCGCAGGCGCAGGCGCTCGATCCAGAAGGTGGCCGCGAGCTGGCCGACGTAGCGCCCGGAATCCGAGTAGCCGAACTGGACCGAGAGCCGGCCGAGGCGCTTGAGGTGGTTGCGCCAGTGCGGGTTGCGCAGGGCGTCGTCGAGGACGCGGATGCCCTGTTCGAGCGCGCTCGCGGTCTCGAACAGCGGCGTGATCTCCAGCTTGTCCGAGATGCCGTAATGGCGCGCGAGCCAGAGCGCGGCGAGCAGGGTGTAGCCGGTCTCGGTCTCGGCGATGAGGAAGCGCACCGGGTGCGTGCCGTCGACGTGCTTGAGGATCTGGGTGATCGTCATCATCAGCCGGGCGGCCGAGGCCCGCTCGGCGGCCAGCGCCCCGAAATCGACGGGGACGGGGCGCACGTCGTTGAGCAGGGTGTGGACCGCCGAGAGATGCGAGCGGCGCTGCGCCGCGTCCGTCGGCTCGCCCTCCAGATCGATCACGCGGCGCACCGCGTTGTGGATCTGGCTCGCGTTGAGCCGGAAATGCGGCAGGGCGTTCGAGAGGCCGTGGGCGGCGACCCCGGAGCGCAGCACCGCGATGGCGCGGCGCTCCTCGTCGGTCTCGGCGGCGCCGATCGCGGCGGCGAGCCCGGCCAGGATCGGCCCGGCATCGGTCTGCGCCCGGTCGCGCTCGATGATGAGGGCGAGGGCGAAGCGGTGGACCGCTTCCAGCGAGGGCTTGGTGCCGAGCAGCGGCGCGCCCGCGAGCTGACGCTCGACGGCGGCGAGCGCCCCCGCGGTCAGCTCCCGCACGACGCGGGTCGCGGGGATGTCGGGCAGGTCGCGCAGGAGCCGGTCGAACTGCATGCGCTTCGAGATCAGCCGGTAGCGCATCGTGTCCCACCAGCCGATATCGGTTCGGCCGTCGGTGTCGCACCCGACCCAGCTCGCGATGGCGAGCGGCTTGGGGACCAGTTCGGTCCAGCGATCCGGCCAGCGGGCGCGGGCGGCGTCGAGGATCGCGGCGTTGAGCCCGTCGATGGCGGCGCGGCCGTGATTGGCGGCGGTGCAGGCCTGCTCGAACTCGTCGTCGAGGCTGATCTGCGGGTCGGGCCGGGTCGAGCGGGCGGCGGCCTCGCCGATGAGCGGCGCGCGCCTCTCCGGATCGGCGACCGAGGCGGCGCGCGCGATCAACCCGGCCACGGCCCGCGGCATGCCGAAGGTCGGGTGGGCGGTGAACACCGCCGCGAAGGCGGTGCGGCCGACGCGCTCGCGGAACGTCTCGAAGTCGCCCGATCCCCGCGCCGTGGCAGCGACGAGCCGGCCGGCGAGGTCGGCGACCGTCGAGCCCTCGCCCGTGGCGTCCCCGTCGAGGCCGACATAGGCGCGCAGCCGCTCGGCGCGGTCCGCGAGCGCCCGCCGCCGCAGGCCGGCGAGCAGGGCATCGAGGTCCGATTCGCCGATCTCGTCCCGGTCGAGCCGGCGGGTGATGGCCAGCGTCACGGCGAGGACGGGATTGCGGAAGGGATCCTCGCTCGCCTGCTCGCGGGTCTTGGCCACGAGGTCGAGGAGTTCGGCCTCCAGATCGCCGGGGGGCTGCGCGGCGTGTCCGGCCTGGGCCAGCGTCGTCCGGCGGGGCGGGGCGGCGGGCTCCTGCGCCGGGGGGGCGGATCGATCTTCGAGGGGCATCGAACGTTCCTGAGCGTGAGCGGCCGGTGACCGTCGGACGACGACGCGGTTCTCACCCTTCGGCCCGCAACGCAAGGACCGTTCCTCACGTCGGACCCGCCCTGCACACAGGTGCAACGGCGCGCGAACCGGTCTAGGGTCGGCTCGATCATGGAAACCCTGGTGATCCTGGCCGCCGCGGCGGCGACCCTGCTCGCCTGCCTCTTCGTGGCGACGCTCTCCAAGGGTCCGGGACGGCCGCCCCTCCGCCTCCCCCGGGAGGAGGAGTGGGACGACGATGCCGAGGCGGTCTCGAAGATGCTGACGCCGCCCCAGGCCAGTCCGATCGACCGGACGGCGCAGGTGCTCGATGCCCGCACCTCCGCTTTCGAGGCCGATGCCCGGGATGCCGGCCGCCGCGGCGATCCCCGGATCATCGACGGCCACGTGATCGAGGGCGGTCGCGCCGCCGCCGAACCCCGAACCTTCGATCCCGAAGAACTCGATAGCCGGATGCTCGATCAACTCCTCGACCAGCAGAACCGCGAATTGAAGCGCCTGGAGGAGCGGGACGGACCACCGCCCTCCCCCGACGCCCGGGACCGGACCGCACGATGACGCGGGCCGGCCTGATCGCGGCCGCTGCGGCGGCCTGGATGGCGCTCGCCCCTGCCGCTCGCGCGCAGGAGGAGGCTCCCGCAGCCGCGCCCGAGGAGGCGGCGCAGGAAGCGCCCAAGCGCAAGCCGCGGCCCAAGCCGAAACCGAAGCCAAAGGAGAAGCCGGCCGAGAAACCGGCGGAGCCGGGTGCGCCGGAGGCCAACCCCTCGGCCGCCGGCCCGGCCCGAACCCCGGCTCCGGCGTCGCGGACGGCGCCGGAAGCGCCGACGCCTCCCGCCCATCCGATCCCCGCCGCGGGGCCGGCGCTGAACTTCGCCACGCCGCCGGTCGTCTGCGAGCCGGGCCAGGCCGTGCACTACCAGGGTGCCAAGAATGCGGAGCTGTGGGTGACGCGCAGCGGCACGATCACCATCGACAACCCGCTGCGCCCGCTCACCCCCGACGTGACCCGCGTGCTGCAGGTCGTGGTCGGCGGCAAGGTGGCCACCGCCTACGGGCCGGACGTGCTGTCGCTGCGCCGCGGCGGTTCCCCGGCCACTCTGGAGGGCACCATCGGCGGCAGGATCCAGTGGGACGCCGCCCTGCTGGCACTGCCCGACAGCCTGCCGATCAACACCGAGACCGGCCAGCCCCTGGCCGAGCTACGCTTCCACGAATGCGGCACCGCGCCGTCGGCCAAGCTCCTGCCGCCGCCCAAGGCCCGCCGCATGGCCCCCACGCCGGAGGTCGTCGCGGCGGAGGCGGAGAAGGCGGAGAAAGCCGCCAAGGCCGCGGCGAAGGCCGCCGTGAAGTCCGACCGCGCCAAGCCTGCGGCCCGGAATCCGGCCGGGGAGCCCGCACCTCCGGCCGCCGGCCTGCCCCCGCCGCGCGCACCCGGCCTGCAATTGCCGCAGGGGGCGATCCCCTGAGCGAGCCGCCCGCAATCCTCGTGGTGGGCGGGGCCGGCGCCTTCGGGACGCGGCTCGTCGCCGGGCTCGCCGCCGGTACCGACCTGACTGTCCTCGTCGCCGGCCGCGATCTCGCGCGGGCCGAGGCCGTGGCCCGCACCGTGCCGAACGGACGCGGCCGGGCCCTGCGCCTCGACGCCACGCGGGTGGACGCGGCGCAGCTGCGGGCGCTCGGCGTGCGGATCGTGGTGGACGCGGCCGGTCCGTTCCAGGGCAGCACCCCGGTGCTCGCCCGCGCGGCCATCGCGGCCGGCCTCCACTACGTCGATCTCGCCGACGGACGCGACTTCGTGGCGGCCTTCCCCGCCCTCGACGGGGCGGCCGAGGCGGCGGGCGTCGTCGCGCTCACGGGCGCCTCCTCGACGCCGGCCCTATCGAACGCGGCCCTCGACGCGATCACCGAGGGCTGGCGCTCGCTCGAGACGGTCCGGGTCGCCATCGTGCCGGGCAACCGCGCCCCGCGCGGCCTCTCGGTGATGCGCGCGATCCTCTCCTATGCCGGGCGCCCCGTGCGGGTGCTGCGGGCCGGCGCGTGGCGGAGCGAGCCGGGCTGGGGGCTCTTGCGCCGGATCGCCGTGCCGGGCCTCGGCCGGCGCTTCGCCAGCCTGTGCGAGACGCCCGACCTCGACATCCTGCCCGCGCGCTTGCCCGGCTTGCGCACCGCCCTGTTCCGGGCCGGGCTCGAACTGCCGGCGCTGCATCTGGGCCTGAGCCTCGCGAGCCTGCCAGTGCGCTGGCGGCTGCTGCTCTCGCTCGTGCCGTTCGCCAAGCCCCTTCTGGTCATGGCCGGGTGGTTCGACCGCTTCGGCAGCGACCGCGGCGGGATGAGCGTCGAGGCCCTGGGCCGCGACGCCTCCGGGCGGCCGGTCCGCGCCCTGTGGAGCCTGGTCGCGGAGGCCGGCGACGGGCCGTCCGTCCCGACCCTGCCGGCGCTCGCCGCGATTCGCCGGCTCACCGATCCGTCCGCCGCACCGATCGCCCCCGGCGCCCGCCCCTGTGTCGGCGTGCTGCCGCTGGCCGCGATCGAGGCGGAGATGACCCGCCTCGCGATCCGCACCCGCCGCGATCTGGATCATCCCGTGCCGCTGTTCGAGCGGGCGCTCGGCGCCGGCTTCGCGCGGATGCCCGAGCCGGTGCGGGCCCTGCACGCCTCGGTGGGCGACGGCGCCTTCCGCGGCCGGGCCGAGGTTCTGCGCGGGCGCGGAATCCTGGTCGCCCTGGTCGCGCTCCTGTTCCGCTTGCCGCCCGCCATGGCGGATGGGCCGATCCGCGTCACCCTGGAGCCCGACCACGACGCGGCCGCGGAGCGCTGGACGCGCTGCTTCCCCAGCCGATGCTTCTCCAGCCGCATGGGGCTCGCGGGACCCGAGGGCAGCGGGCGGTTGCGCGAGCGCTTCGGCCCGTTCTCGATGGATCTCGCGGTGGAGGCCCACGCGGCGGGGCTCGACATGGCGGTGACGGGCTGGCGGCTCGGGACCTTGCCCCTGCCGCGGCTTCTGCGGCCGACGACGCGGGCGAGCGAGCGGATCGATGCGCAGGGCCGCTTCCGCTTCGACGTGGCCCTGTTCCTGCCGCTCATCGGCCTGCTCGTGCATTACCGGGGCTGGCTGGTGCCCGACGACGAGAGACGCGGAGACGGACCATGACGAACGGGCTGACGGCCGCGCAGGTGATCGACGCCCTCGGGCTGGCGCCCCACCCGGAGGGCGGGCACTTCCGCGAGACCTTCCGCGATCCCCGCACGGTCGAGGGGCGCTCGGTCGGCACCGCGATCTACTACCTGCTGGGCCTGGGCGAGACCTCGGCCTGGCACCGGGTGGACGCGGCCGAGATCTGGCACTGGCATGCCGGCGCGCCGATGGTGCTCACGATGAGCCCCAACGGCCACGACGCCTCGGCCCACCATCTCGGCCCCGACCTCCTGCGCGGCCAGCGACCGCAGATCGTGGTGCCGGCGGGCCATTGGCAGACGGCCACGAGCCTCGGTGCCTGGACGCTGGTCGGCTGCACGGTCTCGCCCGGCTTCGAATTCTCGGGCTTCGAGATGGCGCCGGAGGACTGGCGCCCGACCCCGCGCAGCTGAGGGCGCGCCGTCCCGACGGCATCATGCCGCAGAGGTGCGGGGGCGGGATCTGGCGTTTCGCAAACGGGGCGCGGTCGCCCCGGACCCGCGGGGCGGGACGCTGCCGGAGACATGGATTGCCGGATCACTCGAACGCGCGCCGCCTGTTCCTCGCCGGGGGCGCCCTCGGCCTCGGCGCCGTCCTGACGGCGGGCCGCAGCGCCGCCGATCCTTCCAACGAGATCCCGCCCGGACCGACGGGACGGCCGGAGCCGCAGCTCGAGGAGGAGCCGCCGCTCGCCCCCGCGCAGCGGGTCGGCTGGGCCGTGGTCGGCCTCGGGCATTATGCGCAGGCCTACGTCCTGCCGGCCCTCGCCCGCTCCCGCCGCTCGCGGACGGTCGCCCTCGTCTCGGGCAATCCGGAGAAGGCCCGCGGCGTGGCCGCCCGCCACGGGGTGAGCGAGCGGGCGCTCTACGGCTACGACACGATGGAGCGGCTCGCCGACAACCCGGACGTCGCCGTCGTCTACATCGTCACCCCGAACGCCTCGCACGCGGAATTGACCGTGAAGGCCTTCGAGGCCGGCAAGCACGTGATCTGCGAGAAGCCGATGGCGAACTCGTCGGCCGAGTGCCAGCGGATGATCGACGCCGCCCGGGCCGCCGACCGCCGGCTGATGATCGCCTACCGGGCGCATTGGGAGCCGCACAACCTGCGCGCCAAGCAGATGTTCGATGCGGGCGAACTGGGCGCGGTCTGGTTCGCCTCCTCCGACCACCACCGGCCCCTCGACCCGTCCCGGCCCCGCGACCAGTGGCGGGTGAAGCGGGCCGTGGCCGGCGGCGGCTCGCTCGTCGATATCGGCATCTACGCCCTGAACGGCCTGCAATGGTTCTTCGGCGAGAGCCCGAACGCGGTGGCGGCGACGATGCAGGCCCCGCCCGGCGATCCGCGCTTTGCCGAGGTGGAGAACGTCTTCACCGCCGAACTCGCCTTTCCCTCCGGCCGCCGGGCGACGATCTCCTCGGGCTACACCGCGGACAAGAAGCGCATCGACCTCTGGGGCGACCGGCTCGTGGCCACGCTCGACCCGGCCACCGCCTACCAGGGCAACCGCCTCGTCGTCGCGAACGCAAAGAAGGCCGAGGAGGTGCTGACGCAGGAGACGAGCGCGGCCCAGTTCACGGGGGAACTGGATCACTTCTCGCAGGTCGTGGCGGAGGGCGGCGCGGTGCGCACGCCGGGCGAGATGGGCCTGCGCGACATGCGCCTGATCGAGGCCCTTTACCGGGCCGCGCGTGAGCGCCGCTGGCTCGACCTCGACCCGGACATGACCCTGCGCGGGACCTGAACCGGCCCGCGGACGCTTCTCCTCCGCGGGACAGGAGCCGGAGAGACGCCGACCCATGCCGATCCTCATCGCCGTCGCGATCGCGGGCATTCTCAACACGGTCCAGTCGGGCGCCAACGCCACCCTGAACAAGGCGCTGGGCCAGCCGATCCTGGCCGCGCTCGTCGTGACCGCGGCCAACGTCGCCGTCTACCTCGCCGCCGCGCCCTTCGTCGGGATCGGCTGGCCGGGCGGCCAGCGGCTGGCGGGCGTGCCATGGTGGGCCTGGCTCGGCGGCCTCATGGGCGCGAGCTACGTGCTCGCCACGATCTTCCTCGCCGAGCGGCTGGGCGCGGCCGTCTTCACCGGGATCACGGTGACGGCGGCCATCGTCACCTCGGTCGTGCTCGACCATTTCGGTTGGGTGGGCTTTGCCCAGCACACGGCCGATCCCTGGCGCATCCTCGGCTGCGCGCTGATGATCGGTGGGCTCCTCCTCGTCTGCCTGCGCTGACGGGGCGGCGCCTCCCTGGGAGCCGCCCCGCCGGAGCGCGTCACGCCGAGATCGTCCAGGAGCCGCGCGTCGAGGGTGGCCAGCGCCTCAGCGACGCCCTTGCCGCGCGCCGTACGCGCGGTCGCCTCGCGCCACCCGGCGACGAGGCCGGCCATGGCCCGACGCGCTCTTGCTCCGAGCTGCTCGATCATCGCTGCCTCCTGTGTTGCGCGCAGGATGCGCCGGGTCCCATCGATGAGTCGAGCGAATTGATTTTATGAAAACAGTGAGGGATGCTCACCGATCGCAGCCTGCCGTCGAAACAGAAACCGCGAAGCCGTGAGCGCGCTCAATCCGTCGAACCTCGATCTCGATCTCGTGCGCACCTTCGTCACGATCTGCGAGGCTGGGACTTTCGCCCGCGCCGCCGAGCGGGTCGGGCGCACGCCCTCGGCGGTCAGCCTTCAGGTCAAGCGGCTGGAGGAGCGGCTGGGCCGGGCCCTGTTCCTGCGCCAGCCCCGGGCCGTGGTGCCGACGGCGGACGGCGAGGCGCTGCTCGGCCTCGGCCGGCGCCTGCTCGCGCTGAACGACGAGGTGGTCGCCTTCTTCGATGCGCCGCCGATGGAGGGACGGGTGCGCTTCGGCGCGCCCAACGATTCCGGCCTGTTCGCCCTGCCGGCCATGCTGCGCCGCTTCGCCGCCACCCATCCGCAGGTCGAGGTCGACGTGCGGCTCGACGCGAGCCGCCTTCTCGTGGAGGCCGTGGCGGCAGGCGGCCTCGATCTCGTCCTCTACACGGGCCACCTTCCCTCGCAGCGGGCGGCGCAGGTGGTCCATTCGGAGGATCTGGTCTGGATCGGCCTGCGCGGCGGCCTCGCCGAGGCGCGCCGCCCCCTGCCGCTGGCGCTGTGCCAGAGCGGCTGCACCTGGCGGGCGGCGGCGCTCGACGCACTCGATCAATCGGGCCTGCCCTACCGGGTCGCCTATACCAGCGAGCATTGTCAGGGACAGATCGCGGCGGTGGAGGCCGACCTCGCGGTCGCGCCGCTCCCCCTGAGCGTTGCACGGCCCCCCTTCCAGCGGATCGTGGCACTGCCGCCGCTCGGCAGCTACGACGTGCTGATGCGCCTGCGCGACGGCGCCGGGCCCGCGGCCCGGGCGCTCGCGGGCCACGTGGCCGCGAGCTTCCGCGACGTGCCCGGCCTGGCCAGCCGGCTCTTCGCCTGACGCATCGCGTCTCCAGTTGATCGCCTCGGCCTTCACCCCGCTCCGTCATCGCGAGGCGGAGCCGAAGCGAGCCAGAGCGCGACCTGTCCGGAAGGTCCGGGGCCCTGGATTGCTTTCGCTGAGCCTCGCAGGGACGCGGGAAGAGACCGAAGCGATCGACCCGGAAATCGTATCGGAGCCATCGACGATGATCGTGACGCATCGTCGATGGCCCCCGCGACGGCGGGGCGGCGGCCATCCGCCGGCCGCGCGGAACCCGAGCATCGCTCCCGTTCCGCGCTGCTTGGCATCAGAGCGTGACGAGGATCTTCCCGAACACCTTTCGCGATTCCAGGCGCTCCAGGCCCTGCGCGAAATCGGCGAGCGGCAGCACCGTATCGACGACGGGCGTGAGGCCGGCGGCCATCTTGTCGAGGCTCTCGCGCATGTTGGCGACCCGGCAGCCGAACGAGCCGGTGATGCGGTACTGCTGCTGGAAGAGCTGCATCAGGTTCATCTGCACGGAGACGCCCGAGGTCGAGCCGCAGGTCACGAGCCGTCCGCCGCGCTTCAGGCAGAGCAGCGAGCCGTTCCAGGTCTCGGGCCCTACATGCTCGAACACCACGTCCACGCCCTTGCGCTTGGTCAGCCGCCGCACCTCGCCCTCGAAGCGCTCCTCCCGGTAGTTGACGACGTAGTCGGCGCCGAGCGCGCGGGCTTTCTCGCCCTTCGTGTCGTCGCCCACCGTCGTGTAGACGGTGCAGCCGATCGCCTTGGCCATCTTGATCGCCGCCGTGCCGATGCCGGAGCCGCCGGCATGGACGAGGATCGACTCACCCGGCTCTAGCCGCGCGTTGTCGAACAGCATGTGCTGGACCGTACCGAACGCGATTCCGGCGCAGGCCGCCTGGACAGGGTCGACCCCCGCGGGCACCTTCACCACGAGCCGGGCCGGCATGTTGACCCGCTCGCGGGCGAAGCCGTCGATATGGAAGCCCATGACCCCCGACACGTCCTCGCAGAGGTTGTCGCGGCCCTCCCGGCAGGCGCGGCACTGCCCGCAGGTCAGCGCGCCGTAGGGCACCACGGGATCACCCACGGACAGGCCCTCGACGCCCTCCCCCACGGCCGCGATCTCGCCCGCGGCCTCGGCGCCCACGGTGAGCGGCAGTCGGCGCTTGGCGAAGGCCATGCCGCGAAAACCCCACACGTCGATGAAGTTCAGCCCGACCGCGCGCACGCGGATCTGCACCTCGCCCGGCCCCGGCGCGGGCGGCGGCTCGACCTCGGTGAGGCGCAGGTCGCGGTCGCCGAAGAGCTGGAGGGCTTGCATCAGGATCGGTCTCGTCTGGGTCGAAGGTCTGGCGCCGCATCTCGCGCCTTCGCGGCGATCGGGACGGCTTATCGGGCGAAACCGGCTTCGGCTCAATCCACCCCCTGGAGCGTCCGTCGCTGCGACGCTGCGCGTGCGCGAGGGAAGGGGCGACATCACGCGGTTTGGGATGTTGTGGTGAAGTGTTCGCGTAAGCGTAGCGTCAAACAGCGGACGGACGGCCCGAATCCGTTGACATTGGCCCGGTGAAGGAGGCCTCGTTTCCGTCCCCTAAACGTTGGTCATTTCAAACTTCGGTTCTCAGAATTGTCCGATGACGGCTTGCCGCACGTTCGGTCGACGATGACTTCCTCCTCCGGGCGGCAGCCGTCGATGACACGGGACGCTCCTCTCGAAGCGTTTTCCCCGCAACCCGATCCGCCGCGGCGTGGCAGGGCGGCGGAATGGCCTCCCGGCGAGGGGATGGCGCGGCGCATCCGCGCCTTCGACTGGGCGCAGACGCCGCTCGGGCCGATCGAGACTTGGCCGCAGAGCCTGAGAACCGTCGTCGAGATGATGCTCGGCGCGCCCCACCTCGGCCTGATCGCCTGGGGGCCGGATCTCAACCTGCTCTACAACGACGATTATCACGAAATCCTGCGCGCCCTCGACCCGCCGCCGCTGGGGCGGCCGTTCGTCGCCTGCTGGCCGGCGCCGGAAGGCCGGCAGATCGCCGATCTGCTCCTGCGGGGCGAGGCGCGCCACACGACCGACCGCTACTGGGACATCGTCTCCCGCCCGGAGAGGCCGTTCGGTTGGTACACCGCGAGCTGGACGCCGCTGCGGGACGAGGCCGGCACCGTGGTCGGCTTCTACATGGGGGCCTTCGAGACCACCGATCGGGTGCTGGCCGAGCGGGCCCTGCGCGAGAGCGAGGAGCATCTGCGCCATACGGTGGAGTTCAATCCCCAGATCCCGTGGACGGCCGCGCCGGACGGGACCATCGATTCCTCGTCCCCGCGATTCCGCGAATGGACCGGCGTCAGCGGCCTGGGGCGGACCTCGATGGAGGTGATGCATCCGGACGATGCGGAATCGTTGCGCGATGCCTGGATGGACAGCGTCCGCACCGGCCGGCCGGCCGACATCCTGCACCGCGTGCGCATGCAGGCGACGGGCGGCTACCGCTGGCTGCGCTCGCGGGCCTATCCGCGCCGCGACGCCGCGGGCCGCATCGTCCGATGGTACGGCACCAGCGAGGACATCCACGAGCAAAGGGTCGCCGAGCAGGCCCTGCGCGTCCGCGAGGAGCAGCAGGCCTTTCTCCTCCGGCTCTCCGACACCCTGCGGCCCGTCGCCGACCCCTCCGCCATCCAGAGAGAGGCGTGCCGGTTGCTGGGCGAACACCTGAGCGTCGATCACGCCTTCTACATCGAACTCGACGCGCGGGCCGGCGGCGCCGTCATCGATCAGGACTACGTCCGCAGCGATCTGCGCTCGCTCGTCAGGACCTACACGGCATCGGAAATCGAGTGGGCGATCCCGATCTACCGGCGCGGCCGGCCGATCGTGATCGAGAACGTGTCGAGCCTCGCCGCGGTGCCGGACGAGATTCGCGCCGGAATGGAGGCCCGAGGGCTGATCGCGGTCATCGGGATACCGCTCGTCAAGCACGGTGAACTGGTGGGCGCGCTCAACCTCACGAGCGGGACGCCGCGCGCCTGGAGCGAGGCCGAGATCGCGCTCGTGAGCGAGACCGGCGAGCGGATCTGGGCGGCGATCGAGCGGGCCCGCGCGGAGCGCTCGGCGCGCGAGGCCGACACCCGGCTGCGCACGATGGCGGATGCGGCGCCGGTCCTGATGTGGGACTTCGATTCGAGCGGCATCGTCTTTGCCAACGACCATTACCTCCACTTCGCCGGGGCGACGCTCGACACCATCGCGGGACGCGGTTGGGAAAAGCTGCTGCATCCCGACGATGCCGAGGCCCACAACGCCGCCTTCGACGAGGCATTCCGGGCCCGACGCCCCTTCACCTACGAAGTCCGCGCACGCCGCGCGGACGGCCAGTACCGCTGGCTGAGCACGTCCGGCCGGCCGCTGGGCCAGGACCGCTTCGTCGGCGTCTCGATCGACATCACCGAGCGGCGCCGGGCCGAGGAGCGGCTCAGGCGCAACAACGCGATCCTCCAGGCGATCAACCTCGTCTTCGGCGAGACCCTGGGCGCCTCCTCCGAGGAGGAACTGGCGCGCATCTCCCTGCACGTGGCCGAGAACCTGACGGGCAGCACCATCGGCTTCCTGGGCGAGATCGACGAGGCGACCGGTCGCCTGGGCGGCCTCCACTTCAGCGATCGGAGCCGGGCGGAATACGCCGCGCGCCGTGGGGAGGGCGAGGCCGATCTGCCGCCGGGCAGGGCGGATCTCGGGCTCGCGATCCACGGCATCTACGGACGCGTGCTGCGGGAGGGCCAAGGCCTGATCGTCAACGATCCCGCCGCCGATCCCGACAGCATCGGCACGCCGCCGAGCCACCTGCCGCTGCGCGCCTTCCTCGGCGTACCGCTGAAGCAGGGCGAGCGGGTTCGCGGCATGATGGGCCTCGGCAACCGCGAGGGCGGCTACCGGCCGGAGGATCTGGAGGCAGCCGAGACGCTGGCGCCGGCGATCTGGAACGCGCTGCGCAGCAAACAGTCCGAGCTGCAATTGCGCGACAGCGAGGAGCGCTTCCGGCAATTCGCGGAGGCCTCCTCCGACGTCCTGTGGATTCGCAACGCCGACACCCTCGACATGGAGTTCGTCAGCCGGGCGCTCCGCACCGTCTACGGCATCGACCCGGACAGTCTCGGGCGCGACATCCGCAACTGGGGCGTCCACATGGTGCCGGAGGACCGCGAGCGCGCCTTCCAGAACCTGTATCGGGTGCGCGGCGGCGAATCCGTGGTGAACGAGTTCCGTGTCATGCGCCCGAGCGACAGCGCCTTCCGCTGGATCCGCAGCACCCTGTTCCCCCTGCGCGACGAGCAGGGCCGGGTGCGGCGCATCGGTGGGCTCTCCGCCGACACGACCGAGGCCAAGCTGCAGGCCGAGCACCAGGCGGTGCTGCTGGCCGAGTTGCAGCACCGGGTGCGCAACATCATGGCGATGATGCGCGCGATCGTCGCCCGCACCGGCGACCATGCCAAGACGGTTCCCGAATACGCGGCGCTGCTGGAAGGCCGGGTGCTGACGCTGGCACGGGTCCAGGCCCTGCTCACCCGTGCGGCCGGAGCGGGCGTGCCCGTGGCGGCCATCGTTCACGACGAGGTGGGCGCGCAGGCCCTGCGCGCGGAGCAGTACGCGCTGTCCGGCCCGGAGATCGAGCTGTCGCCCAAGGCGGCCGAGATCCTGACGCTGGCCGTCCACGAACTCGCGACCAACGCCCTCAAATACGGCGCCCTCTCGGCGCCGGAGGGGTGCGTGCGGGTGAACTGGACGACCTTCCCCGAGGGTGGGGAAACCTGGCTCGGCTTCGACTGGGCCGAGGACGGCGCGCCGGAAGCCGACCGGTCCCGGGCCGATCCGGTCCTCCCCGGCCGGCGCGGCTTCGGCCGCGAGTTGATCGAGGGGCGGCTGCCCTACGAGCTGGCCGGTCGCGCCCGCCTCGAAATCGGCCCGGGCGGCGCCCGCTGCCGCCTGGAATTCCCACTGCGTTCCGGCCCCAGCATCCTGGACACGGATGCTCCCCAGCGTGCGACGGTGTACGGAGGATCGCTCGACATGACCGGCAAGGCAGACCTGAGCGGCCACCGCGTCCTCGTGGTGGAGGACGATTACTACCTCGCCACCGACACGGCGCGGGCGCTCCAGGGCGCGGGCGCCCAGGTCGTCGGCCCCTGCCCGAACGAGGAGGCGGCCCGCGCGGCGCTGGCGGATGCGGGACCGACCGCCGCCCTGATCGACATCAACCTGGGCTCCGGGCCGTCCTTCATCCTGGCCCATCTGCTCCGCCAGCGGAACGTGCCCTTCGTCTTCGTCACCGGCTACGACGAGGGCGTGATCCCGCAGGAATTCTCCGACGTGGAGCGCCTGCAGAAGCCGGTCGAGCTGCGGCGCGTGGTCAAGTTCCTGGCGGAGACCCTGCGCGCATCCTGAGCATCGATCCCGGACGATGCTCGATGCCCTTGTCTCTGCTTCATCCCGAAAGCCGGAGGCCGCCTTTCGGGATGGTGCTGCAGCGCCCGGTCAGTCCGGCGTCAGGTAGCGCCGCCGCGCCCAGCCGAGCGTTCGCTCGAACCGCACCCGGCACCATGTCAGCCCGCTCGGCGTGTCGCTGGTGCAGCCGAAGCCGAGCACCCGGCGCCCGACCGGGACCTGCCCCAGGGCCGGCGCCGCGGCATCCGGCGCCTCCCGGATGGTGAGGGTGTCGTCGCGCGCCAGACCTTCGACCCGGTAGCTCTCCGCCGCTCCGGCCCCCGTCGCCAGAAGCAGGGCCAGCGCGGCGGCCGATGTGAGGAGGCGGGTCGCTCGCACGGCGCGGCTCAGCTGCGGTGGATGCCCATCATCGCGGTCAGCCCGCCATCGACCGGCAGCACCGCCCCGGTGACGTAGGCGCCGCCCTCCCCCATCAGGAAGGCGGCCAAAGCCGCGACCTCCTCCGGCGCCGCGAAGCGCCCGAGCGGGATCTGGCGCTCGATGCCGGCGCGGTGGCTGGCGTAGGGAGCCATCATCTCCGTGTCGATGAAGCCCGGCGCGATTACGTTGACGGTCACGCCGCGCTTGGCCGACTCGATCGCGAGCGTGCGGCAATAGGCGATGAGCGCGCCCTTGGTCGCCGCGTAGGCCGCGTTGCCGGCATTGGCCCGGAGCGCGGCCACCGAGCCGATGGCGACGATGCGCCCCGCCCGCGCGCGGATCATGCCGCGCACCAGCGCCTTGGTGATCCGGGTCAGCGACCAGAAATTGACCTGCATCGCCGCCTCGGCCCGGTCCTGGTCGAGCATGGCCGCAAGCGCGTCCGCCGATTGTCCGGCATTGTGGACGTAGCCGTAAAAGCCCTCGCCCTCCGCCGTCTCGCAGAAGGCCTCCACCGCGGCGCGGTCCGACAGGTCGAGGCTGCGGGCCTGGAACCGGCCCTCCCCATACGCCCGCGCCAACTCGGCGGCCAGCGCCTCGGCGCGCTCGGGCGAGGAGCGGTAGGTGAAGGTCACGTCGTAACCCGCCGCGGCGAGCGCCCGCACGGTGGCCGCGCCGAGGCCCGAGGCGCCGCCGACGACGAGGACGGCTTTTCTCTCGCCGCTCAATGCACCGCTCATGCCGGCTCGTCTCCCAGGACGAGGCAGGTGTTCTGCCCGCCGAAGCCGAAGGAATTCGACAGGACCCGCGACACCGGCACGTCCCGCGCGGTGCCCACCACGTCGAGGAGCAGGGCCGGGTCGGGCACCGCGTAGTTGATGGTGGGCGGGATGCGCCCGTGCCGGATGGTGAGGAGCGAGACCACCGCCTCGATGGCGCCGGCCGCGGTCAGGGTGTGGCCGATCATCGACTTGTTGGAGGAGATCGGCAGCCGGCTCACCCGCTCGCCGAACACCGCCGAGCAGCCGAGCGCCTCCATCTTGTCGTTCTCCGGCGTCGAGGTGCCGTGGGCGTTGACGTGGTCGATCGCGTCCGGCGCGAGGCCGGCATCGTAGAGCGCCGCGCGCATCGCCGCGATGACCGGCGCGCCGTCCGGGCTGGAGCGGGTGCGGTGGAAGCCGTCGCCCTTCTCGCCGCAGCCGAGCACGTAGCCGAGGATCGTCGCCCCGCGCGCCCGGGCGGATTCGGCGCTTTCCAGGACCAGCGCGGCGGCGCCCTCGCCCATGACGAAGCCGTCGCGGTTCTTCGAGAACGGCTTCGAGGCGCCCTCGGGCGGGTCGTTCTGCGTCGAGAGCGCGGAGAGCAGCGAGAAGCGGATCAGCGATTCCGGGTTCACCGAGCCGTCCGTGCCGATGCAGAGCGCGGCCTCCATCTCGCCCCGGCGGATCGCCTCGACGCCGAGCTGGATCGCCGTCGCTCCCGAGGAGCAGGCGGTCGAGAGCGAGATCGGCGAGCCCTTCGTGCCGAAGCGGTCGGCGATGCGGTCGGCCACGGTGCCGAAGATGAACAGGTCGTGCCACGCGTCGAAGCGTCGGCTCGCAGCAGCGCGCTGGAGCCCCCCATAGGTCACCTCGTCCGGCTCGCCCGCCGCCTCGGCCAGCGCTTGGCGCTGCGGCCATTCCATCTCGACAGGGGGCACCGCCACGAACAGGCCGCCAGGAAAGCGTGCGCCGATGCCCGACTGCGCGACCGCCTCCTCGGCGGTCACCGTGGCGAAGCGCTCGGACAGGAGCGGCGCCACCAGCGGATCGGTGTCGAGGAAATCCACCGTGCCGGCGATGCGGGTACGCAGGCCCTCTGTGGGGAAGCGGGCGATGCTGCGGATGCCGGAGCGGCCGGCGGTCAGGGCATCCCAGTTCTCGGCCGCGCCGCGGCCCAGCGAGGTCACGATGCCGACGCCCGTCACCGCGACGAGCGGGCGCCCTTGGGCATCGTGGGTGGACGTGGAACGGGGTGCGGACATCGAACGCCTTCAATCATCCCTTCGCCGGTCACGCATCCATCGTCGCCGGACGCCCGGCGGCGTCCGGGCGCCGGAACCAGGCCGCCGAGACTAGACCATCGTGCCGGATATCGTATCCGGCACGATGGTCTAGTCTCTTGTTTCGCATCGTCTTTTTCCGAAAGCCGGCGGCCACCTTTCGGGACGATGCTCTAGGCCGCCACGACCCGGATCACGCCCTCGCCGCGGCGATGGCCGACCGAGGTGACCGCGACTTCGCGGGCCGAGCCCGCAGCGCAGAACGCTGCCGCGAGTGCGGCACCGAAGGGGGCCGCCACTTCCAGGGGATGGCCGATGAGGTCGCCGGTGGCGCGGATGCCCGTCTCGAGCAGGGCCGCGCGGATGCCGGCGACTTCCTCGGCGGCGAGGTCGGACAGGCCCGTGGCGCCGGAGAGCACCACGTCCGGCCGCTCGATCCCGGCCTCGCCGATCAGGCGGGCGAGGCTCGCCGAGACGCTGCCGGGGGCGCGGGCGACCCGGTCGTTGGCCACGGGCATCAGCCGGGCGAGCGCCCGGGCGCCGCGCGCGGCGGCGTGCTCGGCCGATTCCAGCACGAGGAAGGCCGCGGCACTCCCCAGGACGAAGCCGCCGCCGTCGCCGCGCTCGAAGACGGGCCGGTAATCGGGCTTGAGCAGGTAGCCGCCCATCTCGTGCACGACCATCACGTCGGGCCGCTCGGCGCTGTAGGAGCCGCCGACCATCATGGTCTCGACCTGACCGGAGGCGATGCGGGCGTGCCCGATGCGCAGGGCATCGACGCCGCTCGATTCCTCGCCCATGAAGGTGCGGGAGGCCCCCGTCACGCCGTGGACGATGCTGATATTGCCCGCGAGCAGGTTCGAGAGCTGGGCCAGGAACAGGGTCGGCCGCAGGTCGTTGAGGAGCCGCTCGTTGAGGTAGGCGCCCGGATCGTTGGTCCCGCGCAAGCCGGTGAGGATGGCCCCGTCGACGGCGTAGTCGCGCTCCCCGCCGCCCGCGGCCACGATGAGCTGGAGCGCGGACTTGAAGCCCGCATCGTCCTTGACCCCGGCCGAATCGAGCGCGAGCCCGGCGGCGTAGACGCCGAGCCGCTGCCAGGCCTCCATCTGCCGCTGGTCGGACTTCTTCGGGATCTGCGTGTCGAGGGCGAGCGGGGCGACCGGATGCACCGGGTAGGGCGCGAAGCTCTCGGCATCCGTGCGCGGCGGCTCGGCCGCGGCGAAGGCGGCCAGATGCGCCGCGATCCCCTCTCCGGCGCAGGAGACGAGGCCGAGCCCCGTGACGACGACCGTGCGCTCCCTCCGGCTCACGGCTGCGCTCCGTCGGACAGGCCGATCTTGCGGGCGCGCTCGCGGATCAGCGTCTCCATGGAGGCGGGGAACGGCATGGTGCGGAAGCGGAGCTCCGCGTCGCAGAGCGCCTTGCCCTCGTGGCGGATCGCGGCCTTCGTCACCGCGTAGCCCGACCCGTCGTGCTCCAGGCTCGCCGTGATGTCGAGGGCGGCACCGGGACCGACGAAGGAGCGGAAGCGCGCCTTGTCCACGGCCATGAGGAAGGGCATCTGCGCAAAATCGAGATGGGCGAGAACGAGGTAGCCGGAGGCCTGCGCCATGGTCTCGGTGAGCAGCACGCCGGGCACCAGCGGGTGACCGGGAAAATGGCCCTCGAAGACCGGGCTCGCCTCGGGCACGAGCGCCCGCGCCTCGATGCGGCCGGCGGCGCGGTCGAGCCGCACCACGGAATCGATCATCTCGAAATATTCGAGCCGCATCGCGGTGAGCGTCCTCGAGCCTGCTTCAGGAGCCGGCGATCAAGCCTTGGCGGCCTTCTCGGCCACCAGACCGTCGATGCGCGCGCAGAGGTTCTTGAGCACGAAGTACTGCTCGGCCGGGACCTTGCCCTCGTTGACTTCCTGGGTCCAGCGCTCGAGCGGCAGCTTGATCCCGAAGGCCTTGTCGACCGCGAAGGCGATGTCGAGGAAGGCGAGCGAATCGATGCCGAGATCGTCGATGGCGTGGCTCTCGGGGGTGATCTTGTCGCGCGGGATGTCCGCCGTCTCGGCGATGATGTCCGCGACGCGGTCGAAGGTGGCGGTCTCGTTCGACATAAGGGCTGGCCGCTTTCTCGGTTTCGTGTCCGGCGTCGCCGACCCCTCGCGCGGCACGCCCCCATGGCGCCCGAACCGGTCCGCGGCCCCGCATCGCCGCCGGTTCCCGATGGCGCGTCTGAAAAGATCGCGACCCCTTACACGAAGCGATGGAGCGCGGGCAACCTCGGGCGCCGCACCCCGCCCGCGACCGGCCTTCCGCGCGCCGGCTCAGCCCGCCGAGCGGGTGAGATCGAGCGCCGCAGCGCGCGTGTCCCCGCCCTGCCGCGGCCGCTCGCGGCCCGTGCGGCGGCTCTCGCCCGGAACCGCGCGCTTGCGCTCCGGCATGCGCGGCCGCACCAGCTCGCCGAGCGCCACGAAGCGGTCGTTGTGCCGCTGGCCGGCATCCTGGATGCCGAAGCCGAGGGCGAAGGAGCGGGCGAGGCCGTCGTCGGGCGCGATGCCGTAGCGGTCGAGTGCGGCCAGGAAGACCTGCCGGAAGCCCGCGGGAGCGCACCACGCCTTCTCTGCGAGCTGCATCGGCCAGGTCCAGAGACCGTCGCCGCGGCGGCCGGCGATCTCGTCGCGGGGAATGAAGTAGCCGCTGGCGGGATGCTCCAGCCCCTCGTCGAGCAGGCGCCAGTCACGGTCCGGGCTCTGCCGCGGCGCGGACGCGACCGGACGGTCGAGCAGGTCGTCGTCGAAGCCGATCTCGATCACGGGAGCCTCCTGCCTTGCCTCGCCGCAGCAACGCCGTGGAGCGCCGTGGCGAATCGGTTCGGAACGTTCCATGAACAATGCGGCGGGACGCCCAGCCGGTCAAGTCTCTGTTCGTAGTTCGTTCCCGCCGCTCAGGCATGGGCTGGGCCGGGCTCGGGTCGGCGGATCCGGATCTTAACGGTTTCGACGATACGCTGCCGCCGAGCCGATTCGGCGCCGCTTTCGCCTCAAGACCCATGCTCAACCTGCCGGACATCCCGACCCTCGGCTTGTGCAGCGTCCTGGCGAGCCTCGCCTTCCTGGGCGTGTTCGTGTTCCTCTGGGTCGGGCGGCGCGACGAGAGCCACCTCCTGCACTGGGCCGCCAGCTCGCTGATCTACGCGCTGGCGCTTCTCGCTTTCGCCTCCGTCACCGGCCCGTCCCTGGTGATCGGCCTGCTCTACGGCGCGCTTTCGGCAAGTACGCTCGCGGTGTTGACAGGCGTGCGCCGCTTCGACGGCCTGCCCCCGTTCCGCCCCTGGCTCCTGCTGCCGGTCCTGTTCTCCTGCCTCGGCTACGGGCTGCCCGCCCTCGCCTTCGGGGTGGACAGCCCGGCCAGCCGGATCGGAGGCACCGTCGGCAGCATCGTCACGATGCTGGTCGTCGGCCTCAGCCTCACCCTCGGCCGCGCGCCGCAGCCCTCGCGCGGCCGGCGCATCGCCGGGGCGGCGCTCCTCGTCTACGTGCCGAGCTTCCTCGTCGCGATCGCGGCCGAGGCCGTCGGGGGCAGCAGCGTCAACATGGCCGCGCTGGTCCCGCTGCTGGCCGACCAAGTGCTGCTCGCGGTGCTCAATCTCGGCCTCATCGCCATGCCGGGCGAGCGGGCGCAGGCGGCCCTGCGCGACGCGGCCCTGCGCGATCCGCTCACCGGAGCCTGGAACCGCGCCGGCCTGCGCGCCCTCGAGGCGCCGCGGCTGCGGCCGGGCACGGCGGTGATCGTGCTCGATATCGACCACTTCAAGGATCTCAACGATCGGCACGGCCACGCACTCGGCGACCAGGTGCTGAGGGCGCTGGCCGGCTGCATCCGCGGCATCGTGCCGGAGCCGGATGCCTTCCTCGCACGGCTCGGCGGCGACGAATTCGTGATGATCGTGCCGGATCGCAGTCCCGCCGAAGCGTGTTGGCTCGCCGACGAGATCCGCCATGCGACCCAGCGGGTGCCCGACCTCCCGGCCTGGACGATCAGCCTCGGCATCGCCACGGTCGAGCCGGGCGAGGCCGATTTCGCCGCGGCCATCGAGCGCGCCGACCGGTCGCTCTACCGCGCCAAGGCGGAGGGGCGCGACCGGGCCGCGGCCTGAGGCACGGGAACATCGCCCGGCGCGCGCCATTGGCCTGCGCGGCGGACGGATGCGGACGGAGCGAGGCTGTCGATGGCTGGCATGGAGCGAACGGACGCCGAGCCGATCCGGCACGCCGCACCGGACAACGCCCGCTTCCAGGCGATCTTCCGCGTCCTGCTGGTCGCCGGCCTGCTCGGGCTCGGCCTCTATATCCTCGCCGGATTCCTGCGGGCGCTGGTCTGGGCCGTGGTGCTCGCCGTCGCGCTGTGGCCCCTCTTCGCCCGGGCGAAGCGGCGGCTCCCGCCGGGACGGCACAACCTGCTCTGGCCGGCCGTCTTCACCGGTCTCGTCGCGCTGGTGCTGCTCCTGCCCGTCGTGGCGCTCGCCGTCGAGGCGGCCCGCGAGGCGCACGACCTGCTCGCCTATGCCCGCGAGGCCGAGCGCAACGGTATCCCGGTGCCCACCTTCGTCGCGCACCTGCCCTACGGGGCGGAGGCCGTCGCCGCGTGGTGGAACGCGCATCTGGCCCATGCCGGGCTCGCGCACGAACTGAGCGAGCGGCTCAACACCGCCTCCAACCGCGACCTGACCCGCAGCCTCGGCGCGGGGCTGGTGCACCGGGTGGTTCTGTTCGGCTTCTGCCTGCTCGCCCTGTTCTTCCTGTTCCGCGAGGGCGAGGCGGTGATCGCGCAGGGTCTGCGGGCGAGCCACCGCCTGTTCGGCCCCCGCGGCGAGCGGGTGGCCCGCCAGATGGCGGCCTCGGTGCACGGCACCGTGGACGGGCTCGTGCTCGTCGGCCTCGGCGAAGGCGTCCTGCTCGGGATCGTCTACGCGCTGACCGGCGTGCCGCATCCGGTGCTGTTCGGGGCGCTGACGGCGGTGGCTGCGACGATCCCCTTCGGCGCACCCCTCGCCTTCGGCCTCGCCGCGGCGCTGCTCCTGGCCGGCGGGGCGGTCGTGCCCGCGGTGATCGTGCTGGCGGCGGGCTTCGTCGTCACCTTCGTGGCCGACCATTTCGTGCGCCCGGCGCTGATCGGCGGCACCACGCGGCTGCCCTTCCTCTGGGTGCTGCTCGGCATTCTCGGCGGCGTCGAGACCTTCGGTCTGCTCGGCCTGTTCGTCGGCCCCGCGGTGATGGCCGCGCTGATCCTGCTGTGGCGGGAGTTCACGCAAGGGCCGGAGGCGGCGGTCGGTCCGGGGGCCGCGTCCTCCCCCGTCATCGGGGGCGTCGGCGCGGCGGTCCAGGGGCGCGACCGCCCTGCAGCGGGCGGTGCGCCGGATCGCCCCGGCTCCCCTGCGCGATGAGGCGAGCGGGATCGCCTCGCTCACGCGCGCGATGACGGACCGAGGCGCTCGAACGGGGGCCGCCTCAGTGCCGCAGCGGCCGGCCGAGCTTCTTCGCCAGGATCCGCTGCGGGCTCTTCTCCGGGTCGGCCTGGTCGGCGACCGCGATATAGGCGGTCTGTTCCAGCATGTAGCGCCCGCCCATGGCCCCGTGCATCACGAGGTCGGAGAAGGTCACCCAGGTCTCGCCGGGCTGGAAGCGCACGTCCGCCTGCGGCGCGCTGGCCTGATAATCCATGTCGCGCTTGAGCGCGTCGTGGAGGTGCAGCATCAGGTGGTCGTATTCCGAGCGCTTGGCCTTGGTGATCTTGAGCGCGGCCAGCACGCTCGCCGAGAGGCCGGAATAGCCGGGCAGCTTGGGCAGGAACTTCTCCGCCATCGAGCCGAAATCCTCGCCGACCCGCCACAGCCGCGGCTGCCCCTCGGCGTTGATGTTGCGGAAGATGCGCAGGATGCGCCGCTCGCCGATCGGGTTCGAGGGGAAGGCATCGACATGCATGCGCGTGTCGTCGCGCCGCCAGCTCAGCTTGCGCTTGTCGACATCGAAGGGCCGGTACGAGGTGCCCGCCAGCGAGACCTTGCCGGTATAGGCCGGCAGGTAGGTGTCGATCAGGCTTTCGGCAAAGCGGCGGTAGCGCATCAGCAGGGCGCGCAGGCGGGCCTGCTCCTCCGCGCTGCCGGCCCCGCCGCGCAGCTCGGCCGTCTCGTTGCGGATCGCGACGTTCTTGGCCTTGCCGTCGGCGAAGGGGCGCTCGACGAAGCGCTGCTCGAAGGCGTCGAAGGGGAAGTCGAGGTCGCGGAAGACGAGGACCGAGCCGCTCTCCAGCGCCTCGACGAGGCCGGGTGCGCCCGGTGCCGCCTCGGCGCGGAAGACGGGAAGGACGGGGCTGATCATGGCTGGCTGTTTCCCGCGCGGGTAGGATGGAGCGCGGTTTACCCGACCCGCTCGGGACCTGCCAACACGCGCCGCCGCCGCGGCCCCGTGCCACCCGCGGGCGGATCGCGCCTTTTGCGGTGGATGAGGCCGCGCCTCCGCTTGCTCCGCCTTGCGCGCGCGCGTCTCCTGTCCCGCAACCTGGGGCATGGGCGATGCGTTTCTCGACGTGAAGCCCGCCCCCCGGACGAGGAGCCGTCCATGGCGACGCTGAAGGAATTCGAGGATTCTCTGCGCGAGCACGGGATGCACATGGCGCTGGCCCTGCTGGAGCGCCTGCGCGAGCGCGACCGCCGGACCCGCACCGTGCGCCCGGCCCGGCGCCTGACCGGCCAGCGGATGACGCCCGAACTCGCCCGCTCGATCCTGGAGCTGCATGCCTCCACGGGCATGACCCAGCAGGAGATCGCCTTCAAGGTCGGGGTGAACCAGGGCCGGGTCAACGAGGTGATCAAGCGCGGCAAGTGGCTCGACGACGATCCCCACGCCCCCGAGGCGATCGCCCGGGACAAGGCGAAGGCGCGCATGCGGGCCGATCCCAAGCCGCGCCCGCGGGCGCCCGTCCGCAAGGAGGCCGCGCGGGTGGCCAAGAAGCCGGCGCCGCAGGGCCAGCTCGCCTTCGGGGACCTGTAGCCCGATGTCCGGGCCGGACGAGGCGGCCGTCTGCCGGATCGTGCGTCCCGGCGAGGCCTTCACGGGCAAGCAGGGGCTGTCCTACGCCCCCGGCATCTCCGCGGAATCGGCCGGTGCGCGGGGCATCCACCTGCAGATGGTGACGCTCCCGCCCGGCGCCCGCGCCAAGGCCCACAAGCACGAGGGCCACGAGACCGCGATCTACGCGCTCGCCGGCCTCTCCCGCATGTGGTGGGGCGAGCGGCTGGAGCACCACGCCGAATTGCGGCCGGGCGAGTATCTCTACATCCCGGCCGGCGTGCCGCACCTGCCCTACAATCCGAGTCGGACCGAGCCCTGCACCGCCATCATCGCCCGCACCGACCCGAACGAGCAGGAGAGCGTGGTGCTGCTACCGGATCTCGACGGGATACATCCGTGAGCCGCGCCGTTGAGGAGGAATCCTTTCTCGCGGCGGACCCCTCCCATGCGACGCCCCCTCGCCTCGCTCGCCTGCCTCATCGCCTGCCTCGGTCCGGCGGCGGCGCAGCGCCTCTCGACGACCGATCTCACCTGCGGGCAGGCCCGGGCGGTGGTGCAGCGGCAGGGCGCGGCGGTGCTCGGCACCGGCGGGCCGACCTTCGACCGCTTCGTGCGCGACCGCTCGTTCTGCGAAGCGACCGAGATCGGCAAGCGCGCCTTCGTGCCGACCCGCGAGGGGCCGGGCTGCTTCGTCGGCTTCACCTGCTACGAGCCCGGCCGCGGCGACCGCTTCGGCGACTTCTGACGCGCGCGCACGAAAACGCCCCGGCCTTGCGGGCCGGGGCGCGATCCTATGGGGGCAGCCTCGCGGCCGAAGCGTTAGGCGGCCTGCTGGACCGAGCCCTCGATCACCGGCTGGCTCGAGGCGCGGGTGGCGATCTCGATGCGGCGCGGCTTCTTCGCCTCCGGGACCTCGCGGACGAGATCGACGTGGAGGAGGCCGTTCTCCAGCACGGCGCCGGTCACCTGGACGTGGTCGGCGAGCTGGAAGCGGCGTTCGAAGGCGCGGGCGGCGATGCCCTGGTAGAGCACGTCGGCGGGCCTGCCGTCGGCGGCGGGCTTGCGCTCGCCCTTGATGGTGAGGGCGTTCTCCTTCACCTCGATCGACAGGTCGGCCTCGGTGAAGCCGGCCACCGCGACGGTGACGCGGTAGACGTTCTCACCCGTGCGCTCGATGTTGTAGGGCGGGTAGGTCGGGGCGGCTTCCGCGCTCACGAGACCGTCGAGGGCCGCAAAAAGGCGGTCGAAACCGACGGTGGAGCGGTAAAGGGGAGCCAGATCGAACTGACGCATCACATATCCTCCAGAAGAAGCAACATGCCGATTGTATTCGGGTCCGCCCGGGGGCCGGACCGTCGCGCCGCCGTCTCGGCCGGCGCATTCGGGATATTGGTGGGGCTCCAAAACCGTGCAAGGGCCTGCTTGCGGGGATTTATGCGCTTCTTCGAGAAAAAATTTCGAGGGCTGATCCGGCCGTGCTGACCCTGCGCCCCACTCCGGGAAATCCGGTCCCGCCCGGTGCCCAGATCGTGCCGGTCCGGACCTCCGACGGCGTCCTGTTGCGGGCCGCCGTCTGGCGACCGACGGCGCGCGGCGTGAAGGGCACGGTCTGCCTGCTTCAGGGCCGGGCCGAGTTCATCGAGAAGTACTACGAGACCATCGCCGAGCTGCGCGCCCGCGGCTTCAGCGTGGTCGCCTTCGATTGGCGCGGCCAGGGCGATTCCGGCCGGCAGGTGCGCGACGCCCACAAGGGCCATGTCCGCCGCTTCGACGACTACCGCCTCGATCTCGAGGCCATCGCCGAGACGGTGCTCGTGCCGCAGATGCCCGAGCCGCATTTCGCCCTCGCCCATTCCATGGGCGGCGCGGTGGCGCTGACCGGTGCGGCGGAGGGCTGGCTGCCGTTCCGGCGCCTCGTCACCGTGGCGCCGATGCTGGCGATCCGCATGGTGCGCTGGCCCGCGGGCGCCTCGCTGCTCTCGCGCACCCTCGACCGGCTCGGGCTCGGGCGCTGCTACATCCCCTTCGGCAAGCCGACCTCGATCGCGACGAAGCCGTTCTCGGGCAACCGCCTCTCGACCGATCCGGTGCGCTACGCCCGCAACGCGGCCGCCGCCCGCGAGGTGGGCGCTGGGGCGGTGGGCGATCCGACCATCGCCTGGCTCGCCTCGGCCTTCCGCGCCATGCGCCGGCTCGCGAAGCCGGCCACGATCCGGCGCATCCGCACGCCCTGCTTGATCGTCGCGGCCGGCGCCGACCCCGTCTGCAGCACGCCGGCGGTCGAGCGCTTCGCCGCACGCCTCAAGACGGGTCACCTCATCGTCCTGCCGGGCGCCCGCCACGAGATCCTGACGGAGAGCGACGCGATCCGCACCGATTTCTGGGCGGCCTTCGACGCCTTCATCCCAGGACACGGGGCTCAGGCACCCGTGGAAGAGGCGCCGCGCCGTGCCGCCGTCGGCTGAGACGGCGGAGGGACGGCGCGGCGGCCCGCGCCCTACGGCAAGCTCTACGGATTGAGCCGCTTCAGCGCCGACTCGTGCAGGCGGGGATCGCCCGCCGCGACGATGCGGCCGCCCTGCGTCGCCGGGCCGCCGTCCCAGGCGGTGACCACGCCGCCCGCGCCCTCGACGATCGGGATCAGCGCCACGATGTCGTAGGGCTTCAATCCCGCCTCGACCACGAGGTCGATCTGGCCCGCCGCCAGCATGCAGTAGGCGTAGCAATCGGCGCCGTAGCGGGACATCTTCACCTCTGCCTCGATCGCCCGGAAGCGTTCGGCCTCCTCGCCCTCCGCGAACAGGCGCGGATCGGTGGTGGCGAGGATCGCGTTCGAGAGCGCGTCGCAGCGGCGGCCGTGCAGGGGCCGCTCGCCCTTCGGGCTGCGCACGCTGGCGGTCTTGCCGTCGCCGAGGAAGCGCTCGCCGAGATAGGGCTGGTGCATCAGGCCGCGCACCGCCGCGCCGTGATGCGTGAGGCCGATCAGGGTGCCCCAGGTCGGCAGGCCGCTGATGAAGGCGCGGGTGCCGTCGATCGGGTCGAGCACCCAGACGCATTCGGCATCCGCCCGCTCGGCCCCGAATTCCTCGCCGAGAATGCCGTGGTTCGGCAGCCGGTCCTTGATCATCCGCCGCATCACGGCCTCCGCGGCGCGGTCGGCCTCGGTCACGGGGTCGAAGGCCCGTCCCGTCCCGTGGGATTTGTCGTCGAGGCCGAAATGCGCCCGGAAGAAGGGCAGGATCGCCGCTCCCGACTGCGTGGCGAGGTCTTCCATGAACCGGGCGAGATCGACGACGCTCATCGGGGGCAGCCTTCCGTTGACCGCCCAAGACGAAGCCGCCGCGAGGGGCGCCGTCAACCCTCGCCCGGAAATCCTTCGCCGCCGTTCAGCGTCAGGCCGGTTCCGGTAGGGCTTGGCGCGGGGGCGTCGCCGCCTCCTGGCGCTGGGGGCCCTGCGGGGCGCCGTGGCGGGCGATGGCGAGGATCGTCTCGATCAGGTCGCGCAGCGAGGTGACGTGGTCGTCGGCCCCGAGCTTGGCACGCACCGTCTCGTCGGAGACGGTCGGCTCGTCGAGGCGCCACAGGCCGGCGACGATCGGCACGCTGTCGATCTTCTGGCGGATGCGCGAGACGAGGCGGCGCAGGTGGGTCGGCTCGCCGGTCAGCGCCAGCGAGATCACGCAGACGGTCTGGGCCGGGCCGGGGTCCCACGCGCCGATCTTCACCCGGGCGAGGTCGGCGAAGGGCACCTGCCGGGTGCCGAAGCCGCGCTTGCGCAGCAGCTGCTCGGCGATGGCGGTCGCCGCCTCGTCGAGGAAGCCGCGGCCCGAGACCAGCAGGATCGCGCCGTCCCGGCGCCACGCCTCCGACAGGTCGTCCGGGTCGGGATCGGGGATTGGCTCGTTCTTGCACGCGCCCTCCGCCTCCGCGGGGCCGCCGGGGAGCAGGCGGGAGGCCTTCGAGGCCGGGTCGGGCACCGAATCCTCGCGCGTCTCCAGATCCTCGACCAGGGCGGTGATCGAGGCGCGGATCTCGTCCTTCTGGCTCGGCGTCAGCACGCCGCGGGCGGCGTCGCGGGCGGCGAGTTCGAGGCCGCGAAGCACCACGTCGTCGTAATAGGCCGAGAGCGAGCATTCCCGCAGGATCAGGTCGGCATGCTCCTGCGCCTCTTCGGGATCGTCGGCGAGCATGCGCTGGTAGAAGTTCTCGACCGGGGTCAGGGCCGGGCGGTTGCTGAACAGCACGTCGAGGAATTCGAGCCGGTCGACGTGGCGCCCGAGCACGACGAGGCAGACGGTCAGCGGCGTCGAGAGCAACAGTCCCACCGGTCCCCACAGCCAGGTCCAGAACAGGGCCGAGACCAGCACCGAGAAGGGCGAGAGGCCGGTGGAGTGGCCGTAGACCAGCGGCTCGATGACATGTCCGACGATGGGCTCGACGAGGGCGAAGAGCAGGAAGGTCGCCAGCATCATGCTCCAGCCCGGATCGACGGCGGCGGCGAGCGCGATGGGCAGCACGGCCGAGAGCACGGCGCCGATATAGGGCACGAAGCGCATGACCAGGGCGAAGATGCCCCACAGCACCGGGCTCGGGACGCCGATGATCCAGAGCCCGATGCCGATGACGATGCCGAAGGCGGTGTTGAGGGCGAGTTGCCCCAGGAAGTAGCGCGAGAGCCGCCGGGCCGCGTCGTCCATCGCCACGGTGGTGCGGTGGAGGTCGCTCGAGCCGGCGAGCCGGATCAGGCGGTCGCGCAGATCCTCCCGCTGCATCAGGATGAACAGCAGGACGACGATGACGATGCCGGCGGTGGCCAGCGGCTGCGCCACCGGCGAGAGCACGGTGGTGGCGAGTTCGAGCGGGCTCGGGCGGCGCTCCTCCACCTGCACCACGACCGGCTTGGGCGGCTCCGGCTCGGCCTTCCGGGCGCTGTCGCGAGCCGCCTGCTCGCGTGCGGCCCGCTCCTTGGCCCGCTCGGCGCTCTCCTTGTTCTCCTCCCCGCCCTGATGGATCGCGCGGTTGATGTTGGCGATGTAGTCCATGGTCTGGCCGAGGCTGCCGTTCCGCAGCCCCTCGATCTTGCGCTCCACCGTGCGCTGGTAGCGCGGCACGTCCCCAGCGAGTTCGGCGACCTGCACCCCGATGACGGTGGACAGCGCGGCGATGAGGCCGGCGGCAAACAGCACCGAGACGAGCACCGCCACCGCCCGCCCCAGCCGAAGCCGGCGCAGGAAGTTCACGAGCGGCCCCAGCACGAAGGACAGGAGCACCGCAATCGCGATCGGGATCAGCACCTCGCGCGCCAGGAACAGGCCCGCGACGATGATCGCGAACACGACGAGCGAGGAGGCCAGAGGGCCCTTGGGCGTCTCGGCGGCGGCGACCCGGGTGGGGCGCGGCGGCACGATGAAGCCTTCGGAGGGGGAGATACGCTTCATGGCAGGCCGGGCTTCCCTCTTACGCCACGCGTCATCCGAGGCCCCACGCAGCTTTGCGGGCCTCGGTCTCGCTCAAGGGCCGCGCGGGCTCGGCGCGACGGCCGGAGCCCGTTCCGGGCGAGAACCGTCGCGGGCCTGCGCCCGGAGGCACCTGAACTCAAGAAACCGTGAGCAGGCCGGATTCGATCCAAGAAACGTCGCCGTAACGGGGCATACCCCTCATGACGCCGCGTAGGATTGGGCGAAGGGGCGCAGGCTAAAGCCCGCCTGCTCGAGCCCGGCGCGCACCGCCCGTGCCATCGCGAGAGCCTCGGGGTTGTCGCCGTGTACGCAGACGGTGTCGATCGCGACCGGAAGACAGCGTCCGCCGCGCGTGACGACCGCGCCCTCCCCGACCATGCGGGCGACGCGGGAGGCGGCCTCCCCCGCATCGTGGATCACCGCGCCCGGCGAGCCGCGGGGGGCGAGGGTGCCGTCTTCCGCGTAGGCGCGGTCGGCGTAGATCTCCCGCACCAGGGTGAGACCGGCCCGCGCGCCGGCGCGCTCGGCGGCCAGCCCCGGCATCACCACCAGGGCGAGGCTTGGATCGACGCCGGCCACGGCCCGGGCCAGGGCTGCGGCCAGGGCCTCGTCCTCGTTGGTGAGGTTGGCGAGCGCCCCGTGCGCCTTGACGTGGGTGACGCGGCCACCGGCCAGGGCGGCGCAGGCCTGAAGCGCGCCGATCTGGTAGGCGATGTCGCGCTCGATTTTTTGCGGACTCTCCCGAATCCGGTTCCGGCCGAAGCCGCGCAGGTCGCAAAACCCCGGATGCGCGCCGACGGCCACCCCCCGCGCCCGCGCCGCGAGCACCGTCTCGACCATGATGTCGGGATCGCCCGCGTGGAAGCCGCAGGCGACGTTGGCCGAGGTGACGATGTCGAGAAGCGCGGCGTCGTCGCCCATGCGCCAGGGGCCGAAGCCCTCGCCGAGATCGGCGTTGAGATCGATGCGGGCGCTCACCCGGCCGCCCGCATGGAACTCGACGTCTTGTCCCGAAGCGGTTTCGATCCACTGGGGTCCGCCGAAGGGTTCGCCGACGCGTCGGCCCGCGGGCGCATCATCACGCCGAAGCCTTCCGCCGCGTCGCCGATGAAGCGGATGCCCTCGCCTTCGAGCACCGTGCGGATCGCGTCGAGGGTCTTGGTGCGCGGCGCCACCTGATCGCTCTCGATCATGTTCAGGGTCACGGCGGAGATGCTGGCGCGGCTGGCCAGAACCCCTTGCGTCCATTTGAGAAGGCCGCGGCCGGCGCGGATCTGGGCAGGGGTGATGGGGTGGATCAGCATGGAGGCGAGATGGGCGAAACTGAAAGAATTTTCAAGTTTCGGCTTGACGCATCGGGGGCACAACCGTAAGCACGGGCCCATCGGCTCAGCCGGGCCGGAGAAGCGAGCGTTATCACTTACCCAGCATTGGGAAAGCTTCGCTCCTTCGCACCCATGTCCGGCTCTCGGCTCGAACACCACCACCGGCGCGGGCCGGTCGCGATCGGTTATCACCTGCACCGTGAAGCCCCGATCGCTCGTCACACGTCCGCGCTTCCCATTGGCCCCGCCTCGACGGAGCAAGGCATGAAACACGACGTCCTAAGCGTCGCCGCTTTCGCCCGTCCAGGGTCGGAGCGGCCATGGTCGATGCGGTCGAATCCGATCGCACGGAAGCCATTCGGCCGCGCGGGCCGATAGCGGACGGTTATCTCAGGGAGTCGAACGCCTGACGCCTTCGGGCGGAGGGCTCGGTTGTCCGCAAGGACATTCCCGTCCGCACCCCCATGCCCGCGCGGCCGCCGCTCCGGCTCGGCCCCCATTCCCCCTGCCTCATCCCGGCGGCCCCTGCGGGCCGAACGGGGACGGTTACCGGTAGAGCGCCGCGGCCCACGCCGCGGAGGTCGCGGATTCGATCTTCGCCGGGCCTTGCGCCCGTAGCTCAGCAAACCCGTCCCCGACATCCATGACCGCAGGATCTCTCGCGGCTGAGTTGTAGGAAAACATTCAAAACGCGCGGGCCGAAGAGGAACGGTTATCATTCATAATGAGGTGGTCGCGGGTTCGAAGCCCGCCGGGTCGAGAGGCCCGTAGCTCAGTCGGTTAGAGCGCCCCGTTCCTCACCCCACGACCGCGCGGCCCGCAAAGCCGGACACCCGTCCGACCTGCGGGCACGAACGAACACGAGAATCGGCCGTGCGGGCCGATGGAGACAGGTGATCGTCGGCCGAGAGGCCGGGTTCGAATCCCACGGGCCGCGAGGTCCGATGCCCGGGTGGCGGACGGGCGACGCACGCCGCGCGAGCGGACCGCCTGTCTCCCTTCCATGCCCGCACGGCCGCTGACGGAACAAACGAATTCGGCCGCGTGGGCCGGATTGCAAGGGTGATCTGGTCCTGAGGTTCGAATCCTGAGCGTCGCGAGGCGCTGGAACCCCTTGCACGATTCACGACCACGCGACCGCAACGAGCCTCGGGGACAATCCCAAAAGAGCCCCGCGGAGAGAGGAGCGAGTGATGTTGAACTATGGAAAGCTGTTCTCGCTCCGGCGCACCCCGCAGTCGGAGCCCCTTCCCCGCACCGTGCCGAACGCGGCCGGCGGCCACGTCTTCGCGGTCGGCGACTGGGCGCGGCTCGACCGCTTCCTTGTGCTCGGCTCGGAGGGCGGCTCCTACTACGCGGGCGAGCGGGCGCTCTCGCGGGAGAACGCGGTTGCGGTGATGCGCTGCATCGCCGAGGACGGCCCGCGGGCGGTCGCGACCATCGTCGCGATGAGCGAGGCGGGTCGGGCGCCGAAGCAGGATCCGGCGATCTTCGCGCTCGCCCTCGCGGCCTCCGCGGAGGCGGAAGGCACCCGCCGGCTGGCGCTCGCCGCCCTGCCCCGGGTCTGCCGCACCGGCACGCACCTGTTCCAGTTCGCGGGCGCCGTCGAGGCGCTGCGCGGCTGGGGCCGGGCGCTGCGGCGCGCGGTCGGCGACTGGTACCGGGCGCGTCCGGTGGACGCGCTCGCCTACCAGACGGTGAAGGTTCGCGCCCGTCAGGGCTGGTCGCACCGCGACCTCCTGCGGCTGGCCCATCCGGAGACGGACGAGCCGGCCCGGAAGGCGCTGTTCGACTGGATCTGCCGCGGCACGCTGAGCGACGAGACCCCGGCCCTCGTCCACGCCTTCGCCTCGGTGCAGGCGGAGGGCGTCGACGGCGCTTACGCGGCGGCGCAGGTGCGCACGCATGGTCTGCCCTGGGAGGCGCTGCCGACCGGGCTGATGACGAGCCGCGCGGTGAACGAGGCCCTGATCGAGCGCATGCCGGTCGGTGCCCTCGTGCGCCAGCTCGGCCGGCTCACCGCTTCGGGGGCGCTCGCGCCCTTCACCGCGGCGACCGCGCACGTGACCTCCGTGCTGTCGGACCGGGAGCGCCTGTTGAAGGCGCGCCTGCACCCGATGGCGCTGCTCGTCGCGCTCCGGACCTACGCGTCGGGCCGCGGCCAGCGCGGCCGGCTCTCCTGGGAGCCGGTGGCGGCGATCGTCGAGGCGCTGAACGCGGCGTTCTACACCACGTTCGGGAACGTCGCGCCCACGGGCCGGCGTCTCGTGCTGGCGCTGGACGTCTCGGGCTCGATGGCTTGCGGCGCGGTCGCGGGCTCTTCGCTGACGCCCCGGGAAGCGGCCGCCGCGATGGCGCTCGTCACCGCGGCGACGGAGGAGCACTGGCAGGTTCTCGGCTTCACCGCCGAGCCCGGCCAGTCCTGGAGCCAGGGGGCGGCGCTCACCGCCCTGCCGATCGGGCCGTCGATGCGGCTCGATCAGGCGGTGGCGGCGACGGCCGACCTGCCCTTCGGCGGGACGGACTGCTCGCTGCCGATGCGGTGGGCGCTGGAGCGGGGCGTCCGGGCCGACGCGTTCGTGGTCTACACGGACTCGGAGACCTGGGCCGGCCCGGTCCACCCGGTCCAGGCGCTGCGGGAATACCGGGAGAAGACCGGGATTCCGGCCAAGCTCGTGGTCGTGGGGCTCGTCTCCAACGGCTTCAGCATCGCCGACCCGAACGACGCGGGCATGCTCGACGTCGTCGGCTTCGACACGGCGGCGCCCGCGCTGATCGCGGACTTTTTGCGCGGCGGATGACGAACGGGGCGGACGGCTCGGACGAGCCGGCCGCCCCATTCCGAAAATTGAAGAAGACGGAGCGGCACCATGACCGCGATCAACGGACGCGATCTCATCGCCTGGGGCTTCGAGCCCGGCGCGTGGTTCAAGCGGGCGGTCGCCATCGCCAACGGCATGCGCGGCGAGGGCGCGGACGACGCGGCCATCCTCGCGCATCTGCGCGCCATCGAGCCCTCGGCCAACCCGATCCCGATGCGCACTAACGCGCTGGCATTCGGCGTCTTCCTCGACGCCGAGACGGAGGCCGAGCGGGCGAACGCGGCCGCTGTCATCCGCCACATGGACGCGCTGATGCGGGTGCCGACCATCGTGAAGGGCGCGGTGATGCCGGATGCCTGCCCCTCGGGCTTCGCGGAAGGCACGATCCCCGTGGGCGGCGCGGTGGCCTGCGCGGACGCGATCCATCCGGGCTTCCACTCGGCCGACATCTGCTGCTCGGTGGCGATCACGGTGTTCCGCCGGGCCGACGACCCGAAGCGTGTGCTCGACGCCGTGCAGGCGGTCACGCATTTCGGCCCCGGCGGCCGCAAGGGCGTGGTCGCGCCGCCGGATGCGGTGATGGCGGGGGTGGCAGGCAACCGCTTCCTCGCGGAATTCGCGGGCATCGCGGTCGGCCACTTCGCGAGCCAGGGCGACGGCAACCACTTCGCCTATGTCGGGCACCTCGCCTCGACGGGGCAGGTGGCGCTCGTCACCCATCATGGCTCGCGCGGGCTCGGCGCCCAGCTCTACAAGAAGGGCATGGCGGCGGCGCGTCGGCACACGTCTATCGTCGCCCCGCGGATCCCGGCGCACAACGCCTGGATCAAGGCGGAGTCCGACGATGGCCGGGCCTACTGGGAGGCGCTTCAGGTAGTCAGGGACTGGACCAAGGCGAGCCACTTCGCGCTCCACGACCTCGTGGCGCGGAAAGTGGGCAACGCGGTCGCGGACCGGTTCTGGAACGAGCACAACTTCGTCTTCCGCCGCAACGACGGGCTCTACTACCACGGCAAGGGGGCGACCCCGTCGTGGCGGGGGTTCTCGGCCGACGACGACGGGCGCACGCTGATCCCGCTCAACATGGCCGAGCCGATCCTGATCGCCCGCCACCGCGACCACGCGGCCTCGCTCGGCTTTGCCCCGCACGGGGCGGGGCGCAACATGAGCCGCAAGGCCTATCTGCGGGAGAACGCGCCCGCCCTGCCCGAGGGCATCGACGTGCGCTTCTTCTGCGGCAAGCCGGACCTGTCGGAGCTGCCCGGCGCCTACAAGGACGCGGGCAGCGTGCGCGCCCAGATCGCCAAGTACGATCTGGCCGAGGTCGTCGACACGGTGGAGCCCTACGGCTGCATCATGGCCGGCGACTGGGAGGCCGACGCGCCCTGGCGGAAGAAGGCGGCGGAGAAGCGCGCGGCGAAGGCCGCCGAGGCGGACGCGAAGTGACGGCGGCGCCGGGTGATGAGCCCGGCGCCGCCTTTCCATCCTTCTCGCGAGTCTCAGGAGGTGCCAGGCATGGAGGCCGGGTCGCGGGCGGCGTGCCGGATGCCGAGAATCACCACTTCATCCTCGGTCGCCTCGTAGAAGATCAGGTAGGGATAAGGTGTCGCCACGATCCGGCGCATGGGCCGAAGGCTGGTCGCATGCCCGCTCAGGGGATGCAGCAAGAGCAGGTCGATCACCGCCTGGATGCGGCGCTGAACGCGGCGAGCGCCTTGGGGTGACAGGCTCGCGATGTATGTCAGGATCGCGTCAAGCTCGGCGGCGGCGTCCGGAGTGTAGTGCAGTCTCACAGGCCATGCTTCGCCCAGATCGCCCGCACCTGCTCGTCCGTCGCAAATTCGCGACGCGCGGCCTGAGCATGGGAACTGGCGAACGAGGCTTCTTCCTCCGGTGTGAGCGGAACGAACGGCTCCTCGACGCCGGCGAGACTGAGAAGGACGCGAGCCATATCATCCTGCGTCTCGGGCGGGAGGGCGCGGACGCGTGCGATGGCTCTTTCCAGCAACTCGGTCATGCCTCCATTATGCACGACATTGGACTGGAAAGAACCCGACCGGCTTGGCGCTTGCTCTTCAGAAGCGAACCCGATCATTCGCAGGCCGTCGGCGGATGCCAAGCGGCTCACACCGCCACCGCCATCGCCGCCTGCTCCTCGACCCCGAACACCCGCTTGTAGCGCTCCACCTCCGCCGCCGGCCCCTGTGCCTTGCTCGGATTGTCGGAGATCTTCACCGTCGCGCGGCCCTCGGCCTCCGTCACCTTGCAGACGACCGAGATCGGGTCGAGGCGCCCCTCCGGCACGAGGCCGCGGAAATCGTTGGTGAGGCGGGTGCCCCAGCCGTAGCCGATGCGCATGCGGCCGTGGAAATGGGCGTGGATCGCCTCGATGTCGTCGATGTCGAGCCCGTCGGAGAAGATCGCCAGCTTGTCCCGCGGGTCGCAGCCGCGCGATTGCCAGAAAGCCAGCGCCTCCTCGCCGCCCGCGATCGGCTCCTTCGAATCGATCCGGATGCCGGTCCAGGCAGTGAGCCAGTCGGGGGCGCTCGCGAGGAAACCGGTGGTGCCGTAGGTGTCGGGGAGCGCCACCAGCAGGTTGCCGGCATAGTCCTGCTGCCAGTCGGCGAGCACGGCGTAGGGCGCCTGGGCCAGCGCCTCATCGTCGTCGCCGGCCAGCGCGGCGTAGACCATCGGCAGTTCGTGCGCGTTGGTGCCCACCGCCTCGACCTCGCGGCGCATGGCGATCAGGCAGTTCGAGGTGCCGAGGAAGGCCCGCTCGCCCAACCCCTCGCTCATCGCCTGCACGCACCAGTCCTGCCAGAGGAAGCCGTGGCGGCGGCGGGTGCCGAAATCGGCGATGGAGAGGCCGGGCAGGCGCTTGAGCCGCTCGATCTTCTCCCAGACCCGGGTCATGGCGCGGGCGTAGAGCACCTGAAGCTCGAACTTGCCCATGCCGCGCAGCACCGCGCGGGAACGCAGCTCGTTGAGGATGGCGAGTGCGGGCACCTCCCACATCGTGGTCTCGACCCAGGGGCCGTGGAAGGTGAGCGCGACTTGGCCCTCGCGGACCTCCAGCTCGTAGTCCGGCAGCCGGAACGCCTCGAACCACGCCATGAACTCGGAGGAGAGGATCTGGCGGCGGCCGTAGAAGGTGTTGCCGCGAAGCCAGGTGGATTCGCCCCGGCTCAGGCCGATCGTGCGGGCGTGGTCGAGCTGCGCCCGCAACTCCCCGAGGTCGATCTCGTCGGCCACCCGCACGCTCTTCGTGCGGTTCTGGATCCCGAAGCTGACCCGCACGTCGCGGTGACGGCGGAAGATCATCTGCGCCATCAGCAGCTTGTAGAAATCCGTATCGAGCAGCGAGCGCACGATCGGGTCGATGCGGAAGTTGTGGTCGTAGACCCGCTTCGCGAGGTCGATCATGGGCCGTCCGTGTTCGGGGAGTGTCGCCCGAGCTTGGGGCGGATCGCCCCGGGGATCAACGGCGGGAGACGCAGGAGTTCGTCACAAGAAAAGCGCCCCCGCCGGTGACGGGAGCGCGCTGCGTCGTGTGGGCCGTGGGCCGAAATGTGGTCGAACGCTTCGGTTCCGACCCCGTCATCGCGAGGCGAAGCCGTGGCGATCCAGGGCGCGACCTGTTCGGAGAGGCCGCGCCCTGGATCGCTTCGCTGACGCTCGCGATGACGGAGCCGTCGGGATCGGATGCAATCGTCGGAAGGGCGGCGAGAGACGCCCTTCCCAGACGCCCTTCCCAAAAGAATCAGGCGAGGTTGACCTTCTTGGTCTCGGTCTTGGGGCTCTCGCCGGTGAGCGAGGCCTTCACGTAGCCGTAGAGGTGGACCATCGTGGAGGATGGGCTGTCCCAGTACTCGCCCTGCTCGGGATGGATGCGGATCAGGCCGACCTCCGGATCGTCCTTGCCGTTGGGGAACCACGTCTTGAGGCTCTCCTGCCACTTCTCGTCGATCAGCTTCTGATCGCGGATCACCTCGGCCTTGCCGGCGATCGAGACGTAGGTCTGGCTCGACGGGTCGGAGTAGGAGAGGTTGACCTGATTGTCGCGGCCGATCTCGGCGGTCTTCGGGCTGTGCAGCTTGGTGAAGAACCACACGTCGCCGTTTTCGTCGATCTCGTTGTTCCACATCGGCCGGCTGTTGAGCGTCCCGTCCTGGTCGGCGGTGGTCAGCATCGCGACCTTGACGTCCTTGACCAGCTCGAAGAGCTTCTTCGCGCCCTCGTGGTCGCGATGGTTGCCCTGGTGCATGGATTGCGTTCTCCGATTGTCGGCAATGGTGTGAGCCGGGCGGCCGAGGCCCTGTCGGCATTCGGCGCCCCGGCGATTGCCTCGACAACGAGCGAGGCCGGTCTTGGTTCAGGCCGCGATGCGGGAGCGGTTGAGGGATGGAGCGGATGAGGGTTGCGCTGATCGCAGTGCTGCTGCTGGCCGGGCTCGGGCCGGCCTCGGCGGAGGTGCGCTTCGGCCCCGGCGTGCGCATCGGTGGCCACGATTTCTCGAACCGGCGCTACCGCAGCGTCCATATCGAGCGGGTGAAGCGGCTGCGCGGCCCCGTCGGCTGCCGGCACGTGCGCCGCGGCGTCTACCGGCGCGGCGACGGCTCGGTCGTGCGCGGGCCGATGGAAGAGTGCAACCTGATCGCGATCCCGCCGGGACGGCGACCGGGGCGATAGGCTGCCGGCCCCGGCGTCGGGCGGCACCGTCCGCGGAGCCTGCGGGAGATTTTGCGCTCCCGTCGGGTCTGGCGTTCTCGGGCGTCTCGGTTACATGCAGGAAAACACCGAGCGATCCCGCGTGGAGTATCTCCCTTGGCCATCACCCGCGACGACGTGCTGAAGGCGCTCTCCACCGTCACGGTGGATCGCGGCGGCACCACCCTGCCCGGCTCCGGCCGGCTCTCGCAGGTGGTGATCGACGCGGGCAACCGGGTGATGTTCTCGATCCTCGTCGATCCGAGCGAGGCCGAGCGCTTCGAGCCGGTGCGGCGGGAGGCGGAGGGCCGCGTGCTGGCGCTCCCCGGCGTGTCGAGCGTGCTGGCGAGCCTCACCTCGGAGCGGGCGCCGAACGCCCCGTCGCCCGGCGCGGCCCCGCGCCCGGCGACGGGCGCTCCCGCGGGCGCGCCGCCGCGCCAGGGCAACGCGCTGCCGGGCGTGCGCCACATCGTGGCGGTGGCCTCCGGCAAGGGCGGCGTCGGCAAGTCGACCACCGCCTGCAACCTCGCGCTGGGCCTGAGCGCGCAGGGCTTGAGGGTCGGCCTGCTCGATGCCGACATCTACGGCCCCTCGGTCCCGAAGCTCCTCGGGCTCTCCGGCAAGCCGCGGGTGCTCGAGGGCAAGACCCTGGAGCCGCTGCAGGCCTACGGGCTGAAGGCGATGTCGATCGGCCTGCTGATCGAGCCGGAATCGGCGATGATCTGGCGCGGGCCGATGGTGCAGTCGGCCATCACCCAGATGCTGCGGGACGTGGCCTGGGGCGAACTCGACGTGCTCATCGTGGACATGCCCCCCGGCACCGGCGACGCGCAGCTCACCATGGCCCAGGCCACGCCGCTCTCGGGCGCCGTCATCGTCTCGACGCCGCAGGATCTGGCCCTGATCGATGCGCGGCGCGGCGTGACCATGTTCCGCAAGGTCTCGGTGCCGATCCTCGGCGTGATCGAGAACATGGCGACCTTCATCTGCCCGAATTGCGGGGCGGCCTCGGCGATCTTCGGCCATGGCGGCGCCCGCCACGAGGCCGAGCGCCTGGAGGTGCCCTTCCTCGGCGAGATCCCGCTCACCATGGCGATCCGCGAGACCTCGGATGCCGGCCGCCCCGTGGTCGCGACCGATCCGGACGGACCGCAGGCCAAGGTCTACCGGGAGATCGCGGGCAAGCTCTGGGCCAACCTCACCGGCGCGCCCGCGGGCCGCGCGGCGCCCCGGATCGTCATCGAGTGACCACGGCCCCGGTCTCCGGCTCGGGCACGTTGGGCCTGATTCTGGCCGGCGGCCTGTCGCGGCGGATGGGCGGGGGCGACAAGCCGCTGAAGGTTCTGGCCGGACGCACCCTGCTGGAGCGGGTCGCCGAGCGCCTGGCCCCGCAATGCCCGGGCGGCCTCGCGCTGAGTGCCAACGGCGACCCCGCCCGCTTCCGCGACGTGTTTTCCGGGGCCGTCCTGCCCGACACGATGCCCGATCATCCCGGGCCGCTGGCCGGCATCCTCGCCGGACTGGAGGCCGCCGCCGCGCTGCCCGGCGTCACCCACGTCGCCAGCGTTCCCGGAGACGCGCCGTTCCTGCCCGACGACTTCGTGGCCCGACTCGCCGCCGCCGCGCAAGGCGAGGATCGGCCGATCGCGCTGGCGGCCTCGGGCGAGCGGCGCCACTTCACCAGCGCGCTCTGGCCGATCTCCCTGCGCGCGGATCTGCGCGGCTGGCTCGCTTCGGGCGAACGGCGCGTGGGCGGCTTCATCGAGCGGCACGGGGCGGCGGTCGCGAGCTGGCCGGTCGAGCCCGTCGATCCCTTCCTCAACCTCAACGCGCCGGAGGATCTGGCCGCGGCCGAGGCGCTGCTGGCGCGGCCTTCCTGACGCGGCGAAACGCACCGCCGGCAGGCGCGCGGATGTTGTGCAAGCCCTTCGGAATTCATATTTAAGTAACTGAGACGACGGCCTTTGGTCGGCCACGGTCCATCCTGCCCCTACCCTCATCCCGAGGTGCCGAAGCGCGAGCGGAAGCCCCGACGGATCGTCCAGGGATCGCCCGCGAACGGGAGGGTCCTTCGAGGCCCGCCTTCCGCGGGCACCTCAGGATGAGGGCGCGGGCGGGATCGGCCGCGGGACCGGGTCCGCGATGTTTCCGATTCCGGTCGGAACGAGCAGTAGATCGAGAGAACGACGTTGGCAGACGACAAGGACCAACCCGGCGCCGGCACGCCTCCGCCCGCGACCGACATCAAGCCCGTCTCCATCACCGACGAGATGCGCCGCTCCTACCTCGATTACGCCATGAGCGTGATCGTGAGCCGCGCGCTGCCCGATGCGCGCGACGGCCTCAAGCCGGTGCACCGGCGCATCCTGTTCGCGGCCCACGAGAGCGGGCACCTGCCCGAGCGGCGCTACGTCAAGTCGGCCCGCATCGTCGGCGACGTGATCGGTAAGTACCATCCGCACGGCGACCAATCGATCTACGACGCCTTGGTCCGCATGGCCCAGGACTTCTCGATGCGCCTGATGCTCATCGACGGGCAGGGCAATTTCGGCTCGGTCGACGGCGATCCGGCCGCGGCCATGCGCTACACCGAGTCGCGCCTGGCCAAGCCCGCCAGCGCGCTCCTCTCGGACATCGACAAGAACACCGTCGATTTCCAGGCCAACTACGACGGGGAGCACGAGGAGCCGACCGTCCTGCCGGCCCGCTTCCCGAACCTGCTGGTCAACGGCGCGGGTGGCATTGCGGTGGGCATGGCCACCAACATCCCGCCGCACAATCTCGGCGAGCTGATCGACGCCTGCATCGCCCTCATCGACGATCCGAGCCTGACCATCGAGGCGCTCAACGAGATCGTGCCCGGACCCGACTTCCCGACCGGCGGCCTGATCCTCGGCCGGGCCGGCACGCGTCAGGCCTACACCACGGGCCGCGGCTCCATCATCATGCGGGCGAAGTCCCACGTGGAGGAGCTGCGCAAGGAGCGCGAGGCGCTGATCTTCACCGAGATCCCGTATCAGGTGAACAAGGCGACGCTGGTCGAGAAGATTGCCGAACTCGTCAAGGAGAAGCGCGTCGAGGGTATCTCGGACCTGCGCGACGAATCCGACCGCGACGGCATGCGCATCGTCGTCGAGATCAAGCGCGACGCCATGGCCGAGGTCGTGCTGAACCAGCTCTACCGCTACACGCCGCTGCAGACCTCGTTCGGCTGCAATATGGTGGCGCTGAACGGCGGCCGCCCCGAGCTGATGAACCTGAAGGACCTCCTGCAGGCCTTCAACGACTTCCGCGAGGAGGTCGTCTCCCGGCGCACCAAGTTCCTGCTGAACAAGGCGCGCGAGCGCGCCCACGTCCTGTGCGGTCTGGCCATCGCGGTCGCCAACATCGACGAGGTGATCCGCCTGATCCGCACCTCGCCGGACCCGAACACCGCCCGCGAGGCGCTGATGGCCCGCGACTGGCCGGCCCACGACATCGCCCCGCTGATCGCGCTGGTGGACGATCCGCGCTACCGCGTGGCCGAGGACGGCACCTACCGGCTCTCGGAGATCCAGGCGCGCGCGATCCTCGACCTGCGCCTGCAGCGCCTCACGGCTCTGGGCCGCGACGAGGTCGGCGACGAACTGAAGAAGCTCGCCGACGAGATCGCCGACTACCTCGACATCCTGCGCTCGCGCCTGCGCGTCCAGGCGATCGTGAAGACCGAACTCGCCGAGGTCCGCGAGCAATTCGCGACGCCGCGCCGGACCGAAATCATCGATTCCGACTTCAGCGTCGAGGACGAGGATCTGATCGCCCGCGAGGACATGGTCGTGACCGTGTCCCATGCCGGCTACGTCAAGCGCGTCCCGCTCTCGACCTACCGGGCGCAGAAGCGCGGCGGCAAGGGCCGCTCCGGCATGGCGACCCGCGACGAGGATTTCGTCACGCGGCTGTTCGTGGCCTCGACCCACACCCCGGTGCTGTTCTTCTCCGACCAGGGTCAGGCCTACAAGGAGAAGGTCTGGCGCCTGCCCATCGCCGCCCCGAACGCCCGGGGCAAGGCCCTCGTCAACATCCTGCACCTGCAGAACGAGGGCGAGCGCATCTCGACCATCATGCCGCTGCCCGAGGACGAGACCTCCTGGGATACGCTCGACGTGATGTTCGCCACCGCCTCCGGCAACGTGCGGCGCAACAAGCTGTCGGACTTCACGACCGTGAACCGCAACGGCAAGATCGCGATGAAGCTCGATCCGGGCGACCACATCGTCCATGTCGAGATCTGCCGGCCGGAGCAGAACGTGCTGCTCACCACCGCGCTCGGCCAGTGCATCCGCTTCCCCGTGGAGGACGTGCGCGTCTTCAAGGGCCGCGACTCGACCGGCGTGCGCGGGATCAACCTCGCCAAGGACGACAAAGTCATCTCGATGGCGATCCTCAACGCCTTCGACGCCAGCCCCGAGGAGCGGGCCGGATACCTCAAGATGCGCCGGGCCGTGATCGGCGACGCGGGCGAGGCGGAGGCCGAGCCGGCCGAGGCCGAGGAGGCTTCGGAGGCCACGGCGATCTCGCTGGAGCGCTACAACGAGATGGGAGCGGCCGAGCAGTTCGTGCTGACCCTGTCCGAGCGGGGCTTCGGCAAGCGCTCTTCGTCCTACGAGTACCGGACCTCGGGCCGGGGCGGCAAAGGCATCACGGCGATGCGGGTCAACGCCCGCAACGGCAACCTCGTCGCCTCCTTCCCCGTGGAGGCGTCCGACCAGATCATGCTGGTCACCAATGCCGGCCAGCTCATCCGCGTGCCGGTGGACGACATCCGCATCGTCGGCCGCGCCTCGCAGGGCGTGACGGTGTTCAACACCGACAAGGCCGAGAAGGTGGTCTCGGTCGAGCACATCGAGGGCGAGGAAGAGGGCGGCGAGGAAGCGGTCTGATCGGGAGCCGCGGAGGGGGCCGTGATCGGACCTCTCCGCGGCTCGGATCACTGCTCAAATTACCGTGATCGGGGATTATTTTAGAATTACAGTATTGAATTTGAGTCATGATTTGAGTGTCGGGTCGTAATTGAACTGTTGCTGTTATATCATAGTTCCGGCGCCTGGCCGTTGGTAGAGAAAGTGCGACTTTCCTCACACCTCCGGTTCGAGCCTTGCGCAACTCCCTGATCCTCTCCGGCCTTGCGGGCATCCTTCTCACCGGGACGGCTCTGGCCGCCGACCTGCCGCGCCGCGCCGAGGCGCCGGTCTTCGCGCCGGTCCCCGTCTTCACCTGGACGGGCCTCTATTTCGGTCCCAACGGCGGCTACGCCTACACCGAGAACGACACGCTGCGGACGACTGGGATCGGTGCGCTCCAGGCCAACGTGTCCAGCGGCCTGCGCCGCGCGGACGTGGCCCTGCCGCAGGACGGGTTCAGCTTCGGCGGTCAGGCCGGCTACAACTTCCAGCTCACGCCGGGCACCGGCTTCGTCTTCGGCTTCGAGACCGACGCGCAGTACATCGATCTGGCCCGCAGCCGCACCGAGAGAATCTCCCAGCCTGCCCTCAACCCGAACGTCCTCACCAACGTCTACGCCGCCAACCTCGACTTCCTCGGCACCGTGCGCGGCCGTATCGGCTACGCCTTCGACCGCGTCCTGGTCTACGGCACCGGCGGCTTCGCCTACGGCACCACCACGCTGGCCGCGACCTTCCGGACGGGGACGCCGATCACCTATGCCGGGATCCGCTCCGGCCTCGAGACCGGCTACGCCTATGGCGGCGGCATCGAGTACGCGATCCCGGCCAATTCCTTCGTGAACCTCACCGGGTCCCTGCAGATGACGGTCAAGGCCGAGTACCTGCGCTACGACCTCGGCAGCCGCACGGTGCTGATCCGCAGCACGGGCGGCCCCGGCGTCGGCTACAACCTCGAATCCCGCACCGAGGGCGCCCTCGCCCGCGTCGGCGTGAATTTCGGGTTCGGAACGTACTGATCCGGGAGGCTGGCGGAGCGCTCCGGTTCCACCGGAGCCTTCAGCGATCCCGACCCCCTCTCGTTCGAGCGGGCGCCCTCCGGGGCGCCCGTTTCCGTTGGCAGGAGCCGTCGGCGGTTCCGTTTGCGGGGAAAATGCTCTAGGGCCGTTCCCGTGACGACCCGTACAGCGCTCTACGCCGGCTCCTTCGATCCGGTCACCAACGGCCATCTCGACGTGGTGCGGCAGGCCTGCCGGCTCGTGCCACGGCTGGTGCTGGCCATCGGCGTGCATCCGGGCAAGGCCCCCCTGTTCACCGCCGACGAGCGCGTCGACCTGCTGCGCGAGACCTGCGGGCCGCTCGCGGCTGCCGAGGGCGCGAGCCTGGAGGTCATCCCCTTCGACGACCTCGCCGTCTCCGCCGCCCGGCGCTGCGGGGCGCGCCTGTTCATCCGGGGCCTGCGCGACGGCACCGATCTCGACTACGAGATGCAGCTGGCCGGCATGAACGGCGCGATGGCCCCCGAGGTCCAGACCGTGTTCCTGCCCGCCTCCACGGGCGTGCGGCCGATCACCGCCACCCTGGTCCGCCAGATCGCGGCCATGGGCGGCGACGTCTCGCCCTTCGTGCCCCCGGTCGTCGCCGCGCGGCTCGCCGCCCGCTTCGCCAAACCCTCCGATCCCAACGCTGGAGCCTAACCCCGCATGAATCGCCGCCACGCCGTCCTTGGCCTCGCTCTCGGTGCCGTCTTCTCGGCCGCCCTCTCGCTCTCCGCGCCCGCGCGGGCGGGCGAGAACACCGTCGTTCTCGAGACCAAGGACGGGCGCGTCACCATCGAGCTGCGCCCGGAGATCGCGCCCAAGCACGTCAAGCAGATCAAGACGCTGGTCTCCCAGGGCTTCTACGACGGCCTGAAGTTCCACCGCGTCATCGACGGCTTCATGGTCCAGACCGGCGATCCGAAGGGCAACGGCACCGGCGGCTCCAGCCTGCCCAACATCCCCGCCGAGTTCTCCTCCGCCCCGTTCAAGCGCGGCACCGTCGGCATGGCCCGCTCGGGCAGCCCGAACTCGGCCAATTCGCAGTTCTTCATCTGCATCGGCGACGCGGAGTTCCTGAACAACAACTACACCGTCGTCGGCGTGGTCACCTCGGGCATGGACGTGGTCGACAAGATCAAGAAGGGCTCCAGGAGCGACAACGGCGCGGTGCAGAACCCCGACAAGATCGTGAAGATGTCGCTCGGCCAATGACGCGTTCGGGAGAGGGCCGATAGCCGGGCGCTCCCCCTTTCGCCGCGGGGCCCTCGCCCTCGCGGCGCTTCCCGCCCTGCTCTGGCCGGGCGGGGCGGATGCGTTCGAGGGCATTGAACCCTGGCGCACCCTCCCCCAGACCTTGCGGGGCACGCAGCGGGTGCCGCTGCCCGCGGGCGGGACGGCGGCGCCGGCCGACACCCTGCGGGCGCTCTACCCGGCGCTCGCCGCCTGCTGGCGGGTGCCCGAGGGCCTCGGCCGGTTCGAGCGGGCGGAGATCACGGCGCGCCTCTCGCTGCGCCGGGACGGCTCGGTGATCGGCACGCCGCGGATCACCTTCGCCCAGGCGCCCGGCGACGAGCGGGTGCGGGAGATCCTGGTGCGGGCGACGCTCGACGCGATCGCCCGCTGCACCCCGGTCCGGCTCACGCCGGGCCTCGGCGGAGCCATCGCGGGGCGCCCCCTGGCGCTGCGCTTCATCTACGACGGACCCAGAGGACAGGGAATTTAAGCCATGGCAGAGACCAACGAGACCATCGTCCTGGAGACCACCAAGGGCCGCGTCGTCATCGCGCTGCGTCCCGACCTCGCGCCCAACCACGTCGAGCGCATCAAGACCCTGGCCAACCAGGGCTTCTACGACGGCGTGCCGTTCCACCGGGTCATCGACGGCTTCATGGCCCAGACCGGCGACCCGACTGGCACCGGCTCGGGCGGTTCGGACCTTCCGGACCTCAACGCCGAGTTCAACGCCGAGCCGCACGTGCGCGGCACCTGCTCCATGGCGCGCACCAATTTCCCGCACTCGGCCAACTCGCAGTTCTTCATCTGCTTTTCCGATGCCCGCTTCCTCGACCGCCAGTACACGGTGTGGGGCAAGGTGATCGAGGGCATGGAAGTGGTCGACACGATCAAGCGCGGCGAGCCCGTGCGCGAGCCCGACCGGATCGTGAAGGCGACCGTCGCCGCGGCCTGAGGCCGTTCGTCCCCTCTCCCCGGCATCCGGCGGGGAGAGGGGATGCGCGTCCGATACGGTTTCCAGTTCCTCGCCTCGGCCTTCACCCCACTTCGTCGTCGCGAGGCGGAGCCGAAGCGACCCAGCGCGCGACCTGTCCGGACAGTGCGGAGCCCTGGATTGCCACGGCTTCGCCTCGCAAGGACGAGGGAAGAGACCCAAACGATCAACCGGAAATCGTATGAAGCGATCAACCGGACACGGTCTAACTTCTCTCCGATCCAACCGGTCTATCCCTCCGGCGGCTCCCTGAGCCCCGCGGCCTCTTCGAGCCACGTCAGGATTTCCGGCGCCCGCCAGGGCTTGGGCATGAAGGTCGCGGTGACGCGCAGGTCGCTCGGCTGATCGCCCGCATCGCCCGAGGTCAGCAGCAGGCGGATGCGCGGCCAGGTCACGCCGATGATCCGGGCGAGCTCGAAGCCGCCGATCGTGCCCGGCGTGCGCACGTCGGAAAACACCACGTCGATCCCGTCGCCCCGCTCATGCAGGATGTCGAGGGCGCGCTCGGCGGTCTCGGCCTCGATCACCTCGAAGCCCTTCTCCTCCAGCAGCTCGGCCGCGAGGAAGCGCTCGTCGGGCTCGTCCTCGACGACGAGGATGACGGGCTTGCGGCCCGTGGGTCGTGTGTCGCTCATGACCCGTCACTCATGACCCGCCGCCTATGGCCCCGGTCCCTCCGAACCCGCGAGGACGACGCGGACGGGAGCTCCCGAGCGACATCCCCCGGCACAGTCCCCGGCGGAAGATACGATAGAACGGTGGGGCCGAACGTCTGTCGTTCAACGGCAACAGCGGGCAGTTTTGTTGCATTGCCGTCCTGAGCGCATGCGCTTTCGACGGGGATAGACGGCCCGCACCCGCCCTCCGTGCAGGGCTCAACCAGCAATTCCCATCGACGCGCCGGTCAAGCGAAGGCCCGGAATAAAATCCGCATTTTCAACAGGGATCGCAACGAAGGAGCGGTTGACGGGTTACGGCTCAGGTGTGTTCTCTGTTTGTTCTGAATGACGCTCCCCTGAACCCCTTTGAACCCGCGCCCATGCCCCCTCCCCGCTCCTCTCACGCGCCGACGCTGGCCGAGCTTCGCCGGCTGACGGACCGCGCCGGGGGCGGCCGCGCGGCGCCCGATCCCCGCGCCCTGCCCTTCGGCGTTTCGGGGCTCGATGCGGCCCTGCCCGGGGGCGGGCTGGCGCTCGGGGCGCTCCATCAGATCCACGAGGGCGGCCCGCGCGGGCGCTACGCCGCCGCCGCGGTGCTGTTTGCCGGCGGCATCCTCGCCCGGCTCGACGGGCCGGTGCTGTGGTGCCTGCACAGCCGCGACCTGTTCGCGCCCGCGCTGGCCCGGGTCGGGCTCCATCCCGACCGGGTGGTCTATTGCGAGACTTGGCGCGACGCGGAGGTGCTGCCGGCCATGGAGGAGGGCCTGCGCCATCGCGGGCTCGCCGGCGTCGTCGGCGAACTCACCCGCATGGCGCTCACGCCCTCGCGCCGGCTCCAACTCGCGGCGGAGGGCTCGGGCGTCACCGCGCTGGTGGTGCACCGCCTCTGCGCGGGCGAGGCGGCCGAGCCGGAGCCCTCCGCCGCGCGAACCCGATGGCGGGTGGCGCCCGCGCCCTCGGAGGGAACGAACCGTCGAATGGGCCGGCCGCGCTGGCGGCTCGACTTGCAGCGCTGCCGCGGTGGGGCGCCGGGGGCTTGGATCGTGGAGGCTTGCGATGCGCAGGGTCGTCTCGCTGTACCTGCCGTCCTGGCCGACCGACCGGCTGCGCCGGAGCGGGTCCAGCGCCGCGCCGCCGGATGAGCCCCTCGCCACCGTGGCGCAGGACGGTGCCCGGCGCGGGCTCGCCGGCGTGGACGCCGCCGCCCGCCGCCTCGGCCTGCATCCGGGCATGAGCGCGGCCCATGCCGGGGCGCTGGTTCCCGGGCTTCACCTCGTGCCTGCCGACGCGGCCGCCGACGCGGCGGCCCTGGCGCGGCTCGGCCTGTGGTGCCAGCGCTACGCGCCGATCGTCGCCCTCGACCCGCCCGACGGCCTGATGATCGACATCACCGGCGCCGCCCATCTCCACGGCGGCGAGGCGCCCCTCCTCGCCGATCTGTCCGCGCGCCTGGAGCGGTCGGGGATCCTGGCGCGGCTGGCGCTCGCCGACGCGCCGGGCTGCGCCTGGGGTGTGGCCCGCTTCGGCGAGGGCGGGATCGTGCCCCGGGGCGGGGCGGGGCAAGCGATCACGGGGCTGCCGGTGGCGGCCCTGCGGCTCGATTTCGAGGCGGTGCGGGCGTTGCAGGATGTCGGCATCACCCGCGTGGGCCACCTCCTCGACAAGCCGCGGGCGTCGCTCAGGCTGCGCTTCGGCGCCGAGTTGCTGTTCCGCCTCGACCGGGCGCTGGGCCGAGAGCCGGAGCCGCTGACGGCGATCGCCGCCCCCGAGACGCCGCGCGTGGCCCTGCGCTTCGCCGAGCCGGTCGGCGCCCGCGAGAGCCTGGAGCGGATCGTGGCCGACCTCTGCGCCCGGCTCGTGCCGGAACTGGAGCGGCGCGGGCTCGGGGCACGACGCCTCGATCTCGTCTTCGCCCGCGTGGACCGTCTCGATCAGGCGATCCGGATCGGCACGGCGGGGCCGAGCCGCGACGCCGCCCACCTCGCCCGGCTGCTCGGCGAGCGCCTTCCGCTCGTCGATCCCGGATTTGGCATCGAGGAGGCGGTCTTGTCGGCTTCCCGCGTCGAACCCCTAGCCGAGCGGCAGGACACGCATCTCGCCGCCGGCCCGCAGGCGCCCGACCTCGCCGCCCTGGTCGATACCCTGCTGGTGCGCCTCGGCGCCGCCCGCGTCTACCGGCTGGCACCCGTGGAGAGCGACCTGCCCGAGCGGGCGGTGCGCCGCGTGCCGGCGCTCGCCGCTCCCCTCGGCGCGATCTGGCCCGCCGACCTGCCGCGCCCGGCCCGCCTCCTGGCACCCCCCGAGCCGGTCACGGCGATGGCCGAGATCCCCGACGCCCCGCCGCTCTTCTTCGTCTGGCGCAACACCCACCATCGGATCGCCCGGGCCGACGGACCGGAGCGCATCCTCGGCGAGTGGTGGGTCGCGGATGCGGAGGCCGACCTGACGCGCGACTATTACCGGGTCGAGACGGAGGCGGGCGAGCGCTTCTGGCTGTTCCGCGACGGACCGATGCAGGCCAACGGCCGCTGGTGGCTGCACGGGCTCGGCGAGGCGTGAGCACGCCGGAGCTTCAGGTCACGACCCACTTCTCCTTCCTGCGCGGCGCCTCGAGCCCGGAGGAGCTTTTTTCCGCAGCAAGCCTGCTCGGCATCCCGGCGCTCGGGGTCACCGATCACGGCTCGCTCGCGGGGATGGTGCGCGCGCATCAGGCGGCCAAGGTCACGGGCGTGCGCCTCGTCGTCGGCTGCCGGCTCGACCTCGATGATTTTTTGCCGGTGCTCGTCTACCCGACCGACCGGGCCGCCTACGGCCGGCTCTGCCGCCTGCTCAGCCTCGGCAAGACCAGGGGCGGCAAGGGCCGCTGCCGCCTGACTTGGCGCGATCTCGAGGAGGGGCAGGAGGGGCTTTTTGCGGTTCTGCTCCCCGATACGGCCGGGCCGTCGCTGGCCGAAAACCTCCTGCAATTCAAAAGAAGATTCGGCGCCCGCGCATCCTGCGCCCTGACCCGCCGCTTCCGGCCCGATGACGCCGACCGGCTCGACGCCTTGGCCGCCGCCGCCCGCGCCGCGCGGGTGCCCACCGTCGCCACGGGCGACATCCTCTACCATGTCGCGGGGCGCCGCCGCCTGCAGGACGTGGTGACCTGCATCCGGCTCGGGCTCACCATCGACCGGGCGGGCTTTGCCCGGGAGCGCCACGCCGACCGTTTCCTCAAACCCCCTGAGGAGACCGCGCGCCTGTTCGCGCGCTTTCCCGAGGCGCTGGCGCGGGCGGGCGAGATCGCGGCGGCCTGCCGCTTCTCGCTGGACGACCTCGCCTACACCTATCCGACGGAGACCCGCGAGGACGGGCTCTCACCGCAGGAGCGCCTGGACGTCCTGACCTGGGCCGGCGCGAAACGGCGCTATCCGGCCGGCGTGCCGGAGGATGTGACGCGGCAGTTGCGCCACGAACTCGACCTGATCGGGCGGCTGGCCTACGCCCCCTACTTCCTCACGGTCGAATCCATCGTCGCCTTCGCCAATCGCCAAAAGATCCTGTGCCAGGGGCGCGGCTCGGCGGCCAATTCCGCGGTCTGCTTCTGTCTCGGCATCACCTCGATCGATCCGACGCAGCAGAACCTGCTGTTCGAGCGCTTCGTCTCGGAGGCGCGCCGCGAGCCGCCCGACATCGACGTCGATTTCGAGCACGAGCGCCGCGAGGAGGTGATCCAGTGGATCTTCTCGACCTACGGCCGCCACCGCTCGGCGCTCACCGCCATCGTCAGCCGCTTCCGCTCGCGGGGCGCCCTGCGCGAGGTCGGCAAGGTGATGGGCCTGCCCGAGGACGTGACCGGCGCCCTCAACCGCATGACCTGGTCCTGGAGCAGCGAGGGCGTCGGCGAGCGCGAATTGCGCGAACTCAACCTCAATCCCGACGACCGGCGCCTGCGCCTGACGCTGGAGATCGCCCGCGAGCTGATCGGCACGCCGCGCCACCTCTCGCAGCATCCCGGCGGCTTCGTGCTGACGCTGGACCGGCTCGACGAGCTGGTCCCGGTCGAGCCGGCCGCGATGGCCGACCGTCAGGTCATCGAGTGGGACAAGGACGACATCGACGCCCTCAAGTTCATGAAGGTCGACGTGCTGGGGCTCGGCATGCTGGGCTGCCTGCGCCGCGCCTTCGACCTGTTGGCCGAGGTCAAGAACGACCCGCACGACCTCGCCTCGATCCCGCAGGATGACGGGCCGACCTACGCGATGATCCGGCGCGCCGACACGCTGGGCGTGTTCCAGATCGAGAGCCGCGCGCAGATGGCGATGCTGCCGCGGATGAAGCCGGACAAGTTCTACGACCTCGTCATCGAGGTGGCGATCGTGCGCCCCGGTCCGATCCAGGGCGACATGGTCCACCCCTATCTGCGCCGCCGCGAAGGTCTCGAAGAGGTGACCTACCCGACGCCCGAGCTGAAGAAGGTGCTGGAGAAGACGCTGGGCGTGCCGCTGTTCCAGGAGCAGGCGATGCAGGTGGCGATGGTCGGCGCCGGCTTCTCGGCGACCGAGGCCGACGAGCTGCGCCGCTCCATGGCAACCTTCAAGTTCACCGGCGGCGTCCACCGCTTCCAGAGCCGCCTCGTCGAGGGCATGGTCGCCAACGGCTACGCTCGCGACTTCGCCGAGCGCACCTTCAAGCAGCTCGAAGGCTTCGGCTCCTACGGCTTTCCCGAGAGCCACGCCGCCTCCTTCGCGCTCCTGGCCTACGCCTCGTCGTGGATGAAGTGCCACCATCCGGATGTGTTCTGCGCCGCGCTGCTGAACGCGCAGCCGATGGGCTTCTACGCGCCCGCGCAGATCGTGCGCGACGCCCGCGCCCACGGCGTCGAGATCCGCCCGCTCGACGTGAATTTTTCCGATTGGGACTGCACCCTCGAAGCGCTCGGCGCCGGCCGGACGCTGTTCGCCGTGCGCCTGGGCCTGCGTCTCGCCAACGGCCTGCCCGAGCGGGACGGGCGGCGTCTCGCGGCGGCGCGCGGCGGGCGCCCCTTCGCCTCCCTGCCCGAACTGGCGGACCGGGCCGGCCTCCCGGCGGCAAGCCTCACCTGCCTCGTGCGGGCCGACGCCTTCCGCTCGCTCGGCCTCAACCGACGCGAGGCCGCCTGGGCGGTCAAGGCCCTGCGGCCCGATCCCCTGCCCCTCTTCGCCGCCCTGTCGGAGCCGTCCGCGCCGATGGCGGCCGAGCCGGCCGTGACCCTGCCGCCGATGAGCGCGGGCGGCGAGGTGGTGGCCGATTACTGCGCCAAGGGGCTCAGCCTGCGCGCTCATCCCCTCGCCTTCCTGCGCGGGACGCTGGCGGCTCTGGGCGCGCGGCCCTGCGCGGCGCTGGAGCGGGCCGGCAACGGGGCGGGGATCGTGGTGGCCGGGATCGTGCTGATGCGCCAGCGGCCGGGCTCGGCCAAGGGCACGATGTTCATGACCCTGGAGGACGAGACCGGCATCGCCAACCTGATCGTCCGGCCCGAGCTGTTCGAGCGCCAGCGCCGGGTCGTGCTCGGCGCCCGGCTGATGGCCTGCCGCGGACGGGTGCAGCGGGTGGGCGCGGTGATCCACCTCGTGGCGCAAGAGCTGTTCGACCGCTCCGGCCTGCTGCGGCGGATCGGCGAGGAGGAGGATGGCCTCGTCCTGCGCACCGGGCGCGGCGACGAGACCGGCCAGAGCGTCAGGCCCGATCCCCGCGGGGGGACGCTGCCGGTGCGGGCACGGAATTTCCGCTGAGGAATCGGGCCGAACCCTTCGCGCCGCTCTCGGGTTTGCCCCGGAGCCGCCAAGGGGTGCGGAGGGGGGCGCGGAGGGGGCGCGGGATCGGCCGAACGCGTCTACCGGACTTGTGCCGGCGCCCCGGACCCTGGGACGGCCGGAAGCCAGGACGGGACCTGCCGATGCGCGAGATCTGGAACGGGATCGATGCCGCCTCGGGCTCGGCGGAGATCGAGCCCGGCCTGCGCCTGCCTGATGGCGCCGCCGCGGCCTGAGGCCGGCCGTGTTTCCCCCGCGATCCCGCTCACCGAGGAAAGACCGACCCCACCGATGGACACAGCTTCACCCACCCGCGACATCGCCCTGGTGCTCGGCGGCGGCAACGCGCTCGGCGCCTACCATGCGGGGGCCTTCGAGATCCTCCAGGACCGCGGCATCCGGCCCGGCTGGGTGGTCGGTGCCTCGATGGGCGCCATCATGGGCGCCATCATCGCCGGCAACGCGCCGGAGGACCGGGTGCCCCGGCTGCGCGCCTTCTGGGAGGAGGCGACCCAGCAGACCGGCCTGCCCGGGACCGATCTCCTGAAGCCGCGCCAGGTCTACAATGCCATGCATGCCCTGCTGGCGCTCGCCTGGGGACGGCCCAGCATCTTCCGGCACCGGCTGCCGGGGCTGTGGTCGGCCCTGCCCTGGGTGCCCAACGACGTCGCCCTGTTCGATCACGCGCCCCTGCTCGGGACGATCGGCCGGCTCGTCGATTTCGAGCGGCTGAACCGGGGCGAGACGCGCCTCACGGTCGCCTGCGTGGACGTGGCGACGGGCGAGGAGGTCTATTTCGACAACCACCGCGGCACGATCCGGCCCGAGCACATCCTGGCGAGCGCCGCGATCCTTCCCGCCTTCCCGCCGGTCGAGGTGGACGGCCGGCTGCTCTGCGATATCGGCTACACCAACAACCTGCCCCTCGACCCGCTGTTCGAGACCGAGCCCGCGCGCGACCTGCTCTGCATCGCCCTCGACCTGTTCAGCCTGCAGGCCGATCCGCCCGGCTCCCTGGACGCGGTGCTGGAGCGGGCCAACGACCTCATCTTCGCCAGCGCGGCCCGGCGCGCGATCACCGGGCTCGCCCGCACCTACGCCCTGCGGGAGCGGATCGACCCCGCGGGTCCGAGCGTCACGCTCCTGCACCTCGTCCACCAGGCCGGCGCCGACCAGCTCGCGGCCAAGAGCTTCGACTTCTCGCCCTCCTCCATCCGCGACCGCTGGCAGGCCGGCAGCCGCGACATGGTCCGGGGGCTGGAGCGGCTGACGGGCCGGCCGCCCGAAGGCCGGCGCTTCGTCTACGAGGGTCCCTACCCCGTCGGTGCCTGAGCCCGGCGGGCGCGTCGCGCGTCAGGTCGGCGCCGGGGCCGTCCGGGACCGGGCCGGGCGCGACTGCCGCCACCCCGCCACCAGGAGGTAGATCAGGGAGGCGGTGTGCCCGGCGATCACCGCCGCCGCCGCGCCGCTGACGCCTCCGTTGCGCATCAGCGGGATCACGACGGCGAGCGAGACGAGCATGCTCACGAAGAGGGATTCGAAGATCACCCGGGTGTTCCGCTTGGCCCGGAAGTAGTTGGAGGCGAGATCGCGCACCATCACCACCACGACGCCCACCGCGAGCACCCGCAGGCAGTTGGCGTAGGCCGCGTATTCCGGCCCGAAGATCAGCCCCAGCCACAATTCGCCGGGACCGGCGAGCACGACCAGGATCGACACGACGGGAATGCCGAGCTTCACCCCGGTCCGCAGCATGTAGTGGCGCAACGCCGGCTCGCCGCCCTCCGCGTAGGCGCGCGAGGCGGCGACGGGCAGGACGTTCTCGGTGGCCGCGAGCAGCAGCAGCACGAGCCCGACGAGATATTGCGCCGCCCGCAGGCCGCCGAGCGCTTCGAGGCCCAGCACCGAGCCCGCCACGAGCCAGATCAGCTGCTCCTGCACGAAGGTGACGAACACGATCGGCAGGAGCCAGCGCCCGAGCGGGATGTGGCGCCGGGTGACCGCGCCGAGCCGCAGGCTGCGGGGCCGCCTCAGGATCGGCCGGCCGACCGCGATGACGAAGGGCAGGCTGGTGACGAACGAGGTCGCGGCGAGCAGCCAGACGTAGCCGTTGCCGCCGATCACGTCGTGCTCCAGCCAGATCAGCACGGCGACGAGGGGGAAGCTCGCCGCGCGGGCAAAATCCATGAACAGGGCCTGCACGCCCTTGCCCGCGGCGAAGAGCAGGCGGCGCAGGGTGAACTGGAGGTTCTGCGCCAGCATCAGGGCGCAGGCGGCCAGCAGGGTCTCGGGCCCCATCCCGCCGATCAGGAGGGCCGCCATCACGAAGGCCGCGCCCGGCGCCGAGAGCAGGAAGGCGCCGGCCAGGATGGTGGCGCCGTAGGCCTTCGAGACGCCGCTGCGCGCGCCCACCAGCGTCATCATCGGGGCGGTGATGAGCGCGTTGTGCAGCGACTGGGCAAAGGTGAGCACGATGATGATCATCGCGAAATGCCCGAACTCGACGATGCCGAGCAGGCGGGCGGCCACGATGCCGCTGACGAAGCCGAAGCCGCTGACCACGCCCTGGTCGGCGAGGGAGACCAGCGCCGCCGGCGGCCGGCGGACGAGCTGGAGCAGGCGTCCGGGCAGAAGCGAGGCAGAGGACAGGACGGTCATCGGGGCATCCTGAATCAGCGCGAGGCCAGGAAGGCTGTCGCGGCGTCTCGCATCAGACGGGTCCGGCTGAACAGCCAGAGCGGGTCGGCCGGGACGACGTCGCGGCTGACGCCCCGCTTGAATTCGTAGACGCCGGGATTGCCGCCCGGATCGATGCCGCCGAGGTCGAGGATGCGGCACCCCTCCGCCTTGGCCCGCTCGATCAGGCGCCAGAGGGCGAGGCGGCCGGCCCCGGTGGCCCGGGCGCGCCCGTTCGAGGCGACGTAGAAATCCGTCCAGCGCTCGGCCGTCCGGTGGATGATCCGCACGAGGATCGGCGCACCCTTCTCCCGCATCTCCAGGAAGAGCAGGTTCGGGTCGGAGGCGGCCAGATCGCGGAAGGCCTCCGGCTCGAGGCTGTTGTCGAAGCCGTTGCGCCGCTTCAGCTCGCCGTAGAAGCGGCTGAAGGTGTCGAAGGCGGCCAGCCGCGCGGCCGGCTCGGTGAGGAAGGCGGCCTCGAGATCCGGGTTGCGCTCGGCGTCGCGCAGCACTTCGCGCCAGCGCCCCTCCATGCTCGCGCGGATCTGCGCGGCCTCGCGGGTGAGGTCGAGTTCCAGCGTATGCGTGCGCACGGTGACGACCGGGGCGAAGCCGTGGCCGAGCAGGGCCAGCACCGCGGGCTTGGTCTGGAACTGCTGGTAGTTCACGCCGAGCAGGTCGAAGCGGCCGAGATCGAGATGCCTGAGGAAGGCGCCGAACACCGCCTCCGCCCGCCCGGCCCCGAGCCGCGTCAGGACCGGGCAGCCCTGCGCCAGGACGAAGTGCCCGAGGCCGCGGCGGCGGCGCTGGTACTGCGCATAGGCGAGGGCCTGCCCGTCGCGGGCACGGATGGCGATGCGCCTCACGTCCCAGCCGACGCGGCTCTTGTAGTCGCCCCAACGCCGCGAAGCGTAGATGTTGGCTCCCGTCTGCCGCCAGACCGACGCGTCCCAATCGGGATCGTCCGTGAGGTCGGCGACCGTGAGATGAACCACCCTGAACACCCTCGTCCCTGCCGGCTGTCCCGGCGCGGGACAGTCGTTGCCCCGCCCCTCCTTCGACCGCAAGGGGTAGGCCAGGGTATGGCCGGGGCCCGAAATCATCGTCCAAGCTTACACGAAAGGGGAGCACGTTCGAGGAGCCTGGATAATCCAGATTTCATCGCCGCGCGCGATCGGATACACGGTGAGCGGTCGGTGAGGTGATGATGTACCACTGGGTCAAGACGGCATTGCGCGACACGCCCCAACTGCGCAAGCTTGCGTTGCGGAGCGCCGCCTTGCTCAGGTCCGTCGCCAACGCCGAGCCCGGTCTCTACACCTTGTGCTACCACCAAGTGGCGCGGAACGAACAAGATCAGCTCGCCGCTCAACTGCGCCATCTCGGCCGTTATGGCGATTTCATCGACGTGGACACCGCCACCGACCGTCTCGCCGCGGGCTGGCCGGCGGGCGAGCGCGCCTTCCTCGTCACTTTCGACGATGGCTACACCAACACCTTCGAGGTCGCGCGGCCGGTGCTCAAGGCGCTGGGCGTGCCGGGCATCGTCTTCCTGATCAGCGACTGGATCGACGCGCCGCCGAACTATCCTCCGGGCCTCGAAGGCCAGGTCCCGCCGCAGGAGCGGCTCTACATGACCCGCGCCGAGATCGCGGCCTGGTGCGCCGACGGCCTCGATGTCGGCTCCCACACCGCCACGCATCCGCGGCTGAGCCGCCTCCCCCGCGAGCGGGTCGCGGACGAGCTCGCCCGCTCGCGGCGCGACCTCTCCGCGCTCACCGGCCGGGAGATCCGCCACTTCGCCTGCCCCTGGGGGGCGGCCGGCCCGGATTTCCAGCCCGACCGGGATCCGGCACTCGCCCTGGAGGCCGGCTACCGGACCTTCTTCACCACCCGGCGCGACCATGCCCGGGGCCCGGCGGACTTTCCCCTTCTGCCCCGCCACGTGCTCGAGCCGTCCTGGCCGATCACGGATCTCGACGCCCTGATCGGCCGCGCCCGCCTGGGGCGGGGGATGCGGCGCAACGGCTTGGATACGCATCCCTGATATCCGCTCCGATACCAGACACGCATCGACGATGATGAGGATGCATCGTCGATGGCCCCCGCGGCTGCGGGGCGGCGGTCCTCCGCCGGACGCGCGGGACAGGAGCGATGCGCCTGTCTCGCGCAGCTTGGTACGGGAGCGCCGGCCTCGCCCGCGCATGGCGGGAGGCGGCAGGCGATGCAGGGTGGCGAGACGCTCCCAGGGCAGGAGTTCGACGGCGGCGGAAGGCGTCCGGTCGTCGTCGTGACGGGCGCGCTGGCGCCCTATACCCACGTCCTCTACGAGCGCCTCGGCGCGCGATTGGCCGAGGGCTTCGGCCGGCGCCTGCACGTCCTCTCCTGCACGCCCCGCGAGAGCGCCCGGCAATGGGTGCTGGCCCCGCCGCTCGGCTACCGGCACGCGGTGCTGCCGGGCCTGCGCTGGCACCGCTCCTCGATCCGCAACCTCTACCTCAATCCGGCGGTGGTGCCGCGCCTCGCCGCGCTCGCTCCGGCCGCGCTCGTCCTCAACGACTTCTCGCCGACCATGCTGATGGCGGCGGGCGCCGCGCGGCTGCGGCGCATCCCCACCCTGATCCGCACCGACGGGATCGTCGAGACCGATCCGGGGCAGCGCTCGGTGCCCCACCGGCTCCTGCGCCGGGTGATCGTGGGCGGCGCGGCGGCCGGCCTCGGCCCGAGCGAAGGCAGCCGCGACCTGCTCGTGCGCTACGGGCTCGCGCCCGAGCGCTTCTTCCTGAGCCCCCTCTTCCCGGCCTGGACGCCCCCTTTGACGCCCCCGCCGGATTCAGAGCGGCCCTACGACCTGCTGTTCTGCGGCATGCTGAACGAGGAGGTGAAGGGCGCCCGCTTCTTCACCGAGGTAGTGCTCGGCTGCCTCGCCCGCGGACGGCCCCTCTCCGTGCGGGTCGCGGGCGACGGGCCGCTGCGGGGCGAGATGGAGGCGCGCTTCGCGCAAGCCGGCCTCGCCGCCCGCTTCGACGGCTTCCTGGGGCAGGAGGCCCTGGCCGAGACCTACGCCTCGGCCCGGCTGTTCCTGTTCCCGAGCCGCGGCGATGTCTGGGGCATCGTGGTGCAGGAGGCGCTCCAGAGCGGGACGCCGGTGCTCGCTTCGCCCCATTCGGGCGTCGCCACCGGCCTGCTGGCTCCCCACGGCTGCGGCGCGGTGCGGCCGATGGACGTGGCGGCCTGGGTCGAGGCGACCCTGGCACTCCTCGACGATGCCGGGCAGCGCCGCGATCTGCGCGCGGCTGCCGAGCGGGTGATGCCGCGCTACACGCCGGAGGCGGCGGTCGAGGCTTATATCGACGCGCTGCGCCCGTTCCTCGAGGGCCGAAGCTGACGCTCGCCGCGCGCCGAGGAGAGCGAGCCCCGTATCGTTCAGGTTTGATTGATCGAAGCGTGGTACGAGTTCGGCAAAGGCCCGTTCGCATGAACAGGGTCGCGTGAACCGGGGGGACGGTGCTTTGGGGAGCGCGCAGCGCGAAGAGGATCTTGCGCGGCTGATCGAGACTGTCGCCGGCGGCGAGCGGGCCGCGCTCCGCGCCCTCTACGAGGCGACCGCTCCGAAACTTTTCGGGATCATTCTTCGTATCCTGCAGGATCGAGCGGCGGCGGAAGACGCGCTGCAGGAGGTGTTCGTGCGGATCTGGCAGCGGGCCGGCAGCTACGATCCGCGGACCGGCGCGCCGCTCCCGTGGCTGATCGCCGTGGCGCGGCACCGGGCGATCGACCGCCTGCGCCAGGACAGAGCCTCCCGCCTGACGCAGACCGAGGACGGCTGGCTGGAGCGCCTGGCCGACACCAAGGACGGCGAGGCGGATCTCGCCCGGCGCGATGCCCTCGACCATTGTCTCGACCGGATCGACCCGCCCCAGCGCCATTGCCTCGTTCTCGCCTATTGCGAGGGCTGGTCGCGCGAGGATCTCGCCGCGCGCTACGATCGCCCCGTCAACACGATCAAGACCTGGCTGCGCCGGGGGCTGCTCAGCCTGCGCACCTGCCTGGAGGCGCCATGAGCGAGTCCGGCACACCGCCCTTCTGGCACGACGATCCCGACGGAGCCGCGGGCGAGTACGTTCTCGGCACCCTGCCGCCGGACGAGCGCGCGGCCTTCGCCCGCGCCCTGGAGCGGGAGGCCGACCTGCGCCGGGCGGTGGCGGCCTGGGAGGCGCGCCTCGTGCCGCTCGCCGCGGCCATGCCGGCCGTGACCCCGCGGCCCGACCTCTGGGCCGGGATCGACGCCGCCATCGCTGCCGCGAGCGATTCCGGCTCGGTCGCGGAGCCGCCGGCATCCGCCGGAGCGGACGACGGCAGCGACAGGATCATCCGCCTCGAACGGCGCATCGGCCGCTGGCGGATGGCCACGGGCGCGGCGACCGCGCTGGCGGCCGGGCTCGCCCTCTGGATCGCCGTCGCCCGCCCGCCTTCCCCCGACGCGCCGCCGCAATACCTGGCCGTCGTGGATCGCGGCGGCGCCCTGCCCGCACTCATCGTCCGCGTCGACCTGACGGCCGGCGTCGTCCAGGTGCGCAGCCTCGCGGCGGAGACCCCGCCCGATCGAAGCCTCGAACTCTGGTACATCAACGCCGGATCGGCCCCGCAATCCCTCGGCCTCGTCTCCGCCGAGACGGCGCGCCTGCCGATCCCGGCGGACCTGCGCCCGGGGACCGTGAGCACGACCTTCGCGGTCACGGTCGAGCCGCCGGGGGGCGCCCCCGAGGGCAAGCCGACCGGGCCGGCGATCTATTCGGGCCGCCTGATCCGGGACTGAGACGGTTTCCGCCTGATCGCTTCGATCTCGTCCGTCGTCCTTGCGAGGCGGAGCCGAAGCAATCCAGGGCGCGGCCCTGTCCGGACAGGTCGCGCTCTGGATCGCTTCGCTGACGCTCGCGATGACGGAGAGGGGCGAAGGCCGAGGCGATGGACCGGAGACGAGATGAGTTGGTCTTCCGGACAGGACAAGCCTCCTCCCGCGGAGCGGAAGGAGGCGAGAAGGCACCGGAGAAGGCTTGTCCCGTCGTGGGGCGGCCTCGCCGGCCGCCCCGCCGCGCCTTACGGCAACAGCACGCCGTTGACGACGTGGATCACGCCGTTGGACTGCATCACGTTGGCGACCGTCACCTTGGCCGTGTTGCCCTTGGTGTCCGTCACCATGACGGCCTTGCCCTTGGTCGTGACCGTGAGCGGCTCGCCCTGGACGGTCTTCAGCGTGGCCTCGCCGCCGCCCTGCCGCACCGCCGCCATGAGCTGCTTGGCCGTGTAGACGCCCGGAACCACGTGATAGGTCAGGATGCCGGTGAGCTGGGCCTTGTTCTGCGGCTGCACCAGGGTCTCGACGGTGCCCGGCGGCAGCCTGCGGAAGGCGGCGTCGGTCGGCGCGAACACCGTGAAGGGGCCGGGACCCGACAGGGTGTCCACGAGGCCGGCAGCCTTCACGGCGGCGACCAGCGTGGTGTGATCCTTCGAGTTGACCGCGTTCTCGACGATGGTCTTGCTCGCATACATCGGCGCGCCGCCCACCATCGGGTTCTTGGCGAGCGCGGGCCCCGCGGCGGCGGCGAGACCGAGGCCGACGGCGAAACGAACAAGCGTCTTGGACAGAGGCGTCTTGGACAGAAGCGTCTTGGACATGTTGGCTCCCTTGCGAAGCGCCCCACCGGGGGCGTCGCGAGCCTCTACGGAGGCTGGGCGCCGGGAAGTTTCAGTCGAAACGAACGAATTCGCAAAAAAAGCGGCCCCCGCGAGCGGGGCTTCGCCGAGTGCTCCGCGTGCGAGGACGGGCTGCCTCAGCGCGGCGCGGGCGTGAAGGGCGAGGCCGGCAGCCCGTCGCGGCGCAGGGCGGCGGGGTCGAGCCCGAGCGGCACGCCTCGGTCGGCGGCGAAGCGAACGAGCGCGCCGAGGTCGCCGGGTTCGGGCGCCGGGCCTTCGAGACGGGTGTTGAACAGCAGGATCTGCCGGCCCGGATCGGCCTTCTCGTAGAGTTCGAGGGTCTCGCCGTCGATCACGAGGTTGTCCAGGATCTGGTTGTTGCGCGCGACCCCCGGTTCGTCGGAGAGCGCCTCGGCGAGCCGGGGATAGCGCATCCGCCAGGGCTCCGAATCGAGCGGGACGGCGGCGAAGGCGGCACGGAACTCCGAATCCGCCTCGGTGAGGGACGGCTTCATCCAGGTCAGGCCGCGGGAATCGAGGAGGATGGCCGGGCTCGACGAGACGAAGACGTTGCGGGTGACGCTGTTGTCGTTGCCGCCACCGATGAAGACCGGGCGCTGCACGCCGACGAACAGGTTGCGCCGGATGGTGAAGCCGCTCGCCATGTCGTCGAGATAGACGCCCTTCACCTCCATGCCCGGCGCCGGGCGGATGTCGTGGATGTAGTTGTCCTCGATCACCGAGCCCCGGGCGGTGAAGTCGCGCCCGGCATAGATCGCGCCGGTATCGCTCAGTCCGTGGATGAGGCGCGCGACCTCGTTGCGGCGGAAGACGTGGTCGTTGCCGCGCAGATACACCGCGTAGCCGATCGCATCGGTGAACAGGTTGCCGCTGACCTCCGCGCCGACGCCGTCGAGATCGACCGCCGCGTTCTGGGTGCGGGTCAGCCGGGCGAAGCGGGTGAAGCGGCAATCGCGCACGAAGAGATCGCCGCGCCGGAGCGTGGCGCGGTCGCCGCCGACGAGGCGGATTCCGGCCGCGCCGATATCGTGGATCGTGCTGGCCGAGACGCCGCCCCCGGTCACGCCCTCGAACACGGCGGCGCGCCCGGCCGCCCAGGCCAGTTCGCTGCTCCGAATCTCGACATCCGCCCCGCCGCGCACGACGATCAGGTCGCCGCGGGCGCGCTCGAACCGCAGCCGCTCGATGCGCAGGTTCCGCGCGTCCTCGGCGAGGATCAGCGTCTCGGCGAGCCCGGCCTCCAGCTCGGGCGCGTCGGCCGCGGGCCAGGCCAGCAGCAGCCCGCTCTCCCGGTCGCGCCACCACTCGCCCGGCTCGTCCAGCTCGCCGAGCAGGTGGACCAGCCGGACCCGGGCGCCCGCCAGGATGCCCTCGTAGGGCATCGTCGCCAGTTCGAACCGGCGGCCGCGCGCCTCGACGCCCGCGAGCGGAATCGTCTCCTCGAGCCAGTCCCAGCGCCAGAAGCCCTCCGCCCACAGCTCCGTCTCGACCTTGGGGTCCGGCAGGCGGGCGGACCCGTCCTTGAGCGTGAAGAGCGGGCGAGGGCCCGGCTCGGCCTTGCCGGTCGCGGCGTAGCCGGAATTCGGCCACTGCGCCGGCCGCAGGGCGCCGCGGCGATCGAAGATCTCGGTGATCCGGGGGGCCGCGTCGCGCAGGCGGCGCGGTTCGCGGAAGGCGGGCTCCCGGCGCAGGCTCTCGGGCAGGCGGTAGGCGCGCACCGACGCGCGGGCCGCCTCGGGCAGGCGCGCCCGCAGCGGCGCGGGCAGCGTCACCTGCGGGAGCGGCACGCTGCCGACGAGCCGGCTCGTCCCGTCCGGCGCCCCGCGCAGGGTCAGCGCCGCACCGGCACCCGCATGTTCGGGACCGATCCGCACGGCGGCCGCGACCCGGTGGGTGCCGGGCTCCAGTTCCACCACGACGGGCCGGGTCTCGCCCTGCCGCCGCAGGGCCGCGACGCGGGCCAGCGCCTGCGGCAGGTCCGCGAAGCGGTCCTTGCCGCCCGCGATCGCCCCGGTGGGGGCGACCCGCAGCAGCACGGATGGTTCCGCACGCACATCCGGGGTCGGGACGAGGGCGAGCAGGCCGACGAGGATCGCGGCCCCGGCCCGCGCGAGCCGGAACCTCACGCCTCGGCCTTGGCGTCGGTCATGACGAGATGGACCCGCGACTCGCGCCCGATGGCGTCGAGCGCGCGCTTCACCTGCGCGAGGCTGCTGCGGCTCGCGCTCGCCGTCAGCAGCAGCGCGGGGAAGCGGTGGTCCTGCGCGAGCCGCTCGGCGGCGATGTCGGCGCCGATGACGCCGATATCGACGAAGACCGTGTCGAAGGCGGTGGCGGCCGTCAGGATCGCGCCCGCATAGGCTGCGGTGCCGAGGCGCAGGGCCGCGCCGTCGAAGGGAAGCACCTTGTAGCCGCCGGCCCCTTCCACCAGCGCGTCGGCAAAGCCGCTCTGGCTTCGCAGCACGTCGGCGACGCCGCGCTTGGCCTTCGCCCGCAGATCTCCCGAGAGAAGGGCTTCGGGGTCGGCATCGACGAGGAGCACCCGCTGGCCGTCCAGGGTGGCCGAGGCGGCGAGGCTGCGCGCCAGCTCCGCCTTGCCGGCCCGGTCGTCGGCCGAGGTGATGAGCACGATGGTCGGCCGGGTGGAGCCGAAATCGCGCTGGAGGCGGCTGCCGAGGCGGGCCACGGCCACGTCGTAGGCGGTGTCGTGCGCGGCCTCGCTCCCGGCGCGCAGCGCGCCGCCGACGGCCGCAGCCCCCTTGCCTCTGGCCCGCTCGGGCAGGGCGGCGATCACCGGCAGGCCCGCGGCCTGCTGGAGCCGACGGGCCGAGCCGATCCGGCCGGCGGCCGGCACCGCGAGCAGGGCGAGCATCACGCCGAGGCCGAGCCCGGCCGCGAGGGCGGCGCCGAAGATCACCGGAATCGGCGGTCCGAGGCGGCGCGCCGGCAGCGAGGCGGGCGAGATGATGCGCGAGGACGAGGTGTCGAGGCGCTGCTGCTCCTGAAGCTCGCGGGCGCGCACCAGGAAGGATTCGTAGACGGCGCGGCTCGCCTCGACCTGACGCTCCAGCTCGCGCAGGCGCACGAAGCTCTTGTCGACGGAGAGCGCCTCCTTCTTGCGGCTCTCCAGGGTGGCGGCGAGCGAGGCCTCGTTGGCCTGCGCCGACTTGTAGTCGTTGCGGGCGGCGGCCGCGATCCGCCGGATCTCGGCCTCGATCTGGCTGCGCAGGCTCTGCACCTGAAGCTCGCTGGTGCGCAGGGTCGGGTGGCGGGGGCCGAGATTGGCCACCGTGTCGGCCCGGGCGGCTTCCACCTGCGCGAGCTGCGAGCGGAGCTGCGCGATCGTCGCCGACTGCACCACCTCGGTCACCGCGTTGAGATCGACCCGGCCGTTCGCCAGCGCCTCGATCTGGGCGAGGCGTCCGCGCAGTTCGCCGGCCCGGGCCCGCGCGGCGCCGAGCTGCTGGTTGAGCTGTGTCAGCGCCTGCTCGCTGACGAGCTGGCCGCGGGTGCCGACGAGGTTGTTGGCGGCGCGGAACTGCTGCGCCTTGTCCTCCGCCTGACGCAGGTTGTCCTGCAATTCGCCCAGCCGACCCGAGAGGGCCACGCCGGCCTTCCGGGTGATCTGCGCCTGGGCCTCGGAGACGGTGGCGAGGTAGGTCTCGGCGATGGCCTGGGAGAGGTCGGCGGCCTTCTGGCGGCTCTCGCTGGTGACGGAGAGTTCGACCACGAAGCTGCGCTCCAGGCGGCGGGCGCCGGCGCGCTCGCGCAGCACGCGCAGGGCCGTGAGCTTGTCGTCCGACGCGCCGCCGCCGGAGGCGCCGAGCAGGGAGGAGAGACGGCCCTTCAGCGTGTCGAGGAGGGAGCCGGGCTGCACGAATTCGGGATCGTGGTCGAGGCCGAACCGGTCCACGACCTTCCGCAGGACATCATCGGAGATCAGCACGCGGATCTGGCTGTCGACGAGCAGCAGGCTCGCGTCGCTCGCCTGATCGGAGGGCGTCACGCCGTCCTTGACGACCTGGATGCCGCGCGGGTCGATCAGGATCTGCGTCACGGCGGCGTAGCGCGGAGGCACGAGGACGAGCCAGGCTGCGGCCGCCGCCACCAGCAGGATGGCCGGGGCGAGCACGAGCGGCCAGCGCGGGCGCAACACCCGCAGCACCTCCCGCGGATCGAGGAACCACGGCTCGGGCGTCACCTCGGACTTGCTCGGTCCGGTGCCGACGAAGATCCTCGAAGGCATCCGCTCGACCATCGACATCGCAGGTCTCTCGACAAAGGGTTAGGGCGGGCGCTGCCGGTCCGCCGCGATCGATCCGGGAGGGACGGGCCGTCCCGGAACGGCGCGTCCGGAGCGTGATCCTTCCCGTTTCGGGACATCGGCGGCGGGCCGAAGGGTGGTTCGGGCGACACGCTTCAAGACGCGCGCCAAGCCGGGGACGGGCGTGCGCGCAACGCGGGTTCGACCGGCCGCGCGGCGCCCGCGCCCGCCCGTTCGCGGCCCGGCGCCTCCGCTCGCAGCGCGCCGATGCGGGCATAGGCCAGCATCGCCACGAAGGACAGGACGTGGAGATTCCAGTCCTGGAAGATGCCCGGCGTCGTCATCCCGTTGAGGATGATGAAGAACACGCAGGTCGCGACGAAGCGGCGCCCGGCCCCGTCGAGCTTCAGCCCCCATTGCACGGCGCTCGCCAGCACGAGCGCGCCGAAGCCGAGCCCGATCAGGCCCGTGCCCGCCCAGGCGCTCAGCAGCATGTTGTGCGAGCTCTGGATGGCCATGCCGTCCTTGCCCAGGGTGTCGGTGTAGAAGGCCGGCGGCACGAGGAGCTGGATGAACCGGTCCGCCGCGGAGAAGCCCGAGCCGACCATGTGGTCCTTGGTTCCCTCGATGAAGATCGGCCAGAAGGTGCCTCGCCCGGTGGCGCCGGCCAGTTCCTCCGCCGGCTTCTGCAGGACGACCGAGAGGAGATCGAGCAGGGCCGGGAAGGCCGACAGGCCCAGCATCAGCACCACGAACAGCGCGTAGACGAGGGCGAAGGCGACGTAGCCGAGGATGCGCACCCGGCGGCTCCGGCTCGCCACCATCAGGGCGGGCGCCACCGCGACGAGCGAGCCGGTGCTGGAGGCCGAGCCCGCGATGACGAAGCCGACGAGGGCGAGGAGCAGATGCGCGCGACGATGCCGGATGCGGTCGTCGAAGATCACGAGGAAGGCGTAGGTGGCGCAGAGATGGGGCACGATGTTGTGCTTGGCCGCCGAGAACACGATCCCGCTCGCGAAATTCCCCAGCATGATCGGCGCGACCGCCACGAGCCAGGCGATCGTGAACAGCGCGAACAGCCCGGCCAGCCGCCGCTCGATGTCCTCCCGGTCGAAGATCAGGATCACCGCGAGGTAGAAGATGGTCAGTTCGACCGAGCGGTAGGCCGTGTACATCGGCACGATCGACCAGGCGGTGCTGGCGATGTTCACGCCGATCATCAGCGTGAACGGCAGGTAGGGCATCGAGAAGGGCACCAGCAGGATGCGCCGGTCCACCGCGATCCGCATGGCGAGATAGAGACCCATCAGCCCCGTCATGACGAGGGTGACGATGTTGGAGGCGGTCAGCCCCTCCTCCAGCACGGCGTTGCCGTCCTCGCGCGGCACGTTGAAGACGAGCGGCATCAGCGCGAAGGCCGCGACCAGGACGATGGGGACGGTGATGGGCGCGTTCAGCGGTCCCGTCTCCGTCGCGAGGTTGTGGCGCGCCAGCGGGTAGAGCAGCACGAACCAGATCACGACGGCCGCGGCCACGAGGAGGCTGAGCATTCCGGCGGGTTCCTTGAGGTGATCCCTCAGCCTTCGTTGAACGGGACAGGAGCGGATCTGGAACCGCGCCGATCCCGCGCGGTCCAACACTCCGTGAAATCTTGGTTTATGGCGCCTTTCAGGCTCCGGAGCCGCGCCGCACCGGATTTTCCGCGGGTACGGCCCGAGCTGTTGTTATGCCGCACCCTCCCGCGGGCGGGCGGCACCTCGTCCGGCGACCGGGATCAGGTGCCGAACAGCACGACCTCGGTATAGGCGAGGTCCCCGGTCGGCGGCGGGTTGGGGCCGCGGGCGTATTTCGGGGCGCGGCCCTCGAAGTAGTGTCCGGCAAGGCCCGGCAGCCGGCCCACCGCGTCGAGGACGAACCACGGCATGGCTTGGCGCATGAGCAGATGCCGGCCGATCGCGCCGAGGAAGGCGGGCAGGTCGAGGTCGGTCGAGCGGTAGACGAGCTGGAGGCAGGGCAGGCGCGGCCAGCGTTCCGAGCCGGCCCTGAGCTTCAGCCCGCGGCGCTGGAAGACCAGCGCGCCGGCCTTCCCGCCGTCCGAGCAGACGAGCCCGATGCAGCCGTAGGCGACGTGGTCGGCCACCAGCCGCGCCTCCGGCTCGGGCAGCAGGCGCAGGCTCCCGGCATCGGCCGTGCGCACCCGGCGGCCCCAACCGGGGGAGCCCAGCATCGGCAGCACGAGCATCTGGCCCGAGCAGACCGGCTTGAAGCCCCGCGCCCGATGCATCTTCCAGGTCTGCGGGGCGGGCGAGACGTTGGTGTAGGTCACCCGCCGGTCGCGCATGGCGAAGCCGTCGAGCAGGGTGCCGAGCGCGCGGAATTCCGGCAGCACGTACCAGCTCGACAGGTTGCAGCGCAGATGCGTGCCGGCCTCGTCCGTCACGACGCGGTAGAGGGCGAGCAGCACGCCGACGATTGTGCCGTCCCGATCCAGCACGTAGCCGTAGCGCGGCACGTCGTCGGGGAGCGGCTGGGTGCGGTGGCGCTCCAGGCCCGTCCGCCAATAGGCCTCCGAGCGGTCCGGGAAGCCGATCCGCAGCAGCCGCACCACGGTGCCGAGGTCGTCCTCCTCGATGACTCGGCAGCGGACCTTCGGCCGGCCCGCCCCGGTCTCCACGACCGCGACGGGCGGACCGTCCTCCACGTCAGCCTGCAACCCGCTCATCGAAGCCCCCTTCGGCCTGCCCCGCCCTCTCACCGCCGGCGACGAGCATCGAGGCGGCGGGCGGACCCCGTGCCGTCCCCATTCGGGACGCGATCGTGAGAGGTGCGAGAACGGTGCCGGGCGGTGCGTGCCGGATCGGCACTTGCCGGATCGGCAATCGCCCGCCCTCGCTCGAATGCCCTCTCCGGCCTTCCGCCGACGGCCCTAAAGTGCCTCACAAAACTCCCGATCACCTGCCGTTCTCGCTCTGGAGACGACAGCGCAGCGGGAGTTTTGTGAGAGACACTCAGGCGGTGCTGCCGGCGTCGATGGTCAGCACCGTGCCGGTGACGTTGCGGGCCTTGTCCGACATCAGGTAGGCGACGGCGTCGGCGACATCCTGCGGCTCGGCCAGCCGCTTGAGCGCGCTGCGGTTGGCCACGCGCCCCCGCTCGGCCGCGTCCATGTCTTCCGTCAGCGCCGTCTCGATGAAGCCCGGCGCGACCGCGTTGACCGTGACGCCGAGCCGTCCGACCTCGCGGGCGAGCGACTTGGTGAAGCCGATCATCGAGGCCTTGGTGGCGGCGTAGACGGAGAGCGCGTTGTAGCCGGTGAAGGCGATGATCGAGCTGACGTTGACGATCCGGCCGGCGCCGGCCGTCATCATGCCGCGGGCGAGGTACTTGGTCAGCACCATCGGCGCGAGCGTGTTGAGGTGGACGAGTTCGGCGATTTTGCTCGCGGGCATGGTCGTGAGCAGGCCGGGTGTGCCGAGCGCGGCGTTGTTGACGAGGCCGTAGACCGGCCCGTGCTCCGCCCGGATCCTCTGGCAGAGCGGCTGGAGCCCGTCGATCGCGCCGAGATCGGCGGCCACGAAGGCGATCCGGCCGGGGCCGGCGGCCTCCTGCGCGGCCTCCAGCGCCTCGCTCGGGCGGCGGGCCAGGGCGACCACGCGAAACCCCTCGGCGGCCAGCGTCGCGGCCATGGCGAGGCCGAGTCCGCGGCTCGCGCCGCTGACGACGACGAGGCGTCCGCTCTTGAAATCCTCGCTCATGCGCCCCTCCGCACCAGCTTGCCGCCGGAGGTGATCGGCAGTGCGTCCACGAACTTCACGCTGGCCGGCACCTTGTGGGCGGCCAGGCGCGGGCGGCAATGGGCGAGGATCGCCCTCTTCAGTTCCGCGCGGTCGGTCTCCGCATCGGCGCGCAGCACGATTTCCGCCTCGACCACCGCGCCGAGGATCGGGTTGGCACGGGCGCGCACCCGGGACATCGACACGCCCGGGAAGACGTTGATGACGGTCTCGACCTCCTCCGGCTGCACCTTGGCGCCGCCGACATTGATGACGCCGCTGCGCCGGCCGAGGAAGTGGTAGCGCTCGCCCCGGCGCTCGACGAGGTCGCCGGTGTCGATGAAGCCGTCCCCGGCGATCAGCGCCTCGGGTGCGGCACCCAGATAGCGCCGGCCGGTGCGGGAAGAGCGCACGAACAGGCTGTCCTCGCGCACCGTGATCTCGATCCCGGCGCGCGTCCCGATCAGGGAGGCGGGGAAGCCCTCCCGCCCGTCCTCGACGGTGAAGCCGACGCCGCCCTCGGTCGAGGCGTAAGCGTGGGCGATGCGCGCGTCGGGGAAGGCGGCGCGCAGGGCGTCGAGCACGGTCTGGTCGGCGATCTCGCCCGACAGCCGCACGTAGCGGGGGCTCAGCCGGTCGAGCGCCGCGCTCATCAGGGCGAGCCGCCAGTGCGAGGGCGTGCCGAGGATGTGGCTGACGCTCCCCTTGCCGACGCGGACGAGGTAGTCGCGCAGGGGCTCGCTCGCCTCCGAGAGCACGAGCGAGGACGGCCCGAGCATCGCCCGCAGGAAGACCTGCAGCCCGCCGTAGCGGCGGATGTCGTAGAACGTGCTCCAGACCGTGCCGGGCTCCGGTGCGGCGGCGGTGTTGATGCCGCCGGCCAGGCCTTCGAGGGTGTGGGCGACGAGCTTGGGCGCGCCGGTGGTGCCGGACGTGGCCAGCGCCCACTCGGTCGCGCGGGTCCCTCCCGGGGCGGCGCGGCAGGCCTCCTCCACGTCGATGCGGGGCAGCCCCGGCAGCGCGTCGGAGGCCAGCCCCTCGGCGTCGCAGACGCAGATCTCGGCCTCCGCGTCCGCGGCGATCCGGGCCACGTGCTCCGGCGCCAGCTTTGGGGGAACGAGGGCGAGGCGGGCGGCCAGACCGTCGAGCGCGATGAGGGCGCGGGCCGCCGCCATCTGCCCGCCGACCGCGAGCAGCACCCGGCGGCCGGCCAGCGCCTCCGCTGCCGCGGCGTCGCGCCCGCCGACGACGATCCCGGCGAGATCTTTTCGGGTGCGGTGGTCGGACAGGAACAGCCCGTCGAGGCCGCCCGCCGCCAGAAGTCTCTCGCGCAGGATCATCGGAGTCAGGCCGCCAGACGGGTCGCGGCGCGGTCGTAGAGGGCGACGAGGTCGCCCACCGTCACCGGCAGGTCCGAGGCGTCCATCTCGCCGAAGGGATCGGCGCCGGTCAGATCCTCCATCCGCGCCACGAGGAGCGCGAAGCAGAGCGAGTCGAACTCGGTGTCGAGCATGACGAGGTCGTCGGTGATCGGCGGCATCCGCTTCTCCTGCTCGGCGGCGATGGCGGCGATCTCGGCGAAGACGGTGGTGCGCAGGGACATGGTTCTCTCCTCTGAAACGGGTGGCGGGGAAGCGGCGCGCAGCAACACGGCGAAGTCGCGCGCGATGCCGGACAGGATCGGACGGGAGCGCGGCACGAGGCGCCCGAGGCCGTAGAAGAAGTGGATCATGCCCGGATGGCAGGTGTGGGCGGCCTCGCCTCCGGCGCGGGTCAGGCACTCGGCGTAAGCCTCGCCCTCGTCGCGGACGGGATCGTATGCGGCGGTGTGGATCTGCGCCGGCGGCAGGCCGGCGAGATCGGCCTCCCGCAGGGGCGAGAGGCGGGCCGACGGCGCGGCAGCCTCGGGCCCGCAGGCGGCGAGGTCGCCCCGGATGGTCGCCTCGTCGAGGAAGTAGCCGCGGGCGAAGTCGCGGCGCGAGGCGCTCGTCCCGTGCACGTCGAGCACGGGGCAGATCAGCAGCTGCGCCGCGATTCGACCACCGCGCCTCTCCTGGCAGACCCGGGCGGCGAGCCCGGCACCCGCGGAATCGCCGCCGATGCCGAGCCGGGCCGGATCGATGCCGAGATCCTTCGCGTGCGCGGCAACCCACGCCGTCGCCGCCAGGGCGTCGTCGAGGGCCGCCGGAAAGGGATGCTCCGGAGCGAGCCGGTAAGCGAGCGCGAGGACCCGCAGCGATCCCGCCTCGGCCAGCACCCGGCAGATCCCGTCATGGCTGTCGAGGTCGCCGGTCACCAGCCCGCCGCCGTGCAGGTAGAGCAGGCCGGGCCCGTCCTGCGTCCCGTCCGGCGCGTAGAGCCGCGCGGAGAGCGGCCCGGCCGGACCCGGCAGGCTGAGTTCGCGGGTCGCGACACCCTCCGCGCCGAGGCCCGCGAGCCGGGTGAGCCCGCGCAGGCCCTCGCGGCGGGCCGCCAGGGTGATGCCGCCCGAGGCCCCGAGCGCCATCATGTCGAGGAAGCGGCTGACATGCGGATCGAGGGCCATCGGCGGCGCCCGCTCAGAGCTTCAGGGCGGAGCGGACGGAGGCCGGCCAGTCCGCGACCTGCGCGCCGTGGGTGGCGAACAGCGCCACCGCGAGCCGGTCCATGCCGAAGGCGACGCAGCCGGTATGGGCGGGCTCGCCGTCGGCCAGCGTCAGGCCCCAGGTCGTACCGAAATGCTCGCGGTGATAGTTGAAGCTCATGCAGGCGGTGCCGGCGGCGGCCCCGCGCAGCGGGATCAGCAGCTCGAACTTCAGCGCCTGTTCGAGCTGGCTGAAGGCCATGATCTGGCCGAGCCGGCCGAAGAACGGGTCGCTCGCGGTCTCGACGGTGTAGGGCAGGCCGAGTTCGTCGGCCATGGCGGTGGCGGTCGCGATCCAGCTCTCGCGGAAGGCGACGATCTGCTCCGGCGTGCCGATGCGGACGTATTCGCGCATGCGGAAGGATTGCAGCCGGTCGAGATGGCGCGAGGGCTCCCGGCGGAAGCAGTCGCAGGCCACGTCGAAGCGGTAGCCGGTCGCCGGCACCGTCCCCCGCGCGGCGGCGATCGGGTAGACCGGGTAGCAGGCGGCCGGCGTCAGCACGAGGTCGGCGGTCTGCAGGCCGGTGGTCCAGTCGCCGCCCTCCAGATGCCGGTCGGCCGAGGCGCGGATCTCCGCCTCGCTGCCCTCCAGGCAGGAGACGCAGCCGAGCAGGTTGGGGAAGCTCTTGAGGTAGCCGTGCCGCTCCAGATGCGCCCGGCTCATCACGGGGGGAAAGCGGAACACCTCCGTGCCGTCCTCCCGGCGGGCCGAGACGAAGGCGGCCAGCGCCTCGACCACCGACTCGTAGGCGCCCGTGCGGGCGTAGACGCCCTGCGCGTTCATCGGCTTGAACATCGCGTCGAACAGGGCGTCGAGCGGGTCGGTCGCGGGCGGGGAGGCCGGCGCGTTCATCACGGGCATGTTCATGGCGGGTCAGTCTCTCGGGCAGGCGGTGCGGGGAGCGGGGCGGGCGCCCTCAGGCGCCGAGCGAGGCGGCGACGGGCGACATCAGCGTCGCGGTGGCGAGGTTGGCCACGATCCGGTCGTTGTGGATCATGATCGGCGCGGAGAGGATGTCGCGCAGGGCCCGGCCGATGCTGAAGGCGCCGTCCTGGCGGTAGCCGGCCAGCCCGTTGGCGCGCAGCGCGCTCGACACGGCCGCGACCGCCAGATCCGAGACCTCGACCTTGAGCATCGTGATTGCGGTCTGGAAATCGAGCGCGGCGAGCGCGGACGGGTCGCCCTCGGCGGCCTCGAACCGGTCGAGCCCCTGCGTGATGAGGGCGCGCGCCTGCTTCAGGCTGGAGACGGCCCGGGCGTAGTGCAGCGCGCCCGGCGGAGCCACGCCCCCGGCCCCCCGCATCGCCGTGCGGGTGAAGGCCTGCGCCCGCTCGACGGCGCAGGCCGCGATGCCGGCCCAGGCGCTCGACCAGAGCAGGTGCGAGACCGGGGTCATGGTCTGGTTGTGGATGTCGCCGTAGCGGGCGGCGAGCACCTGTTCCGGGCGGCCGCGGGCCTTGAGGTGGAAGCCGCTGCTGCAGGTGCCGCGCATGCCCAGCGTCTCCCAGCCGCTCAGGCGCTCCAGGCTGTAATCCTCCCGCAGGAAGACGCAGAGCACCTGATCGGAGGGGCCGGCCTCGGCCGAGCGGCGGGCGACGGTGACGATCCCGTCGGCCTGCGCGCCGTAGGAGATCACGGTGGCGGCGCGCTCCAGGGTGACCGCCTCGCCGTCCATCTCGATCGCGGCGGCCGACGCACGCACGTTGCCGCCGCCTTGGCCCTCCGTGGTGGAGGAGGCCATCAGGAGCTGCGCGTCGGCGATGCGGCGCAGGAGGCCGTCGCGCCAGGGCTCGCCGGCTCCGTGCCGGACGAGGCAGGCGACCTTGGTCTGGTGCATGGCGAAGATCATCGCCGTGGAGGCGCAGGCCCGGCCCAGTTGGTAGGCGATCTCGGCGAGCGCCCGCACCGAGGCGCCCTCCCCGCCGAGCGCGATCGGCACGGCCGCGCCGAGCAGGCGCTGCGAGCGCAGGGCGGCGATGGCCTCCTCGGGGAAGCGCCCGTCGCGGTCCACGGCCTCCGCGTGGGCGGCGGCGATGGCGGCGGCGACGGTGGCGCGAGCGGTCAGGTCCGCCGCGTCCTCGACGCGTCCGTCCGGCACGGTCATGGGTTGGATCGTCATGGCTTGGCTCCCATGGCTTGGCTTCGAGGGGGAAGCCGGCCGGGCCGGCGAGTCGCGAAGGGTTGGTGCGGGGCGCGCGAGCGGCGCCCGCGTCAAGCGTGGGCGGCGCCGCGCACGCTCTCGACCATCCGGGCGATGGTTTCGATCGAGTGGAAGTTCTTCGGCGTCAGGCTGGCGGGCGGGATCATGATGTCGAACTCCGCCTCGACCGCGATCATCAGGTTGACGAGGTCGAGGGAGGAGAGGCCGACATCGACCAGCGCGTCCCCCTGGCCGAAGGCCGGCGTGATCGCGTGGCGCGCGGCGATCGCGTAGGCGAGATCCATCGTCCGGTCCGCGACGCTTGCTGGCATGAGATGAGACATTGACTGTAGTCCTTGGACGTTCGGCAGATCGGTTCGGGTTTCGTCTGTTTCGGCTTCGAACGATGATTTGATAAGTTCAATACTCTTTTGGACGTGACGAGAAAGTCAATAATGGCGGTTAATGGATTGATTGGTTAATTGCGATCTGTTGGTTCGAAGGATAATCTCTTGAAGCGTCGACGTGCCGTTCAGCTCCTGACGAAGGGCAGGAATTGTCCGCTACCGTAGACGAGCGTCGCGCCCTCGGCCCGGCTGAGCCGGATCTCGCGCACCGCCCCGAGCAGGATCGCGTGGCTGTGCCGCTCGATCACTTCCTCCAGCGCGCAATCGACCACCGCCTGCGCCCCCGCAAGGCCGGAGGCGCCCGATGCCATGATCGTCCAGTCGCAGCCGCGGTAGCGGGCGGCCCCGCCCACCCCGCCGAGGCCGGCGAAGCGCTCGGCCACGTCCTGCTGGTCGGCTCCGAGGATGTTGACGCAGAAATGCCGCCGCCGGGCGATGACCGGCCAGGTCGAGCCCGCGCGGTTGACGCAGACCAGCATGGTCGGCGGATCGACCGAGAGCGACAGGGCCGAGGTGGCGGTGAAGCCGACCCGGTCCTCGCCGATGCCGGCGGTGACGACGACCACGCCCCCGGCCAGCCGGCGCATCGCCTGCTTCAGAAGCGGCGCGTCGACGGCCGGCGGGATCGGCATCGCGGCGGCGGCCATCACGCGGGGCCTCCGGCGGGAGAAGACGTTTTCGCTGATCTCCGGTGCGCGCGCATGGTTGGGCAGTCCGTCGGTCGATCCCGGGAAGGGCCCGGCCCGCGCCGGGGGCGGCGGGTCGGGTCGGTCTTGCGGCAGGCTCGGAAGAGCGTGCGGTCCGTGCCGGCCGAAACCGGTCGTTATCGGTTCATCGCTATGTCGTTTGCTGTCCTTGCGGCTGAGCTTTGCAAGTCCGGGACCCGGCCGGAGGGGCCGGAAACTGTTCAGTCCCGGCACGATCCGGGGATCGGGCCGGGCCGCGGTCCCGATCCGGGACGCCGGCCGCAGCCGAAACGAGAGGCGACCCGAGATGCGCGCGATGTCCCCCGACGCCGAGCCCGCCGAGACGCTTCCCCGCTCCGGCGGACGCAATGCCGCCCAGGCGCTGGTGGACCAGCTCGTCGCCAACGGCGTCGAGCACGTCTTCGCGGTGCCGGGCGAGAGCTACCTGCCGGTGCTCGACGCGCTCCACGAATCAGGCATCGCGATCACCGTCTGCCGCCAGGAGGGGGGCGCGGCGATGATGGCCGAGGCCCACGGCAAGGCGACGGGGCGGCCCGGCATCTGCTTCGTCACCCGCGGCCCCGGCGCGACCAACGCCTCGGCCGGCATCCACATCGCCCAGCAGGATTCGACCCCGATGATTCTGTTCGTCGGCCAGATCGAGCGGGGGCTTCGCGACCGCGAGGCGTGGCAGGAGGTCGATTACCGCGCCGCCTTCGGTCCGATCTGCAAATGGGCCACCGAGGTCGAGACCGGGGCGCGGATGCCGGAATACGTCTCGCGCGCCTTCCACGCCGCCACCGGCGGCCGCCCCGGCCCGGTCGTGGTGGCTCTGCCCAAGGACATGCTGAAGGACGCCGTCCCCGGCCCCTCCGCCCCGGCCTTCGTGCCGGTCGAGGCCGCCCCCGGCGTCGAGGAGGTAGAGCGGCTGGCCGCGCTCCTGGCCGAGGCGCGGGCGCCGTTCCTGCTGCTCGGCGGCAGCCGCTGGGACGAGCGGGCCTATGCCGACATCCGCGCCTTCGCGGAAGGCTTCGACCTTCCGGTCGCCACGAGCTACCGGCGCCTGCCGCTGTTCGACCCGCTCCACCCCAATTACGCGGGCGATCTCGGGCTTGCCGCCAACCCGCGGCTCGTGGCCCGGGTCAAGGCCGCCGACCTGCTGATCGTGCTGGGCGGGCGCCTCGGCGAGGTGGCGAGCCAGATGTATTCGCTCCTCGACATTCCGGCGCCGCGCACGCGGCTCGTCCACATCCATCCGGGACCCGAGGAACTCGGCCGGGTCTACGTCCCGCATCTGGCCATCAACGCCGCGCCGACCCGTATGGCCGCCGCACTCGCGCGTCTGCCGGCGCCGGCCGCCACGCCCTGGTCCGGGAACGCCCGGGGGGCGCATGCCGACTATCTCGCCTGGAGCGAGACGGCGACGCCCCAGCCCGGCCCGGTCAATCTCGGTGCGGTGATGATCGCGCTTCGCGAGGCGCTGCCCTCCGACGCGATCCTGTGCAACGGCGCGGGCAATTACGCCGCCTGGATTCACCGCTTCTACCGTTTCCGGCGGCGCGCCACCCACATGGCGCCGACCTCAGGCTCGATGGGCTACGGCGTGCCCGCCGCGGTCGCGATGAAGCGGCTCCACCCGGAGCGGATCGTGGTCTCGATCAACGGCGACGGCGACTTCCTGATGAACGGCCAGGAATTCGCGACCGCCGTGCAGTACGGCCTGAACATCGTCTGCATCGTCGCCGACAATGCCAGCTACGGCACGATCCGCATGCATCAGGAACGGGACTTTCCGGGCCGCGTCTGCGCCACCGACCTCGTGAATCCGGATTTCGCCGCCTATGCCCGCGCCTTCGGCGGCGTCGGCTTCACGGTGGAGCGGACCGAGGATTTTCCGGCCGCGCTCGATGCGGCGCTCGCCGCCGGGCGCCCGTCGATCATCCACGTGAAGTTCTCCGTGGACGCGATCGCACCGGGAACGAGCCTTGCGGCCATCCGCGAGCGGGCGCTGGCGCATCATCCCGAGCGGTGATCTGCGGCCGCCGGGAAACAACGATGCGGCGGCAGAGGGTCGGGGCACCGCCCCGGGTCCGGTGTCCGGAGCGGGGTTCCCGCAGGGCCGGACGGGCTCGCGCAGGCGTCAGCCCAGCCGCCCGTGCGCGAAATCCCAGTAGAGCTGGCGCGCCATGCGGAACATCGGCCCCGGCTCGAAGCGCACGTCGTCGAGCCCGGTGACCGGGGCGACCTTGGCGAAGTTGCCGGCGGTGAAGACCTCGTCGGCACCCAGAAAATCCTCGTAGCGCAGCGTCTTCTCCACCACCGTGACGCCGGCCCCGCGCAGCAGCGCGAGGACGCGGGCGCGGGTGATGCCGGCCAGGAACGTGCCGTTCGGGACCGGCGTATAGACCACCCCCTCCCTCACGAAGAACGCATTGGCGTTGGCGAACTCGGCGACGTTGCCGAGCCCGTCGAGCATCAGGCAGTTGCCGAAGCCGCGCGACAGCGCCTCGGTCAGCGCCCGGGCGCCGTTGGGATAGAGGCAGCCCGCCTTAGCATCGACGGGTGCCACCTCGATGGAGGGGCGGCGGAAGGGCGAGAGCGTCGCCCGGATGCCCGAGGGCAGCGGCATCGGCGCCGTGTAGAGCGACAGGCACCAGTTGGTGGAGGCGGGATCGAAGCGCACGCCCCCGGCAAAGCCGCTCTCGGCCCAGTACATCGGGCGGATGTAGAGTTCGGCCTCGGGCGCGAAGCGCGCCAAGCCCTCCGCGACGAGGCGCGTCCATTCCTCGACGCCGACCTTCGGCTCGAGGCCGAGCGCCGTGGCCGAGCGGTTGACGCGGGCCAGATGCAGGTCGAGGTCGGGCGTGACGCCCTCGAAGGCGCGGGCGCCGTCGAACACCGTCGAGCCGAGCCACGCGCCGTGGGTGCGCGGCCCCATGATCCGGACGTTTCCGGGGTGCCACGCACCCTCGAAGAAGGTCCAGGTGTCATGCTTGGAAGGGTCTTGGTTTGACGTGTCGTGATGGGATGGCGTCATCGCGGCCGGGCCTCCCTGCCCCTCAAGCGGCTTCGAGCGCGCCGCCGGTGCCGGCGCGGCGGCTCAGCATCCGCTTGGCCTTGCCGGCCGCGCGCAGGGCGAGCGCCACCACCTTCGGCTGCGTCTTCCGGCAGAAGGCGACCTTCCGCACGTAGCTCTCGACGTGCCAGTGGCAGACCGCGCCGCGGGGGATGAAGAGCACGTCGCCGGCCCGGAAGGTCTTGGCCGGCGAGATCCCGTCGCTGATCGTGGCCGAGCCCTCGATGAAGTGGATCGTCTCGTCGATGTCGTAGTGCCACTCGAACCGGCCCGCCGTGCAGTCCCAGACCAGCGTCCAGGCCATGCCGTCGGCGCTGCGCGAGAGCATCGTGTTGCGCGCCGTCGGCTGGCCCTCGTGAATCCAGCTCGGCTCGATCGGCGCGGCGCGCAGCTCGACCGAGGTCACGGACGGAATCATCGCGGTGTTCGACACGTCAGCCTCGCTGTCGGTGGGCGGATGTCCGGACCCGTTCCGGAGCAACCCAGCAAACGGAAATCACGATCGGGCCGGACGAGCAAGTCGAAGGTCGCGTTATGATGAACGCGTCCGAGATCAGTCCAGTCGATCGGTCCGTCTGTTCAGTCGAGCGCAGCGACGAGATCCGAATTGAGACGGATGATCCGATTTGGGACGTGGCCCGGCGGCCGGAACATCTGGACGAAACGGTCCGGCCGGTCCGCGCGCTCCAGCCCCTGCTCCTTCGCGCGCGGCGCGCGCAGGGCGCCGCGGAGCGGGACGGAGACCGACAGGGCGTGCGGCCGGCCATCCCGTTTCGGCACGGCCCCGTCTGGTCCCGGCCTTGCGCTTGCCGTCGCGACCCTGCGGTTCCTCGGACGACACGACACCATGCGCAGCGAAACGATCGCCGTTCACGCCGGCTTCGACCACGATCCGACGACGCACGCCGTGGCGGTGCCGATCTACCAGAGCGTGGCCTACGCCTTCGACAGCGCCGATCACGGCGCGGCCCTGTTCAATCTGGAGGAAGAGGGCTTCCGCTACAGCCGGATCGCCAATCCCACCGTCGCGGTGCTGGAGCGGCGCGTGGCGGAGCTGGAGGGCGGCCACGCGGCGCTCGCCGTCGCCTCGGGACAGGCGGCGCTGCACTACGCCCTCGCCACCCTGGCCGACCACGGCGGCAACATCGTCGCCGTGCCGCAGCTCTACGGCACGACGCATACCCTGCTCGCCCATGTCCTGCCCCGGCAGGGCATCACCTGCCGCTTCGCCGCGAGCGACCGGGCCGAGGACATCGCGGCGCTGATCGATGGCGACACCCGCGCGGTCTATTGCGAGTCGATCGGCAATCCGGCCGGCAACATCTGCGACATCGAGGCCCTGGCGGCGGTGGCCCACGCGCACGGCGTGCCCCTCGTCGTCGACAACACCGTGCCCACCCCGATCCTGATGCGGCCGATCGATTACGGGGCCGACATCGTCGTCGCCTCGCTCACCAAGTTCATGGGCGGCCACGGCACCACGCTCGGCGGCATCGTGGTCGATTCCGGGCGCTTCGACTGGGCGGCCCACCCCGCGCGCTTCCCGATGTTCACGACCCCGGACGTCTCGTATCACGGGCTCGTCTACGCCGAGCATTTTGGCCGCGGCGCCTTCGCGGCCCGCGCCCGCAGCGTCTACCAGCGCACCACCGGCGCGGTGCTGCCGGCGATGTCCGCCTTCCTGCTCCTGCAGGGCATCGAGACCGTGGCCCTGCGCGTGGAGCGCCATGTCGAGAATGCCCGCAAGGTCGCCGAGCACCTGCGGGCGCACCCGCGGATCGCCTGGGTGAACTATGCCGGCTTCCCCGACAGCCCGAACCACCCGATGGCCCGCAAGTACCTGAAGGGCGAGGGTTCCTCGCTCCTCACCTTCGGCGTCGAGGGCGGCTTCGAGGGCGGCAAGGCGTTCTACGACGCCCTCAAGCTGGTCAAGCGCCTCGTCAATATCGGCGATGCCAAGTCGCTCGCCTGCCACCCGGCCTCGACCACGCACCGGCAGATGACCCCCGACGAGCAGCGGGTCGCCGGCGTCCTGCCGGAGACGATCCGGCTCAGCGTCGGCATCGAGCATAGCGACGACATCCTGGAGGATCTCGACCAAGCGCTCGCCGCCGCGAGACCCGCCGCGCTCGCGGCCTGACCCTTTTTCGCCCCGTTCGAGAGGAGACCCGCCATGCTGGATCTTGGTATCGCGAGGACGTATCCGGCGGAGCCCGACCGGGACGCGTCGAGCGGGTTCGGCCATCCCGACGCGGAGCCGGTGCCGTCCCTGCGGGTCGGCCTCCTCAACAACATGCCGGACGCCGCCCTCGTCCAGACCGAGCGGCAGTTCCGCGGCCTGATCGGCCCTGCGGCGGAGTTGCGCCTGTTCAGCCTCGACAGCGTGACGCGGGGTCCGCTCGCCCGGGCGCATCTCGACCGCTTCTACGAGCCCGCAGGCGCCCTGGCCGGAGCCGGCCTCGACGCCCTCGTGATCACTGGCGCCGAACCGAAGGCGGCGCGCCTCGACGAGGAGCCCTACTTCGCGGCGCTCGCGGGCGTGGTGGATTGGGCGGCCGCGACCGGCCTGCCGACCCTGTTCTCCTGTCTGGCCGCGCATGCCGCCGTGCTGCACCTCGACCGGATCGAGCGCCGCCGGCTGCCCGCCAAGCATTCCGGCGTCTACGATTGCACGGCCACCGCCGCCCACCCGCTCCTGGCGGGGCTTCCCGCGCGCGTGCCGGTGCCGCATTCGCGCTGGAACGACCTGGCCGAGGCGGACCTCATCGCCCGCGGCTACCGGATCCTGCGCCGCTCGGACGAGGTCGGCGCCGACCTGTTCGTGCGCGAGACGGGCGGGGGCCTGATGGTCTTCCTTCAGGGCCACCCGGAATACGAGACGGACACCCTCGCCCGCGAGTACCGCCGCGACATGGGCCGCTTCCTGGAGGGCGAGCGCGAGACCTGCCCGGATCTGCCCGAGAACTACTATGCCGAGGATGCGGCCCGGCACCTCGCGACCTTCGCCGACTGGGCGCAGAGTCAGCGCTCGCCGGCCCTGCACGCCGAGTTCCCGACCATGGCCTCGACCCCGCCCCGCCCCAACGGCTGGCAGGAGGGCGCGGCCGGGCTGTTCCGCAACTGGCTCGGGCTGGTGGCGGTGCGCCGCGCCACCCCGCTCGCGGCCTGAGGGGGGGCGCCATGGCGATGTCGGCCACGCCCCGCGCGGAGACGATCGAGGAGGCCGCGCCCGAAGCCGGCGGTCCGCCGCGCGCCTCCTCCAGCGCCGGCTGGATCGGCGCGCTGGCGCGCACGGCCCGGATCGACGCGCAGCCGCAGCGGATCTTCCCGCTCGTCCTCGACGAGGTCGCGCAGGCGCAGGGCGACGCGCCGGCCCTGATCGGCACCGAGGAGACCCTGAGCCACCGGGATTTCGCCGGGCGCCGCAACCGCTACGCCCGCTGGGCGCTGGCGCGAGGGCTCGCCAAGGGCGACACCGTCGCCCTGCTGATGCGCAACGGCCCGGACTATCTCGCGATCTGGCTCGGCCTGAGCCGGGTCGGGATCTGCGTGGCGCTGCTCAACACCCACCTGCGCGAGCGCGGCCTCGCCCATTGCATCGCCGTCGCCGCACCGCGCCTGCTGATCGCGGGCACCGATCTCGCCGAGGCGTGGCGGGGCGCCCTGCCCCATCTCGACGCGCTGCCGGAGATCGTCTGGCAGGGAGGGGACGCCGCCGCACCGCTCGCCGCCGCGGCCGCGGCCTTCCGCGACGCGCCGCTCGGCCCCGACGAGGCGCCCGCCGTGACGCTGCGCGACCCGGCGCTCCTGATCTACACCTCCGGCACCACCGGCCTGCCCAAGGCCGCCCGGGTGAGCCACCACCGGGTGATGATGTGGACGCACTGGTTCGCCGGGCTGATCGAGCCGACGCCGCAGGACCGGATGTACGATTGCCTGCCGCTCTACCACAGCGTCGGCGGCGTCGTGGCGCCGGGCTCGGTGCTGCTCGGCGGCGGCTCCGTAGTGATCCGCGAGAAGTTCTCGGCGAGCCGGTTCTGGGCCGACGTGGCGGCGAGCGGCGCGACTCTGTTCCAGTATATCGGCGAGCTGTGCCGCTACCTCACGCTGGCGCCCCCCGATCCGGCCGAGCACGCCCATTCCCTCAGGCTCTGCACCGGCAACGGCATGCGGCCGGAGGTGTGGGAGGCCTTCCAGGCGCGCTTTTCCGTGCCGCGCATCCTCGAATTCTACGCCGCCACGGAGGGCACGCTCTCGCTCTACAACGTCGAGGGCAAGGTCGGCGCGGTGGGGCGCGTGCCTCCCTTCATGGCCCGGCGCTCCCCCGCCCTGATCGTGCGGCACGACGCGCAGACCGGCCTGCCCGCCCGCGACGCGGCGGGGCGCTGCATCCCCGCCGCCTTCGGCGAGGCCGGCGAGTTGCTCGGGCGGCTCTCGGACCGGGCCGAATACACCTTCGAGGGCTATACCAGCGCGCAGGAGAGCGCGCGCAAGATCCTGCGCGACGTCTGCGCGCCGGGCGATGCCTGGATGCGCACCGGAGACCTGATGCGCCGGGACGCGCAGGGCTTCTTCTACTTCGTCGATCGGATCGGCGACACCTTCCGCTGGAAGGGCGAGAACGTCGCCACCACCGAGGTGGCCGAGGCGCTGCATCGGGTCGAGGGCGTGCGCGAGGCCAACGTCTACGGCGTGCCCGTGCCCGGCGCCGAGGGCCGCGCCGGCATGGCGGCGCTCGCCGTCGGGCCGGATTTCGACCTCGCGCACCTGCACGCCGCCCTGGCCGGGCGCCTGCCTCCATACGCCCGACCGCTCTTCCTGCGCTTGAGCAACGAACTCGGCCACACCGAGACCTTCAAGCAGAAGAAGGCAGCGCTCGCCGAAGAGGGTTTCGATCCGGCCCGGACCGACGACCCGCTCTACCTGGATCGCGACGGCGCCTATCGCCGGATCGATCGGGCCCTGTACGCGGAGCTCGCGGCCGGCACACTGCGGCTGTGACGGGAGCGGGCCCGCGCGCCGAGCCTTCTCAGGCCTCGGCGCGCGCGCCGATCCGGCCGAGCCGGAGATAGCGCGGATTGAACAGGGCCGCCTGCTCCAGGGCCTGGAGGTTCGGAAGGGTGAGCCGGCGTCCCCTCAGCGCGACCAGCTGCTGCGCCCGCAGCGTCTGCAGCACGTGCCGGTTTTGAGGCCGATCCCCGACACCTCCGTCAGGGCCGAAGCCGCTCGCGCCCCGCACCGCGAGATCGGCGGAGACCGGCAGCGCGCGGCCGGGCCGGCCGCCTCCCCCGAGGCCGAAGCTCACGGCTCCGGCGGCGCGCCCGGGTTCTTCTCGGTGCGGTCGCGGTGGGCGGCGGCGCGGGCCAGCAGCAGCATCGTGACCGGCGTGGTCACGCTGATGAACACGCCGATCAGTGCGTCGCGCAGGACGAACCGGCCCTCGATCAGCGAGAGCAGCAGCATCGACCCGGCCAGGATCAGGGCCGTGCCGAGCGTCGCGCCGAGCGTCGGGGCGTGGACGCGCTCGTAGAAGGTCTTGAGGCGGATGAGGCCGAACGCGCCCGTGAGCGAGAAGCCGGCGCCGGCCACCGCGAGCACCACCACGATCCAGGCGGCCCAGGCGGGCAGGTTCTGGCCGGTCACTGCACCACCTCGCCCTGCATCAGGAATTTGGCGAGCGCCACGGTCGCGGTGAAGCCGATCATGCCGAGGATCAGGGCGGCCTCGAAATAGAGCCCGCTGCCGGTGCGCATGCCGTGGACGACGATGGCCAGCATGCCGTTGAGGTAGAGCGTGTCGAGGCCGAGGATCCGGTCCTGGGCGCGGGGGCCGCGCAGCATCCGCCAAGTGGCGAGCGCCATCGCCAGCACCAGCATCCCCTGGGCGAGGCCGAGGCCCCAATCGAGGACGGAGACGGTCACGGCGCTCACGAGAAGATCTCCATCAGGGGGCGCTCGTAGCGGTCCTTCACCCGGCGGACCCAGTCGTCCCCCTCGCTCTGGTCGAGGATGTGCATCAGCAGGCGCCCGGTATGGGAATCGTACTGCACCCAGAGCGTGCCCGGCGTGCCCGTGAGGATGATCGACAGCACCGACAGCCCGATCGGCTCGCGCAGGTCGAGGGGGATCGAGACGAAGCCGGTGCGCCGCTCGCCGCGGCGCAGTCCGAGGATGATCTTCGCCACGTCGATGTTGGAGCGCAGCATGTCGTAGAGGACGAGGGCGAGGAGCCGCAGCATCGTGCCGGGACGGCGCACCCGAACACCCTCGGGCCGCAGGGCTCGCATCACGCCGGGCACGCACAAGCCGAGTGCGAGCGCCACGAGCGCGCTGCCCGGAGTGAGCGGCGCGTTCAGGAGCAGCCACATCACCGTGAGGCCGGCCGAGAGGCGCGGATAGGGCACGAGGCGGGCGAGGGCTCGGTTCATAATCCGGCTCCCGTCGCCCCGTCCAGCACGGCGCGGATGTAGTCCTGCGGCTGCGAGAGCCAGCGCACGGTCTCCTCGGCGTAGGCCAGGGCCGGTCCGCCCCAGAGCACGAGCGCCACGCAGGCCGCGAGAAGGCCGGCGAGCGCCGCAAATTCGGGCGAGCGCAGCCTCGGCGGCGGGTCGTCGTGGGGCACCCACAGGCTGAAGATGCCGAGCCGGACCAGGGGGACCAGGGTCCCGAGGCTGGACAGGGTCAGGGCGGCGATCAGCCCCCAGGACGCGGCCGTCATCGTCCCGCTCGCGAGCCCGGAGAACATCGCCAGCTTGCCGACGAAGCCCGCGAGCGGCGGGATGCCCGCGAGCATCAGCGTGCAGAGCAGGAAGCCGCCGCTGACGATCGCCACCGCGGCCGGGATCGCCCGGCCGATCTCGGTCGCGCCCGCATCGTCGAACGGGTCGCGGTACTCGTCGGCGAAGACGGGCTGGGCGGCGTCGGCCGGGTCGCGCCCGCGCTGGAGGATCTCGGCCAGCAGGAACAGCGCGCCGGCGGCGAAGGTCGAGCCCACGAGGTAGTAGAGCGCCCCCGACAGCGTGCCCTCGCGGCCGGTGCCGAGGGCCGCGAGCACGGTGCCCGACGAGATCATGACCGCGTAGCCCGCCGCCCGGGTCAACTCGCGGGCGGCCATGATGCCGACCGTGCCGTAGGCGATCGTGGCCAGCCCCGCGGCGAGGATCCAGGTCTGCCCGAAGCCCGCCGAGCTGCCCGCTCCGAACAGGAGCAGGCTGAGGCGGATCACGACGTAGACGCCGACCTTGCTGAGGATGGCGAGGATCGCCGCCGCCGGGGCGGTGGCGGCGGAATAGGTCGTCGGCAGCCAGAAGCCGAGCGGCCAGGCGGAGCACTTGATGAGGAAGGCGATGCCGAGGATGGCGCAGCCGATCTCGAACAGGGTCGTCTCCGCCAAGGGCGCCGCGAGGCGCCGGGCGAGGTCGGCCATGTTGAGGGTGCCCATGGTGCCGTAGATCAGGCTGACGCCCACGAGGAAGAACAGCGAGGCGACGAGGTTGACGGCGATGTAGCCGAGCCCCGTGCGGATGCGCGTCTCGCCCGAGCCGTGCAGCACGAGCCCGTAGGAGGCCGCCAGCATCACCTCGAAGAAGACGAACAGGTTGAACAGGTCGCCGGTGAGGAAGGCGCCGTTCACGCCCATCAGGAGCAGCAGGAACAGGCCGTGGAAGCGCGGCCCCGCCCGGCTCCAGCGGGCGAAGGAGAAGACGAGGGCGGCCAGGCCCAAGAGGCTCGCGAGCACGAGCATCATGGCCGAGAGCCGGTCGGCCACCAGCACGATGCCGTAGGGCGCGGCCCAGTTGCCGAGGCGATAGACCTCCGCGGCGGTGCCGACCCGCACGAACAGGGCGATCGCGGTCGCGAGCTGCACCAGCACGGTGGCGGTGGCGAGCCCCTCCTTCAGGCGGCGGCGCCGCTCGTCGAGGAGGAACATCGCCCCGGCCACCGCGATCGGCAGCACGATCGGCAGGATGACGAGGTGGTCGGCCCAGCTGCCGAGCGTTTCGTTGTTCAAGGATCCGGCGGTCATGGGTGCGGATTCCCCGGATGCGGCTCGGCCTCGTGCGGCTCGCGGCCGTCGACGTGGTCGTTGCCGGTGATGCCGCGGGCGGCGAGCAGCACGACGAGGAACAGGGCGGTGAGCGCGAAGCTGATGACGAGGGCGGTCAGCACCAGCGCCTGCGGAACCGGGTCGTCGACCGAGACCACCTCGGCGCCCTTGCCCAGCACCGGGGGCGCGCCGACCGTCAGCCGGCCCATGGCGAAGATGAACAGGTTGACCGAGTAGCTCAGGAGCGACAGCCCGAGCGCGACCTGGAAGGTGCGCGGGCGCAGCATCAGCCAGACGCCCGAGGCGGCGAACAGGCCGATGCCGAGGGAGAGGACGATCTCCATCAGGCCGTCTCCCTCGCTTCGATCCGCTCCGCCTCGGCCTCCGCGCTGCGGGTGCGGCGCAGGGATTGATGCGCCAGCGCGACCAGCATCAGCGCGCTCGCGCCCACCACCAGTACCATGATCCCGAGATCGAACAGCAGCGCGCTCGCGGCCGGGATCTTCCCGACGACGGGCAGTTCCCAATAGGCGAAGTAGGTGGTGAGGAACGGCCGCCCGAACAGCCAGGAGGCGGCGCCGGTCAGGACCGAGATCAGCAGGCCGAGCCCGATCCACGAGATCGGCTGGATGCGCAGGCGCTCCTCCACCCACTGCGCGCCGTGGGCCATGTATTGCAGGGTGAAGCCGATGGTGAGCGCGATGCCCGCCGCGAAGCCGCCGCCCGGCAGGTCGTGCCCGCGCAGGAACAGGTGCAGGCACAGCAGCACGATGAAGGGGAACAGCCACGTCATCACCACCTGCGGCACCAGCATGGCGTCGGCGGTGGTGTCGCCGGGCTTCCGGCCCTCGCGGGCGCGGTCGTAGGCGTCGTGGTGGTGCTGCTGCTTGGGCCGCTCCAGGCTGTCGGGCGCCGGACGGAACCGGCGCAGCAGCGCGAACACCGTGAGCCCGACCACGCCGAGCACCGAGATCTCGCCGAGCGTGTCGAAGGCGCGGAAATCGACCAGCAGCACGTTGACGACGTTGCGCCCGCCCGCCTTCGGATAGGCTTCCTCGACGAACCAGCGGGCGATGCCGTCGCCGGCCGGGCGGGTCATCACCGCGTAGGCCAGCCCCGCCATGCCGAGGCCGACCGCGGCGGCGATGCCGAGATCCATCAGCCGGCGGCGGCGCGCCCGCGCCCGCTCCGAGGCGGGGGCGGGGATGGCCGCGTCGCGCTTGGGCAGCCAGCGCAGGCCGAGCAGCAAGAGCACGGTGGTGACGATCTCGACCAGGATCTGCGTCACCGCGAGATCGGGGGCCGAGAGCCAGAGGAAGGTCAGGCTGCTGACGAGGCCGGCGCCGCCGACGAAGATCGTGGCCGTCAACCGGTGGTACTTGGCCCGCTCCGCCGCGCCGACGGCGCAGGCGGCGCCGACGATCCACATCAGCGCGAAGGCCGGATCGAAGCCCGTCTGGTGGACGGCGACCGGCAGGGCGAAGCCGCGGATCACCCCCACGCCCAGCGACGCCACGAGGGCCGTGAGGAACAAGATGCGCAGCTGCGCCTGCAGGCGCTCGGCCCCCGCGACCCGCTCCAGCCAGCGGGCTCCGACGGTGAGGCCGGTCATCGTCCGCTCGAACAGCCAGCCGCCGTCGAGCCGGTCCATCAGCCAGGGGCCGCCGCGGGGGTTGGTGTTGATGCGCCGCCCGAACAGGAGGTAGAGCGCCACGCCGCCGAACAGCGCGATCATGCTGAGCGCCAGCGGCGCGTTGAAGCCGTGCCAGATCGCGAGGCTGTAGGAGGGCGAGGCCGCCCCGAACACCGCCTGCACCGCCCGCTCCAGGGCCGGGCCGATGGTCAGGTTCGGCACGAGGCCGATGGCGATGCAGGCCAGCACCAGCATCTCGATCGGGATGCGCATCCAGCGCACGGGCTCGTGCGGGGTGTGCGGCAGGTCGTGGGGCGGGCGTCCGAAGAAGGTCTGGCGGATGAAGCGCAGCGAGTAGAGCATGGTGAAGGCGCTGGCCAAGGTCGCCAGCACCGGCAAGGCGTAGTGGAGCGGGTGGTCGCCGATGTTGTCGACGGCCTCCGACAGGAACATCTCCTTCGACAGGAAGCCGTTCAGCAGCGGCACGCCGGCCATTGCCGCCGCGGCCACCATGGCCAGCGTGCCCGTATAGGGCATGGCCCGCCACAGCCCGGAGAGGCGGCGCATGTCCCGCGTCCCGGTCTCGTGGTCGATGATGCCGACCGCCATGAACAGCGAGGCCTTGAAGGTCGCGTGGTTCACCGTGTGGAAGATCGCCGCGACCACGGCCAGCGGCGAGTCGAGGCCGAGGAGCAGGGTGATGAGCCCGAGATGGCTGATGGTGGAGTAGGCGAGCAGGCCCTTCAGGTCGTGCTGGAAGATCGCGCTCCACGAGCCGATCAGCAGGGTCGCCATGCCGAGCCCGCCGACGATCCAGTACCAGCTCTCCGTGCCCGAGAGCACCGGCCAGAGCCGGATCATCAGGAAGATGCCGGCCTTCACCATCGTGGCCGAGTGCAGATAGGCGCTGATCGGCGTCGGCGCGGCCATCGCCCGCGGCAGCCAGATGTGGAACGGGAACTGCGCCGACTTGGTGAGCGCGCCCGCGAGCACCAGCACCAGGGTCGGCAGGTAGAGCGGGCTGTTGCGGATGGCGTCGCCCGAGGCCAGCACGGTGTCGAGGTCGTAGCTGCCGACGATGCGCCCGATCAGAATGGTGCCGACCAGGAGGCAGAGGCCGCCGGCCGCCGTGATCGTGAGCGACATGCGCGCGCCGTCACGGGCGGCGGCGTTGTCGTACCAATAGCCGATCAGCAGGAACGAGACGATGCTCGTCAGTTCCCAGAACAGGACGAGCTGGATCAGGTTGCCGGCCAGCACGATGCCGAGCATCGCGCCGACGAAGGCCAGGAAATAGGAGAACAGCCGCGGCACGGGATCGGCGGCGGCCATGTAGTAGCGCGCGTAGAGCACCACCAGCGTGCCGATGGCGAGCACCAGGACCGCGAAGAGCCAGGCGAGCCCGTCGAGCCGCAGGACGAGGTTGACGCCGAGACTGGGCAGCCACTCGACGGTGTGGACGACCCGCCCGCCCGCGGAGAGCTGCGAGGTCAGCGCCAGGATGCAGCCGAGGCAGACCAGCGTCACGAGCCCGGTGAGCGCCGCGGCGGCGTTGCGCGCCCGGCTCGGCAGGGCACCCACGAGCACGGCCCCGGCGAAGGGCAGGACGGAGGCCGTGGCGAGAAGTGCGTTGGACGACATCAACCCTGGCGAGATGGAGGCTCGGGACCGGCCCGACGGGGAGGTTGGCTCGGATCGGCATGCCGGGGTGCCCCGCCCGACGGGCGGGACGGCACGCAAACGGCACGCGAGTGTGATCAGTCCATACCCGGTCGGGGGGGCGGACACGAAAGCGGAATCGGTACCCGCAGTTGCGTCGCGTGAGAAACCGCACATGACGCGGCGGTGTCTCGGGTCTCGCGCAGGGTTCCCGCCATGGCCGCGACGCCGCCGCGGCGCCACGGGAGCGGCCCGCAACCACGGCGGAGCTTGCGCCGACGGCGTCGTGGGCGGGGGATGCTCAGACGGGGAAGGCCGTCAGCGCCCGTTCCAGCGCCTGCCGCGCCATCTGCCGCGCGGCGCTCTCGTTCTGCGCCTCCGAGGCGATGTCGGGCACGCGGACGGTGGCGGCCACTTCGACGAAGCCGCGATCGGCATCGGTCGGGTCGAACAGCACGCGCACCACGACCTGACGCTGTCCGTCGTTCACCGCCTGCCTCTCCTGGGTCATCCGAACCGGCATCCGCATCATCCTCTCTCGAGCCGTCCGCGCGGTCGCGCTCTCGGCGTTGCGGCAGACAAACGGACCGACCTGCCAAGTGTTGCCTGCCCGAGCCGCGGGCGGAGCCGAGGCGATCGGCCGCGCGGATGAAAATTCAGATCAGCCCTGAACGGTGTTTGCCGAATTCGGACCTGAATTGACGGGCAAGTCCCGAAATCTCCAGGTCCGCCGCCGCACTTGTCCGGCAGCGGGCCAGAAATCCCGTTCTGGAACGTGTTTTGGCGGGCACGGGCCTTGCGGAACGGGGCGGGAGATCAATCGCGAGGGACCGTGCCGAAGGGCCGGTCGCCGCATCCCGGCCTTCGATCGAACATGCTCGTTCGCAGGCCCACCGAGTACGGGGCCCAGCCATGGAAGCGAGAAAAGCGCCCACCGTCGTCGTCATCGGCCTGGGCTATGTCGGCCTGACCCTCTCGGTCGCGCTCGCCCGCCGGGGCGTCCAGGTCTACGGCGTCGAGAAGCGGGCCGAGGTCGTCGAGAAGACCAATGCCGGGGTTCCGCACTTCGCCGAGGTCGGCCTGCAATCCGCGCTCGCCGACGTGGTGCGGAAGGGCCGCTTCGTCGCCAGCACGACGACGGCGGAGGTGCCGAGCGCCGAGTACTACATCATCACCGTCGGTACGCCGCTCCACCCTCAGTCCCACGAGCCCCGCCTCGACATGATCGAGGAGGCGACCCGCGAGGTGGCCGAGCACTTCTCGGAGGGCGCGACGGTGATCCTGCGCTCGACCGTCCGCATCGGCACGACCACCGGCGTGGTGAAGCCGATCCTCGAGCGTACCGGCAAATCCTACCACCTCGCCATGTGCCCGGAGCGGACGCTCGAGGGCGACGCCATGCGCGAACTCATCAACCTGCCGCAGATCGTCGGCGGCGAGACGCCGGACGCGACCGACAACGCCGCCACCCTGTTCAGCCGGCTCACGCACACCATCGTCCGGGTCGCGAGCCCGGAGACGGCGGAGATGATCAAGCTCGTCGACAACACCTCGCGGGACGTCCGCTTCGCCTTCGCCAACGAGGTGGCGCGGGCCTGCGACGCGCTCGGCATCAACGCCAACGACGTGATCCGCTACGGCAAGCTCGGCTACACCCGCACCAACGTCGCCGCACCCGGCCTCGTCGGCGGGCCCTGCCTGGAGAAGGACCCGCACATCCTGCTCTCCTCGGTCGCCGGCCAGGGCATCCATCTCGAGATCACCGCCGCCTCCCGGCTGGTGAACGAGCGCCAGCCCTGCGAGACCGTGGGCAACATCCTGCAGCGGTTGAAGGCACGCCGCGCCGGTCCCTACCGGGCGGTCGTGGCCGGCCTCGCCTTCAAGGGGCGGCCGGAAACCGACGACCTGCGCGGGTCGATGTCGCTGCACGTCATCCGCGAGATGATGGCCAGCGAGCAGTTTTCCGAGATCCGGGTCTACGACAGCGTCGTGCCCATGGAGAACATCCGGGCGATCTCGTCCGGAATTTCGCCTTACGAGGACCTGCATACGGCCTGCGCGGGCGCCGACGTGCTCGTCATCGCCAACAATCACCCGGAATATTCGAAGCTCGACCTCGAAACCATCATCGGCACCATGTCGGATGACGCCTTCGTTTACGATTACTGGAACAACCTCAGCGAGATGCCGGCGGAGGTTCTGGCCCATCGTTACGTCACCGTCGGCAACCTCGTAGGTAAGTTCCAATGAGCACAGTGGCTGTTACCGGCGCGGGCGGTTTCATCGGCGCGCACCTGACCCGGGCGCTCCTCGCCGAGGGGCACACGGTCGTCGCGATCGACAACTACATCCGCGGCCAGGAATCGCGCCTGGCCGGAGCGCAGGGCGCGATCCGGCGGGTGACGCTCGACGTGCGCGACAAGGATGCCTTGGTCGACGCGCTCGCCGGCGTCGAGTGCGTCTTCCACCTCGCCGCCGTCAACGGGACGGAGAATTTCTACAAGCAGCCGCAGCTCGTTCTCGATGTCGGCGTGCGCGGGGCGCTCGCGGTCTCGGAGGCCTGCATCGAGGCCGGCGTGCCCGATCTCGTCGTCGCCTCCTCGGCGGAGGTCTACCAGACCCCGCGGGTGGTGCCGACGAGCGAGGACATCGAGATGGTGATCCCGGACTCGCTCAATCCGCGCTATTCCTACGGCGGCTCGAAGCTGATCTCGGAACTGATCGCCTTCAACTATTGCCGGGACAAGCTGCGCAAGGTCCAGGTCTTCCGGCCCCACAACGTCTACGGCCCGGACATGGGCTGGAAGCACGTCGTGCCGCAGCTGATCGAGAAGATCGTCGCGGCGGGCGACGGCGGCGCGATCACGCTCCAGGGCGACGGCAGCGAGACGCGGGCCTTCTGCTACGTCGATGACGTCGTGGACGGCATCGTCCGCATGTGGCGGTCGGGCGAGACGATGAACGTCTACCATATCGGCTCGAACGAGGAGGTCGCGATCCGCGATCTCGCCCGCATTACCGCGGAAGCGATGGGCACCCGCGTCGAGCTGATCGCCGGTCCGGCCGCGGCCGGGGCGACGCCGCGCCGCTGCCCCGATATCGGCAAGATGCAGGCGATCGGCTACGCGCCCTCCGTCTCCCTGGTCCAGGGCATCGAGCGCACGGTCGCGTGGTACCGCGCCAACCCCGCCCCGACCGATTCCAACCCGCTTCTGTAAGGGCCGACCCATGGACAGCTTGGCGGGCAAGACCGTCTTCGTCGCGGGCCATCGCGGCCTCGTCGGCAGCGCCCTGGTGCGGCGCCTGCGGCGTGAGGATTGCGAGATCCTCACCGCCACCCGGGCGGAACTGGACCTGTGCGACCAGGCCGCCGTGCGTGCCTGGATGCGGGACCGGCGGCCGGACGCCGTCTTCCTGGCGGCGGCCAAGGTCGGCGGCATCCTCGCCAACGCGACCTGTCCCGCCGACTTCCTCTACGAAAACCTGATGATCGAGGCCAACGTCATCGAGGCGGCCTTCCGCGCGGATGTGGCCAAGCTGCTGTTCCTCGGCTCCAGCTGCATCTATCCGAAATTCGCCGAGCAGCCGATCGTCGAGGGGAGCCTCCTGACCGGATCGCTCGAGCCGACCAACGAGTGGTACGCGATCGCCAAGATCGCCGGCATCAAGCTGGCCCAGGCCTATCGCAGGCAGCACGGCCGCGACTTCATCTCGGCCATGCCGACCAACCTCTACGGGCCGGGCGACAATTTCGACCTGAACTCGAGCCACGTCCTGCCGGCCCTGATCCGTAAGGCGCACGAGGCGCGCTTGAACGGGGCGAAGGAGATGGTGATCTGGGGCACCGGTTCGCCGCGCCGCGAGTTCCTGCACGTCGACGACTGCGCCGACGCCTGCGTCCACCTGATGAAGACCTATTCGCAGGACGAGCACGTCAATGTCGGCTCGGGCGAGGACATCCCGATCTACGACCTGACCCGCTTGGTCTGCGGCGTGGTCGGCTTCGAGGGCGCGATCGTGCGTGATCCGAGCAAGCCCGACGGCACCCCGCGCAAGCTGATGTCGGCGGACCGGCTGAGGGGGCTCGGCTGGGAGCCGAAGGTCCCGCTGCGCGAGGGCATCGCGCAGACCTATGCCTGGTTTCGCGAACACGTGGCCGATGCCTGAGAGTGATGGGAGCGCGCGTATGAGTGATGCAGCCGCCATGCCGATATCCGAGCCCTACGCGCTCAGGATCAACCGGAACGACCCTCACCTCGTCGCCTCGGACGGGCGCGTCGGGCATCGCCTGCCCGCGACCCGCATCCTCGGCGTGCCGGTGAGCGTCATCGACATGCCCATGGCCGTGCGCACCATCATCGACTGGGCGCTGAGCCGGCGCACCAGCATGATCTGCGTGCGCGACGTGCACGGGATCATGTGCGCCCAGGAGCAGCCCGACCTGCGGGCGGCCCACGAGCGCGCCAGCATGATCACGCCGGACGGCGCGCCCCTCACCATCATCAGCCGGCTCCTGCGCGCGCACGGCACCGGCCGCGTGCCCGGCCCCACGCTGATGGAGGAGATGTTCGCGGCGACCCAAGGCACGGGCATCCGCCACTATCTCTACGGCGGCAAGGAGGGCGTGGCCGAGCAGGTCGCGGAGAACTTCGCCCGCAAGTATCCCGGCACCGAGGTCTGCGGCCTCGAATGTCCGCCCTTCGGGGCCGTCTCGCCGGAGCGCGACGCGGGGCTCACCGACGCCATCCGGCGGGCCGAGCCGCACATCGTCTGGGTCGGCATGTCGACGCCCAAGCAGGACATCTGGATGAACGACCACCTCGACCGCCTGCCGGGCATGGTCCTGATCGGGGTCGGCGCGGCCTTCGACTTCCATTCCGGCGCGGTCAAGCGTGCGCCGAAACTCATGCAGGCGCTGGCGCTGGAATGGCTGCACCGGCTGATGAGCGAGCCGCGGCGCCTGTGGCGGCGCTACCTCGTGATGGCCCCGGCCTTCCTCTGGAAGATGGCCCGCCAGCCCGAACCGCGCAATTCGTGACGACCCCGGCCATGCGCGTCCTCATCGTCCACAACCACTATCAGATCCGGGGCGGCGAGGACGCGGTGGTGGCGCACGAGGCGGAGGCGCTGGCCCGCGCCGGCTGCACCGTCGAGACGCTGACCTTCCACAACGACGAGATCCGCACCCCGCTGGACCGGCTGCGCACCGCCTTCGAGGCGCCGCACGCGCCTCGCGGCGTCGCCCGGGTGCTGGAGGCGGTGCGCCGGTTCCGGCCGGACGTGGTTCACGCCCACAACACCTTCCCGCTGGTCTCGCCCGCCATGCACGGCGCCGTGCGGGCGCTGGGACCGGTGACGGTGCAGACCCTCCACAACTTCCGCATCGCCTGCGCGGGCGCCTTGCTGATGCGGGACGGCGCGCCCTGCGAGACCTGCGTCACGGGCTCGCCCTACGCCGCCGTGCGGCATGCCTGCTACCGCGGCTCGCGGCTGGGCACGCTTGCGGTCGCGCGGATGATCGACCGCCACCGCAAGGCGGGAACCTGGACGCGGGATGTCGATGCCTTCGTCGTCCTCACCGAATTCGCCCGGGGCCGCTTCATCGCGGCGGGGCTGCCGGCGCAGCGCCTATTCGTGAAGCCGAACGGCCTGCCCGATCCCGGTCCCCCACTCGCGGGACCGCGCGAAGGAATCCTGTTCGCCGGCCGCCTCAGCCCGGAGAAGGGCGTCGCGGTGTTGAAGCAGGCGGCGGCGGGGCTGTCGCTCCCGATCGAGGTCGCCGGGGACGGCCCGCTGCGCGATACGCTGGAGGGCGCGCCCGGGCTGACCCTGCTCGGCGCCCTGCCCCCGGCGCAGATGCGTGCCCGCATGGGCCGGGCCGCGGCCCTGGTCGTCCCCTCCCTCTGGTACGAGGGGCTGCCCATGGTGGTGGCCGAGGCCTTCGCGGCGGGCACGCCGGTGATCGCCTCGCGCATCGGCGCGCTGGCCGGCCTCGTCGAGGACGGCGTCACGGGTCTGCTCGTGACGCCGGGCGATCCCGCCGACCTCGCCCGCGCGATCGAGTGGCTGGCCTCCCGGCCTGACGAGGCGCGCCGCATGGGCGAAGCGGCGCGGGCGGCCTACCTGCGCGACTGGACCGAAGAGGCGACGACCGCCGCCCTCGTCGCCCTCTACCGGCGGGCGCTGGCGGCCCGTGCCGCTCCGCAGCGCGCCATCGCCTGACCGTTTTCCCGCGGATCGCGCGATACGGGCGCCGGAACGAGACGGCGCAGGATGCCCCCGGGCTCGACCTCGCCGGATAGGACGCCTAATCCCAGGTCCAGTATCTCAGCCGCTGCCGTTCGATCTGGCTCAGGACATGCTCGGGATCGACGGAGTCGCAATAGGGCGCATTCTTCAATTCATAGATGATGAACGCCATGCTCAGCAGGCCGACGCCGATGGCTCCATAAATCATCAGCGACACCGCCATGACGGTCACCCCGCTTTATCAATCTTGCCCGCTCAAATTAACCATTCCGAAGCTCTGACGGCAAGCGAGGATGCAGGTCCGGCCGGGCCGCCCGGCAGCGAGCGTCTCGCCCACTCATATCGTCTCCGTTTGATCGCCTCGGCCTTCGCCCCGCTCCGTCATCGCGAGGCGGGGCCGAAGCGACCCAGAGCGCGACCTGTCCGGACAGTGCGGAGTCCTGGATTGCTTTCGCTGAGCCTCGCAAGGACGCAGGAAGAGACCGAAGCGATCGAGCGGAATTCGTATCAGAGGGCGGACTTGCGGGGCGACTCGGACGAGGCCGTGGCGCGGGCCTCGGCCCGGGCGATGGCCGCGCTCACCAGGGCCTTCGAGGCGTGAAGCGTGCCGAGTTCGACGGTCGACATGGCGAGCATCACCGGCAGGAGGTTCTCTCCCGGGCCGCCGTCGTCGCGGAACAGGCGCAGGTCGTCGTCGGGCTTGAGGCCGACGCTGCCGGCGATGCGCGCGGCGTAGTTGCGGATGCGGGTCTCGTCGCTGGCGCAGACCGGGGCCGGCAGGCTGAGATCGAGCAGGCTGCCCTTCGGCAGGGAGGCCGCGATCGACGGCAGCGCCGCCGCCTCCGCCATCATCCGATCGGGGGCGAGCAGGGCGGCGGGATCGGCCGCGCCGGAGCGGATGGGCGCGCGAGGCGCGGCCTCGCCCCCGCGCTTTGCCGTGGAAGACGTCGGAACGAGGCCGGTCGCGATGTCAGCGGTCGGACGCGGGAGGGGCGCGGTCCGGGCGGTGCGGCCCGGATGCCCGGCGAGCCGAGCGCGGGCGGACCAGGGCTGCACCCGCAGCGCCCCCGCCGGCGCGGGCGCGGCGGCCCGTGCGACCCCGCCCCGCCCGTGGCGGGCGAGGAAGCGGGCGCGCAGGGTGCCGCCGATGCCCTTCGGCGCGACCGCACTCGACACGGCCGGCCCTCTCGGCCGCCATGTCGGCCCCGCTGCGGCCGAGGAGACGGCGGGACGCGCCGGGCCGCACTCGGCCGGCGCCCAGCGCCGCACGATGGCCAGAGCCGAGCGGCGGCCATAGTCGCGCCGGTAGCGGCGCAGGAGCTGGACCGCCGCGTCGGCGCTGTCCGCGGCGGTGGCGAAGCCGGTATGGCCCTCGGCATCGCCGCCGAGTTCGCCCGACCAGCGGGCCTGCTTGATGCACCAGTAATTGTTGAGCCGCACGCAGCGGGCGACGAAGCGCGGCTCCTCCGCCGCGTGCCGCACGACGAAGGCCAGCGAGGTCGGCGCGAGGTTCTCGCCCGCCTGGATGCGCCAGTTGGAGACCGCCCGCGCCACGAGGCTGAAGCTCGGCGCGGGCTCCGGGGCCGCCGGGGCGGTCCGGGGCAGCGGCGGAAGACGTGCCCACGCGCCCGCCGCCGCGGGCTCGATCCGCGGCATCAGCGCCGTCAAGGCAAGGAGCGTTTCGAGAAGCACGCGGCGCGTCCCCCGTCACGGTGCAACAGCTCGACCGTACGACCGGAAACGGTGGCGGCGGCCAAAGGGTTCGCCGATCCGGCCCGGCCGAAGGGCTGCCCTCAATCGTCGTCCATCTCCGCCGCGAGCTGGCGCGGCCGCACGTAGTGCGTGAGGCGGCCGGTACCGTCGCCGATGCCGGACCAGTCGTCGGCGTCGAATTCCAGCACGGCCAGGGCCGCGGTCGGGAATTTCTCGCGCAGATCGCGCTGGAGGTCCTCCCGCCCCTCCCCGACGAGGTGCAGCGCCAGGTCGCCGAGGCCGGGATTGTGGCCGATGACGAGGAGGCTCGTCGCCTCCACCGGGGCGGAGTGGATCGCGTCGAGGATGCGCCGGGCCGACGCCTCGTAGATCGAGGGCACCGTCTCCATCGGCGTGTCGTCCAGCTCGGCCCGCACCGCCTCCCAGGTCTCCTGGGTGCGGCGCGCGGGCGAGACCATGGCGTGCTCGGGCTGCAGGTCTTCCCGGGCGATGTAGGCGCCCATCAGCGGCGCGGCCTTGCGCCCGCGCTCCCCCAGCGGCCGGTCGATGTCGGCCACGCCCGCCGGATAGGCCGACTTGGCGTGGCGCAGGAGCAGGAGGCGGCGCGTCACTGGAAGCCCACCACGGCGTGCGGGACGTAGGGCGCTTCGAGCCGGGCGATCTCGTCCTCCGTCAACTGAAGGTCGAGGGCCGCCACCGCGTCGTCGAGATGCTGCGGCTTCGAGGCGCCGATGATCGGCGCGGCCACGCCCGGCTTCTGGAGCACCCAGGCCAGCGCCACCTGCGCCCGCGGCACGCCGCGCTCGCGCGCCACCGCCGCCACCGTCTCGACGACCCGGCGGTCGGCCTCGGCGGTGGCGTCGTAGAGGTTCTTGCCCACGAGATCGCTCGCCTGCCGGGCGCTGCCCGCATCGAAGTCGCGGGTCAGCCGACCGCGGGCGAGCGGGCTCCAGGGCAGCAGCGGGATGCCCTGGTCGGCGCAGAGCGGCAGCATCTCGCGCTCCTCCTCCCGGTGGAGCAGGTTGAGGTGGTTCTGCATGGTGGAAAAGCGCGTCCAGCCGTTCAGGTCGGCGGTGTAGAGCGCCTTGGCGAATTGCCACGCGAACATGGAGGAGGCGCCAATGGTTCGGGCCTTGCCCGCCTTCACCACGTCGTGGAGCGCTTCCAGCGTCACTTCGATCGGCGTGCCGTAATCCCAGCGGTGGATCTGGTAGAGATCGACGTAGTCGGTCCCGAGCCGCTTCAGGGACGCGTCGATGGCCGAGAAGATCGCTTTTCGCGACAAGCCGCCGGAATTCGGCTGGCTTCTGAGCGGGTAGTAGACCTTGGTCGCCAGCACGATGCTGTCGCGATCCGCGAAGTCCTTGAGTGCGCGCCCGACGATCTCCTCCGAGGTGCCGTCGGAATAGTAGTTCGCCGTGTCGAAGAAGTTGATGCCGTGGTCGAGCGCCCGGCGGATCAGCGGCCGGCTCTCCTCCTCGCCCATCGTCCAGGGATGCGGGCCGCGCTCCGGCACGCCGTAGGTCATGCAGCCGAGGCAGAGCGGCGACACGTCGAGGCCGGTGCGGCCGAGTTTCTTCGTCTTCATGGCGGAGCATCGTGCGGGTGGCGATGCGCCCTTACATGGGGCGGCGGCGCGGATCGTCACCGCGGCGGCGCGCGGTTCGCGTGGAACCGGCCGCCCTCGCGAATAAACCCGGCTTGCAAAAAGATTGCGCGCAACTCATGGAAGGAGGGCGTCCGGCTTGGCGTGATTCCAAACTGAGAGAGTGTCCCATGGTCCATCTCCGCATGCTCCTCGGTTGCACGGCAGCGCTCGGCTGCCTCATGGGCGCGGCCCGCGCCGAGGAGGCCGATCCGGCCGCCATCGTCGCCGGCATGTTCGCGGCCGGCGGCAATCAGGCCGGCGTGCGCGCCAGCGGCGCCAAGGGCGTCTGCCTCAAGGGCGCGTTCACCCCGGCGCCCGGCGCCGCCGCCCTGTCCAAGGCGCCGCATTTCCAGAAGGCGGTGCCGGTCACGGCGCGCTTCTCCATGGGCGGCAGCAACCCGAAGGTCTCGGACAAGGCCAAGCCCGTCACCCGCGGCTTCGCGATGCGGATGAGCGACCCATCCGGCGACATGGTCTTCGTGGTGATCTCCGCGCCCGTCTTCTCGACGCGCACGCCGGAGCAGCTCCTCGCTTCCCTCCAGGCCCGGGCGCCGGGGCCGGACGGCAAGCCGGATGCCGAGAAGGTCAAGGCCTTCGTGGCGGCCAACCCGGAGACGGCGCGCCAGGCGGCTTGGCTCAACGCCCGGCCGGTGCCGGCGAGCTTCGCGGGCGTCGATTACTGGGGCGTCCACGCCTACACGCTCACCAACGCCAAGGGCGAGGCCAAGACGGCCAAGCTGAAGTTCGTCTCGGCCGACAAGGCCGGTCTCAGCGACGACGAGCTGAAGGCCAAGCCCGACAGCTTCTACGCCGACGAGCTGAAGGAGCGCCTGGGCCGGGGCCCGGCCCGCTTCGACCTCGTCGCCATCCTGGCCGAGCCCGGCGACCCGACCGCCGATCCGACCGTGCCGTGGCCGGAGGAGCAGCGGAAGACCGAGGCGCTGGGCACCCTGGCGATCACGGCTATCGAGCCGGATGCCACCTGCGATGCGCGGACCTTCGACCCGGTAGTGGAGCTGCCGGAGGGCGTCGCCGGCCCGAGCGACGACCCGATGTTCGCGATCCGCTCCCCGGCCTACGCGGTCTCGCTCTCGCGCCGGACGAATTGACCGCTCACGGACGGGGGCGGCTCAGCCGCCCCTGCCCTCCCGGCGCATCATGAAGGCGAGCTTCTCGAACAGGCCGACATCCTGCTCGTTCTTCAGGAGCGCGCCGTGCAGCGGCGGGATCAGCTTGGCGCGATCGCGCTCGCGCAGGGTCTCGGGAGAGACGTCCTCGGAGACGAGGAGCTTGAGCCAGTCGAGCAGTTCCGAGGTCGAGGGCTTCTTCTTCAGGCCCGGCACCTCGCGGGTCTCCAGGAAGACGCGCAGGGCCTCCTCGACGAGACGGTGCTTGATGCCCGGATAGTGCACCTCGACGATGGCCTTGAGCGTCTCGGCGTCGGGAAACCTGATGTAGTGGAAGAAGCAGCGGCGCAGGAAGGCGTCCGGCAGCTCCTTCTCGTTGTTCGAGGTGATGATGACGATCGGGCGCTCGACGGCGCGGATCGTCTCGCCCGTCTCGTAGACGTGGAACTCCATCCGATCGAGTTCGGTCAGCAGGTCGTTGGGAAACTCGATATCGGCCTTGTCGATCTCGTCGATGAGCAGCACCGGGCGCTGCGGCGCGGTGAAGGCCTCCCACAGCTTGCCGCGGCGGATGTAGTGGGCGATGTCCGAGACCCGCGGATCGCCGAGCTGCGAGTCGCGCAGCCGCGAGACCGCGTCGTACTCGTAGAGGCCCTGCTGCGCCTTGGTCGTGGACTTGATGTTCCAGGTCAGCAGCGGCGCGCTCAAGCCCCGGGCGATCTCCTCGGCGAGCACCGTCTTGCCGGTGCCGGGCTCGCCCTTCACGAGGAGCGGGCGCTCCAGCACGATCGCGGCGTTGACCGCCGTGGTGAGATCGGGCGGCGCGACGTAGGACTCGGTTCCGGTGAAGCGCATGGGGCCTCGCGTCGGGGAATGATCGGCCCGCAGTAACCCGGTGCGAAGCGGCTCGGCAACGGGCATCGGGAAAGGCTGATAGGCCGGTGCCCGTCCGCTACAGCGTCTTCCCGTCGTGCCACACGCAGTTGGTGGCCAGGATGCCGAGGTTCACGTCCGACTTCTGGGGCTGCGGCAGGGTCTTGCCGTCCCGGGCGAGATCGATCTGGATCATGGATTGGATCTTGGGATCGTTCGAGGGGCGGGAGAAGTAGCAATATTGCTGGAACGGCCGGTCTTCGTTGGCCCTGTAATTCCAGCCGGTCACGATCGCCCCGTCGAGATAGGGCACCTGCTTGAAGACGGTGAAGCTCGTCTGCACCGGGGCCTGCGAACTCGGCGCGGCGTCGGTGCCGAGCTGCGCCTTGGTCGGCGTCGGCACGGCGCTGGTCTTCTGGGCCGGCAGGGCTTCGAGCTTCAGGGTGTTGTCGGTGAGCGTGACCTCGCCCTTGGTCTTGAGGGTCACGTCGGACAGAGCCGTCTGCATCGCGGCCGCGATCTTCTCGGCCGCCGTGTCGAACTGGTTGAGATACGCGTAGCCGTAGCTCGCGGCGCCGATGCCGATGCCGGCCAGGGCCACGAAGGCGCCGGTGCCGATCGCCCGCAGCAGGAAGGCGCGGGCGAAGGCCATCCGCGCCTCCGCCCGCAGGCGTCCGTTGACGTGCTGCGCGAGCACGATGTTCTCGTGCGTGCCTTCGGTGTGGATGCTCATGACCGGGGGCTCACTCGGGCAGGCTTACGCGCTCGCGCCCGCATTGGCGGGGGCGTTGGCGGGGGGAGGCGGCGGCGGCACCACCGGCGCCGTGCGCCGCTCAAGCGGGATCACGGAGGCCTCGCGCGCGGCCGGTCTCGGCTGGGCGAGCGCCATCTCCTGGCGCACGCCCTCGGCGATGGAGGCCAGGAGGTAGGGCGTGGCCTCCGGGTTCACGGCGGCGCCGAGATCGTCCTCGTCCATGAAGGTCTTGCGCACCGAGACCGCCGAGAGCGCCAGGATGGTCGAGGCGAAGGCGGCGCAGAGCGCGGGCACGAACACGAAGATGCGCAGGAAGGCGTGCACCTGCGCGTCGGTCACCTCGATCGGATCGACGCCGTAGACCATCGCCGTGAAGGAGTGGAGCTGCGAGCGGTTCACCGAGTTGCGGTAGGCCTGCTCGGCATCGGCCACCTTGCGGTCGGCCGCACCGCGGTCGAGGAGGCTGCGCGCCTTGCGCGCCTCCTCCAGCTCCTTGACGATGGCGCTGCGGTCGCTGCCCGCCTTGGCCACCGCGGCGTTGAGGGTCGCGGTGCGCGGATCGGTGACGCATTTGAGGTTGGAGTAGCGCGCGCCGCGGCTGTTGGTGCCGTAGACGCGCTCGCAGCGCTGCGCCGGCAGGCCCGCGAGCTGGGTGGCGTTCTCGGCCGAGCGCCGCTCGATCTGCTCCAGCTCGGTCGTGTACTGCTCGACCCGGGCGTTGGCGGCCGCGATGCGGGTGTCGATGCTGTCGCGGTCGGCCTGGGCGTCCTTGAGCGCGGTCTTGGCCTTGGCCGCATCCATCAGGCGGGGATGGAACATCATCTCGCCGAGCTGCGAGACCGATTTCGTGGTGACGCCCGCGGCGAAGACGATGCCGATGATCGCCAGCCCCTTGACGAACCACGAGCGCTGGGTGCGCGCCAGGATGCCGAGCGGCACGCGGCACAGCTCCACCGCCGCGTAGACCAGGGGCGCCAGCAGCATGAAGTAGAAGGCGCGCTCGTCGCCGTCGCTGTAATAGCCCGCGAACAGCCACGCGCCCCAGAGCGAGGCACCGATGACCATGAACTCGACGAGATAGGCGATGGCGACGTAGCCCCACTTGATGCGGTAGCCGCGCTCGATGTCGCGCTGGTGCTTCCAGCGCTGCTGGTCGAGCACCCATTCGCGCCGCTCGCGCTGCACGTCCCGATTCGGAAGCTTACTGGCAAAAAATCTCATGGGCCTAAGGATCGCTGCGGGCCTCCGTCGGGGGGCGGCGCCCGCCATCCCCTAACATCGCGTTACCTCAGCGTAAGCGCGTATTGTGCCGAAGTTGTGCCGGCCGCCGCGATCAGCGGTGGATGGTTGCACCGCGTCCGTCCGCGGCACGGGTGCCGCCCCGGGCGCCGGACCCGCACCCGGCACGAAACCTGCCGCGCAGCGTCGAAACAGGTTGCACTGCGGCATTCCCGCCGCCCATGATGCGGCCGGCCCTCCCGGCGCCGCGACGGCGGGGTGCAGCTCCCCTCCCCCGTTTCCGTTCAGGCGTCAGCGTAAACCCCCGATGACCGATCCCGTACAGGCCGGAACCCAGATCGCCGCTGAAGCCGGTGCGCATGCGGGGGCCGGCTACCGGGAGGCGATCCTCTTCCTCGTCACGGCCGGGATCGTGGTGCCGCTGTTCCACCGCCTCCGGGTGAGCCCGGTGCTCGGCTTCATCGGTGCGGGCGCGCTGCTCGGGCCCTTCGGCCTCGGGCGCTTCGCCGACGCGCATCCCTGGCTCGCTCCCTTCACCATCGGCAACCGCTCCGAGATCGCGCATCTGGCCGAGTTCGGCGTGATCTTCCTCATGTTCATGATCGGGATCGAGCTGTCCTGGGAGCGGCTGCGGGTGCTGCGCCGGCTCGTCTTCGGCCTCGGCTCGATCCAGGTCGCGGCCTCGGCGGCGGTGATCGCGCTCATCCTCATCGCGCTCAACCAGCCGGTGGCCGGCGCGGTGCTGGTGGGGTTGGCGCTCGCGCTCTCCTCCACCGCCGTGGTGCTGCCGGTGCTCGCCGAGCAGAAGCGGCTCGGCACGCCGGCCGGGCGCACCAGCTTCGCGGTCCTGCTGTTCCAGGATCTGGCGGTGGCGCCGATCCTGTTCGCCATCGCCGTGCTCGGCCGCCGGGACGGGGGCGATCTCGGCGGCGCGCTCGCCCTGGCGCTCGGGCAGGCGGTGATCGCGCTCGTGCTGATCGTGGTGGCGGGCCGGGTGGCGCTGCGCCCGCTCTTCCAACTCGTGGCGCGCACCCGCTCGACCGAGCTGTTCATGGCGGCCTGCCTGCTCGTGATCGTGGCGACCGCCCTGGTCGCGGCGGCCAGCGGCCTCTCGATGACGCTGGGCGCCTTCGTCGCCGGCCTGCTCCTGGCCGAGACCGAGTACCGCCGGGCCATCGAGGCCACCATCGATCCGTTCAAGGGGCTGCTGCTCGGCGTCTTCTTCGTCTCGGTCGGCATGAGCCTCGATCCGGCGCAGCTTCTCGCCGCGCCCGGCGCGATCCTCGGCCTGTCGCTGGGGCTCCTCGTCATCAAGGGGGCCGTGGTGCTGGCCGGCGCCCGCCTTATGGGCTTGGGCCCCCCGGTGGCGCTGGAGACCGCGCTGCTGATCGGACCGGGGGGCGAGTTCGCCTTCGTCCTCATCGGCGGGGCCATGGCGGCGGGGCTGGTGCCCGAGCCGGTGGGCGGGGCGGCCCTCATCGTCACCACGGTGACCATGATCGCGATTCCCGGCCTGGCGGCGCTCGCCCGCCGGATCGGCCGCCGGGTCTCGAAGGAGCAGCTCGGCCGGGCGCGGGCGGAGCCGGTGCCCGACCCGCAGCAGAACCGGGTGATCCTGGCGGGCTACGGCCGGGTCGGCCGGCTCGTCGGCGAGATGCTCAAGCGCCACGCCATCCCCTACATCGCCCTCGATTCCGATCCGGTGCGCGTGGCCGAGCAGCGCCGGCTCGGCAGCCCGGTCTATTTCGGGGATTCGGCCAACACGGAGATGCTGCGCCGCTGCGACATCGCCGCCGCCCGCGCCCTGGTGGTGACCCTCGACAATCCCCGCGCCGTGGAGGCGGTGGTGCAGGCCGCCCGGGCCGAGCGGCCGGACCTGACCATCGTGGCCCGCGCCCGCGACGCCCGCCACGCGACGCAGCTCTACGAGATGGGCGTCGACGACGCGGTGCCGGAGACGATCGAGGCCTCGCTCCAGCTCTCCGAGGCGGTCCTCGTCGATGTCGGCGTGCCGATGGGCCACGTCATCGCCTCGATCCACGAGCGCCGGGACGAGTTCCGCACCATCCTCAAGAGCAAGCAGGCGGAGGCGCGTCCCGCCTTCCGCGCCCGCCGCACCGTCGGCAAGGGGAACCGGGCCGAGAGCGAAGGCAAGCCGGCGGAGCCGGGCGCCGAAGCGCGGCCGGTCGGCAAGAGCGCTTGAGAAAGAGCGCCTGAGAAAGAGCGCCTGAGCGCCTCAGAGCCTGTTCGACTCGGCTCATCGAATTCGACCGCTCTTCCGATGTGGTGATGTCCAATCCTCAATCCTCATCCTGAGGTGTGGAGCGAAGCGGAGCCTCGAAGGAGGGCTCCAGAACGCACGGCGAGAATGGGAGCCCTCCTTCGAGGCTGCTTCGCAGCACCTCAGGATGAGGCGGTTGGTAGGAAAAGCCGGTCAAACAGGCTCGAAGCGCAAGAACGGTTCAGGCCGAGGTCGTCGCCCGCCGCAGGGTGGTCCCCGCCGACAGGAACGCCTCGACCTGCGGACTCGTCGGCGGGCTCTCCGCCTCCACCCCGATCGTCTCGAACAAGTGCCGCACGGGGACGAAGCGTCGCTGCTTGCGGTCGTAGAGGCCGGCCTGGACCAGGGCGATCGCCGCGACGAGATCGGTCTCCCGGATGATCAGGCGATGCTCGATGACGACCTGGGTGTCGTCCCAATGCACGAGCCGGGTCTCCAGATCGAAGACCTGGAACGGCCGCAATTCGCGGCGGAAACGGATCTGGCCGGCGCTCACCACCGGTGTCCAGCCCTGGCGCAGCAGCGGGCGCCACAGGCCGGACTTGATCAGCAGGTCGGTGCGGCCGAGATCCATCAGCGTCCAGTAGCGGCCGTTGTTGAGATGCATCGACACGTCGATGTCGTGCGGCCAGACGCGGAGTCTCAAGCGTGAGACGCCGTTGGGCAGGACGAGCGCCGGGCGTCGCCACGCCGTCGCGATGAGCCAGAAAAGGCGGAGCCAGAGGTTCATGGAGCGGGGCCGGAGCTGCGTGCCGGAGGACGCGGCGGCCTTCAGGCGTCCGCATCCTCCGGCAGGGCGGCGACGAGCGCGCGGAAGCGGTCGCCGCGCACCTCGAAGTTCGGGAACTGGTCGTACGACGCGCAGGCCGGCGAGAGCAGCACCACCGGCGCCCCGGTGCCCGACGCGCGGGCGGCCGCGGCGGCGGCGGCGGTCGCCGCCTCCAGCGTCCCGCAGGCGGTGAAGGGCAGGCGCCCCTCCAGCGTCGCGGCGAAGGCGTCGCTCGACGCGCCGATCAGGTAGGCGTGGGCGACGCGCCCGAACAGCGGCGCCAGGGGCTCGATGCCGCCCTCCTTGGCCTTGCCGCCGACGATCCAGTGGATGTCGCGGAAGGCGAGCAGGGCCTTCTCGGTGGAGTCGGCGTTGGTCGCCTTGGAATCGTTGACGAAGGCCACCCGGCCGATCCGGCGCAGGGGCTCCATGCGGTGGGCGAGGCCGGGGAAGCTCCTCAGACCCGCGGCGATCTCGTCGCCCGTGAGGCCGAGCCGGATCGCGGCGGCGACCGAAGCGGCGGCGTTCTGGAGGTTGTGGTCGCCGAGCAGGGACGGGACGCCGGAGACCTCGGCGATCACGGTCCCGTCCGGACCGCGCACCGCGCTGCCGGCGCAGACGAAATCGCCCTGCGCGTCGCCGTGGCCCTCGACATGGATGCGGATGCGCTCGGGTCCACGCCGCTCGGCGATGGCGGCGCAGGGGGCGTCATCCACGCCGATCACCGCGAGGTCGGCGCTCGCGACCAGCCGCTCCTTGATCGCGGCGTAGTTCTCCATGGTGCCGTGGCGGTCGAGATGATCCGGCGTCAGGTTGAGCAGGATGCCGATGCCCGGCTTGAGCGAGGGCGTGAGGTCGATCTGGAACGAGGACAGCTCGATCACGTGGATGCGGGCGTCGGCGGGCGGCGCGAGCGAGAGGATCGCGGTGCCGATATTGCCGCCCATCTGCACGTCGCGGCCGGCATGGCGCAGCAGATGTGCCGTCAGCGCCGTCGTCGTCGACTTTCCGTTGGTGCCGGTGATCGCCACGAAGGGCGCGTCGGGCGCGAGCGCCGCCCGCTCCCGGCAGAAGATCTCGATATCGCCGATGATCTCGATGCCGGCCTCGCGGGCGCGCGCCACGGTCCAGTGCGGCTCGGGATGGGTCAGCGGCACGCCCGGCGCCAGCACCAGGGCGGAGAAGCCGGACCAGTCGGCCTCGCCAAGATCGGTCACGGTGATGCCGAGGTCCCGGGCGCGGTCGCGGCTGCCCGCGTTGTCGTCCCAGGCCAGCACGTCGGCCCCGCCCGCGATGAGCGAACGGAGGGTGGCGAGCCCGGACCCGCCGAGGCCGAACAGGGCGAGTTTCCGGCCGGCGAAGGTGGTGGCTGGCGTCATGGATGCGTCTCTCGTCCGTCCTGCCGGGCTCAGCGCAGCTTCAGCGTGGCGAGGCCGACGAGCGCCAGGACCACGGCGATGATCCAGAAGCGGATCACGACCTGCGGCTCCTTCCAGCCCTTCTGCTCGAAATGGTGGTGGATCGGCGCCATTCGGAAGACGCGCTTGCCCGTGAGCTTGAACGAGAGGACCTGGATGATCACCGACATGATCTCCAGCACGAACAGGCCGCCGACGATGGCGAGCACGATCTCGTGCTTGGCGGCCACGGCGATGGCGCCGAGCAGGCCGCCCAGCGCCAGCGATCCGGTATCGCCCATGAAGATCTGCGCGGGCGGCGCGTTGAACCAGAGGAAGCCGAGCCCCGCCCCGATCACCGCGCCGCAGACCACGGCGAGTTCGCCGGTGTCGCGCACGTAGTTCACCTGCAGGTAGCCGGCGGTGAAGGAGTTGCCGACGAGGTAGGCGATCACGCCGAAGGTGCCGCAGGCGATCATCACGGGGACGATGGCGAGCCCGTCGAGGCCGTCGGTGATGTTGACCGCGTTGCCCGCCCCCACGATCACGAAGGCGGCGAACGGCACCCAGAACCAGCCCAGGTTCAGCAGCGCGTCCTTGAAGACGGGAAAGGCGAGCTGGTTCTGAAGAGCGGCCGGAGAGTAGACCGAGATCAGGAGGCAGGCCGCGCCCGCGATCGCGAATTCCAGGAGGAGGCGGAAGCGGCCGGAGAAGCCCTTGTGCGACTGCTTCGTCACCTTGAGGTAGTCGTCGTAGAAGCCGATCGCGCCGAAGCCGAGGGTGACCGCGAGCGTCACCCAGACGTAGTGGTTGCGCGGGTTGGCCCAGAGCAGAACCGAGAACACGGCGCCGGCCAGGATCATCAGGCCGCCCATGGTCGGCGTGCCGCGCTTGGTCAGGTGGCTGGCCGGGCCGTCCTCGCGGATCGGCTGGCCCTTGCCCTGGCGCAGGCGCAGCAGGGAGATGATCCAGGGCCCGAACCAGAACACGAAGAAGCCCGCCGTGAACAGCGCGCCGCCGGTGCGGAAGGTGATGTAGCGGAACACGTTGAGGGGCGTGAGCGTGCCGCTCAGTTCCGACAGCAGATAGAGCATGCGTTCGTCCGCCCGCGGCAGGTTCTTCGTCGACACGCCCGGCACGGCGTTGCGCGCGGCCGGAAGGATGGACCGGGCGCGAGAGCCCGGCCGATGATCGGATCGTCAGCGAACCGCGTTCAGCGAGGCTTCGCGCGGGTCCGGCGCGACCGCGTAGCGGGCTTTGGCCGCTTCGACAATGCGGACCATGCGCATGGAGTTCGAGCCCTTGACCATCACCGCATCCCCCGGCCGGAGCGTGGCGAGCACCGCGTCGGTCAACTCCTCGGCGCTGGGGGCCGCCGCGCCGCGCACGGCCATCGGCAGGGCCTCGAACAGGTGGACCATCTGGGTGCCGGCGGTGAAGACGAGATCGATGCCGTGGGCGCTCACCGCGTCCGCGAGTTCGCGGTGGAGGGCTTCGCTCGCCGCGCCGAGTTCCTTCATGTCGCCGAGCACGGCGATGCGGCGGCCCTTGTCCGCCGTCTCGATGCCGGCCAGCGTCGCGAGCGCCGCGCGGATCGAGGCGGGGTTGGCGTTGTAGCTCTCATCGACCAGGAAGGCCTCGCCCTCGCCGATCCGCAGGGCGGTGCGCTCGCCGCGCCCGACCGGCGGCTTCAGGCTCGCCAGCGACAGGGCGGCGCGGGCGAGGTCGGCGCCGAGCGCGTGAATGCAGGCCAGCACGCCGAGCGAGTTCATCGCCACGTGCCGGCCCGGCGTGCCGAGCTGGTAGGTGAGAGGCACGCCCATCACCGTGGCATCGACCACCGAGACGTCGGGCCGGGTCAGGATGCGGTTCGCGCGCACATCCGCCGCCGCATGCTCGCCGAAGGTGACGACGCGGCCCGCCCGCGAGGCGTGGGCGTGGGCCAGCAGCCGCTCGTAATTCGGGTTGTCGCGGTTGATCACCGCGACGCCGCCGGGCTTCAGCCCGGAAAAGATTTCGCCCTTGGCGTCGGCGATGGCGGAGACCGAGTGGAAATGCTCGATATGCACCGGCTCGACCGTGGTGATCAGGGCCACGTCCGGCCACACCATCGCGGTCAGCGGCAGGATCTCGGCGCCGTGGTTCATGCCGATCTCGAACACGCCGAAGCGGGTCTCCGCCGGCGTCCGCGCCAGCGTCAGCGGCACGCCCCAATGGTTGTTGTAGGAGGCGACCGAGGCGTGCGTCGCGCCTTGCGCCGCGAGCACGTGGCGCAAGGCCTCCTTGGTGCCGGTCTTGCCCACCGAGCCGGTCACGGCGACGATGGCCGCCCCCGTCCGGGCGCGGGCGGCGAGACCGAGGCGGCGCATCGCCTCCAGCACCGGGTCTTCGCCCTCCCCCGGCACGGCCAGAACCGGCCCGATCCCCTCGAACGCGTCCGCACGCGCCGCCGCGACCACCGCCGCGCCGGCGCCCTTCTCCAGGGCGGCGCGCACGAAGTCGTGGCCGTCCCGCGCCTCGCCGCGGATCGCGAAGAACAGGTCGCCGGGCTCCAGGCTGCGGGTGTCGATCGAGGCGCCCGTGACGGCGCGCGGCGCGCCGCGCAGGGTGCCGCCGGTCGCTGCCTCCAGGGCGGCCTGGGTCCAGAGAGGGGCGTCGGTCATCCGTTCACCTCCGCGATCGCGGCGCGCAAAGTCTCGTGATCCGAGAACGGAAGCACGCGTGGCCCGACGATCTGGCCGGTTTCATGTCCCTTGCCGGCGACCACCAGCACGTCGCCGGGCCGCAGGTCCCGCACGCCCGCGCGGATCGCCTCGGCCCGGTCGCCGATCTCCTCGGCACCCGGTGCGGCGGCGAGGATGGCGGCGCGGATCGCGGCGGGTTCCTCGTTGCGCGGGTTGTCGTCGGTGACGATGGTCCGGTCGGCGAGGCGCTGCGCGATGGCGCCCATGATCGGCCGCTTGCCGGCGTCCCGGTTGCCGCCGCAGCCGAACACCACGACGAGGCGTCCGCTGGCGAAGGGGCGCAGGGCCGCCAGCACGTGCTCCAGCGCCTCCGGCTTGTGGGCGTAATCGACGAGGCAGAGCCCGCCATTCGCTTCACCGATCCGCTCCATCCGGCCCGGCACGCCGGTCAGGCCTTCGAGCGCGGTAAAGACGCCGGCCGGATCGGCCGCGCCCGCGGGTGTCGAGAGGGCCAGCCCCGCCGCCACGAGGGCGTTCTCGACCTGGAAGCCGCCGACCAGCGGCAGGCGCACGCGGTATTCCCGGTCTTCGTGGACCAGGGTCAGACCCTGCGAGAAGCCGTCCGTGCCGGCCTCGACGAGTCGGATGAAGGTGCCCCCGCGCCCGGTCGAGCGGATCGTGTGCCCGGCGGCGTCGGCGGCGCCGATCACCCGCTCGGCATAGGCCCCGTCCGCGTTGACGATCGCGGGACGGCCCTTGGGCAGGAGCGTGGTGAACAGGCGCAGCTTGGCTTCGAGGTAGTCCTCGATCGTCGGATGGTAGTCGAGATGGTCGCGGCCGAGATTGGTGAAGGCTGCGGCCGTCAGGTCGACGCCGTCGAGGCGGCGCTGCTCGATCCCGTGGGAGGATGCCTCCATGGCCAGATCGGTGATGCCCTCCTGCGCCAGACGGGCCAGGGTCTCGTGCAGGGTGACGGGGTCGGGCGTCGTCAGCGAGCCGTAGGCGGCGCCCCGGTTGGTGACGATGCCGACCGTGCCGAGGCTCGCCGCATCGCGCCCGAGCCGCGACAGGATCTGCCGCACGAAGTCGGCCACCGAACTCTTGCCGCTGGTGCCGGTGACCGCCACGACCGTCTCCGGCTGGCGGCCGGCGCGGCGGGCGGCGGCGAGCGCGAGCGCGCGGCGGGCATCGGCCACGGCGATCCAGGCCGTCGCCTCGGGCAGGTCGTCGGGGCGCGTGCCCTCCCCGGCCACGGCGAGGGCGCCGGCCCGCGCGGCGGCGGCCGCGAACAGCCGGCCGTCGGCGCTAGTGCCGGGCACGGCCACGAACACGCCGCCGGGCACGACCCGGCGGCTGTCGGCGGTCAGCCCGGCGACGGACTTCGCGGCGAGCGCGGCCTCCGCTTCCGGAAACAGGTCGCCGAGGGTCGAATGACCCGTCGATGGGTTGGTCGACGGGCTGGTCGGCTGGCTCATGGGAACGCGTCCTCGCGGGTCAGGCCGGCCGGCGGCGGTCCGCCGTCACGGCCCGCCCACCTGCGTGGCGTGGTAGGCGCCGAGCTTGACCATGAGCGGGAACGGCTTGGCCGGCGCCTCGAATCTCGGCGGCAGGCCGAGGATGGGGGCGGCCCGCTCGATGATCTTGCCCGTGACCACGCCGGAGTTCCAGGCGGCGGTGGCGTAGCCGCCGCTCTCGGGCAGGCCCTGCGGCTCGTCCATGATGGTGAGGAAGAGGTATTTCGGCTTGTCCATCGGCGCCGCCGCCATGAAGGTCGTGAACAGGCGGTTCTTGGCGTAGCGCCCGTTGATGACCTTCTCGGCCGTGCCGGTCTTGCCGCCGACGTAGTAGAGCGGCACGGACGCCTTTTTGGCCGAGCCCTCGACGGCGTTGAGGCGCATGATGAAGCGCATCGCCTCGCTGGTCTCCGGCTTGACCACGCGGGTGGCCTTGGCCCGCGCCGTCTCCTCGTCGGTCTTGAGGAAGGTCGGGGTCATCAGCTCGCCGCCGTTGACGATGGCCGCCACCGCCGCCGCGGCCTGGAGCGGCGCCACGGCCAGGCCGTGGCCGAAGGCGATGGTGATGGTGTTGATCTCGGTCCAGCGCGGCGGGACGATCGGGGCGGCCGATTCCGGCAGCTCCGTTCGCATGCGGTCCATCAGGCCCATCCGCTTGAGGAAGGCCTTGTGCCCCGGCACGCCGATGCCGAGCGCCATCTTCGCCGAACCGATGTTGGAGGAGTGGGTGAACACCTCCGGCATGGTGATGACGCGGTTGGTGCCGTGATATTCGTGGATCTTCTGGCGGCCCCAGTGAAGCACTCCACCGCGGGTGTCGAAGGTGGAATTCACGTTGTACTTGCCGGAATCGAGCGCCATGGCGAGGGTCATCGCCTTGAAGGTCGAGCCCATCTCGTAGACGCCGACATTCATCCGGTTGATGCGGTCGTCCGAGAGCGCGTCCTTCGGCTCGTTGGGGTCGAAGTCTGGGTAGGAGGCGAGCGCCAGGATCTCGCCGGTGTTCACGTCCAGGATCATGGAGGCGCCGGCCTTGGCCTTGAAGTGCTCCACGCCCTTCACGAGCTCGTCGCGCACCGCGAACTGCGCCCGCAGGTCGAGGGAGAGCTGGACGGGCGAGAGATCCGTCTGCTTGGCCACGAGGCCGAACTCGTTGAGCGCCCGGTTGCCCCGGTTGTCGATGTACTTCTCGATGCCGGCGATGCCGATGTTGTCGAGGTTCGTCGCGCCGATGACGTGGGCGGCGGCCACCCCGTTCGGATAGACGCGCTTGTGGTCGGGCAGGAAGCCGACGCCCGGAATGCCCAGGCGGTGGACTTCGAGCTGCTGCTTCGGGGTGATCTCGCGCTTGATCCAGACGAAGCCCTTCTTGGACGAGAGCTTGGTGCGCAGCTCCGCCGCGTTCAGCTCGGGCAGCACCGCGGTCAGGAGCTCGACCGCCTCGTCCCGGTCGAAGGTGCGCGCCATCCGGCTCGGCTCGGCGAAGACCGAGACGGTGCGGATGTCGGTGGCCAGGATCTCGCCGTTGCGGTCGATGATGTCCGGGCGGATCGTGGTCGTGGCGGCGGCCGCCACGCGGTGGTCGTCGCTGTTCGTGCCCGGCGTCGCCGCCATCACGAGCAGGCGCATGGAGATCGCGCCGAACACCACCGCGAAGGCGAGGCCGACCACCGCCACGCGGGCGTGCGAGCGCTCGATGGCGAGGCGGAACATCATCCGGGTGAGCCGCGTCAGGGCCGAGGCCGGCGGCTCGCTCGTCACGACGCGCTCTGGCATCGGCTCCGGCATGGATGCCGGCAGCGGAGCGGAGGCGGCCTGCGCCGCCCCGTCCGGGTCGTGATGCGTCGGATCGCGTGACGGATCTTGCAACGGGTCTTGCGACGGATCCTGGGACACGGAACGCTACCTCGAAGCCGCGGGCGGGCGGGTGGAGACGGTGCGGGTGGTGACCGAGCCCGTGGTGCGGGGCTCGTCGCGGGCGCCCGAAGGCCTGTCCTTGGGCGTCGCGGTCGGCGTCGCCGTCGAGGCCAGCAGGCGGGCGATCTCGTCGCCGCGCTCGGGCCGCTCCGGCAGGTCGGAGAGGCGGGCGAGGTGCCCGTCGCTGATCGGCTCGAGGACGAGGTGGCGCTCCACCGCCTTCTGCAGCCGGTCGGGCCGGGTCAGGAGCTGCCACTCGGCGCGCAGGACCGCGATGGCCTGACGCTCCTTGTGAAGCCCGGTCTTGAGCTTCGAGACCTGACCCGCTTGGTAGAGCGTGTCGTACTTCGTCGAGTAGGCGTAGACCGCCGAGCCGATGAGGCCGACGATCGCCAGGACGTTGAGGAGTCGGATCACCGCCGCGTCCCCCGTCCCTGCGCGGCGGGCAGGCTCGCCAGCGTCTCGATCGCCGTGAGCGGGTCCGGCGCCAGGGCCTCGGTCCGCTCGGCCGCGCGCAGCTTCGCCGAGCGCGCCCGCGGATTGACCATCGTCTCCGAATCCGAAGGCAGGACCGGCCCCTTGGTGACGGGCTTGAAGCTCTTCGGGACGGGCCGCTCGACGCCGGGCAGATGCCGCGAGGCCTGCGCGGCCCGGCCGCTGCGGGCGGAGAAGAACTGCTTGACGATGCGGTCCTCCAGCGAGTGGAAGGTCACCACCGCCAGCCGCCCGCCGGGCCGCAGCACGCGCTCGGCCGCGTGCAGGCCGCGCACCAACTCGCCGAGTTCGTCGTTCACCGCGATGCGCAGTCCCTGGAAGCTCCGGGTGGCCGGGTGGATCGGGCTGCCCGGCTCGGGCCGCACCACGCCGGCCACGAGATCGGCGAGTTCGGCCGTGGTCGCGATCGGGGCGCGGCGGCGCGCCTCGACGATGGCGCGGGCCACCGCCCGCGAGCGGCGCTCCTCGCCGAAATGGTAGAGGATGTCGGCGAGCGTGGTCTCGTCGGATTCGTTCACGAGGTTGGCCGCGCTGGGGCCGTCGCCGCCCATGCGCATGTCGAGCGGCCCGTCCTGCCGGAACGAGAAGCCGCGCTGCGCCTCGTCGAGCTGCATCGAGGACACGCCGATATCGAGCACGACCCAGTCGGCCCCCCCCTCGCCGAGATCGGCGAGCAGCGCGTCGAGTTCGCCGAAGCGGCCCTGGACCAGACGCAGGCGCCCCCCGGATGCCGCCACGAGATCGGCGCCCGCGCGGATCGCGGTCGGGTCGCGGTCGATGGCGACGACCTGAAGCTCCGGCTGGGCGTTGAGCAGCCCCCGCGTGTAGCCGCCCGCGCCGAAGGTGCCGTCCACGGCGAGCCCCGGCCGGTCGAGGGCGAGCGCGGCGAGGACTTCGGGCAGCAGGACGGGAACGTGGCGCGCCTGCGCGGCCCGGTCGGACTCGCTCCGGTCCGGCTTGCCCGGCCGCGGTGTCCGGCTCATCGGCAGCGCTCCGGGGACCGCACTGGCTTCTCGGGATTGCCGAAGAAAGCGCGGGCGCCGTCCGGCGAGGGAGGAATCATGGAGGCCTGCTGCATGGGCGGACCACGCGGCGGCGGCCCGAACGGTGGTGGCGACGCCGATCCGCGGGCGGCTCCGGCCACGCGCGCGCCTTCTCGCCGGGCAACCTGAACGAGTGTTGGCCGATCCGGAATAGGGCGTCAACGGGATGGCGCGGGGTAACATGGGCCCTCGAAACGCGTCAACGAGCTTGACCATGCAGGCTGACCCGATCTGACCGTATCAAGGTTAACCGAGCGTCAATGCGGCGTCCGCTTTCGTCGGCTTTGCCACACCGCGCCGGGGTCGGATCATGCGTCCGCCCCCGTTCCGCCGGCCCCCTCACCGCTAGGCGCGGCGAGCCCTTCGCCGGCCCGTGGCCGGCGCCGGCATCGACGCTGCGGGGTGAGGTGGATCAGCCGGCCTGTAAGCCGGGTTCTGTAGGGCCCGCGAGCGAACTCACGGACGTGGCAGCCATTCCTCTGGGACGACCGTTGCCGGCCGCCTCGAGCAACCAACCCGGGCGACGCGCCTGGAGAGCGGGCCTGCCCCTCCCCTCGCGGGGCGGAGCGTGTCGCCCCTATTCGGTTTTGCTCCCGGTGGGGTTTGCCGTGCCGTCCGCGTTGCCGCGTCCGCGGTGCGCTCTTACCGCACCCTTTCACCCTGACCCTGCGAAGGACGAACCTTCGCAGGGCGGTCTGCTCTCTGTGGCACTGTCCCTGGGGTCGCCCCCGCCGGAGGTTATCCGGCACCGTCTCTCCATGGAGCCCGGACTTTCCTCCCCGTCTGACGACGGAGCGGCCGCCCGGCCGACTGATCCGGCGCCGGCTTGCGCCGCGGGGCACCCCGGGGTCAAGCCAAATGCGTCTTGGAATGCCTCACAAAACTCCCGGTCACCGACCGTTTCGCCACCGCCCGCGACGGCGCAGCGGGCGTTTCGTGAGAGACGCTTCACGCCTCCGCCAGCATCGCCAGCCAATCGTCCTCCGAGACGACCTTCACCCCGTGGCGCTCGGCATCCTTGAGCTTCGAGCCCGCGCCGGGGCCGGCGACGACGAGGTCGGTCTTGGCCGAGACCGAGCCCGAGACTTTGGCGCCCAGGCGCTCGGCGGTGGCCTTGGCTTCGCTCCGGGTCATTTTCTCAAGGGTGCCCGTGAACACCACGGTCTTGCCGGCAAAGGCCGCGGCCGAAGTCGTGGCCGCCAGCGGTTCGGTTTTCACCTCGTCGAGGAGGGCGCGCACGGCCGCATCGTTGTGCGGCTCGGTGAAGAACTGGATCAGCGAATCCGTCGCCACCGGACCGATCTCGCCGTCGTCGGCAAACAGCCGGTAGGCGTCGCCGGGCCGCTGCGAGGCGGCCCGCTCCAGGGCCGCATCGACGGCGTCCTCGCTGCCGTAATGGGCGAGCACCGCCTCGCGCTGGGACGGCGTCAGCCGCCCGCGCAGGCGAGCGCCGAGGGACGCCTCCGCCAGAGCCTCGCCCGGCAGCGGATCGAGCGTCTCGAACAGACGGTCGCGGGTGCCCGGCCCGATGCGGGGGAGGCTCGAGAGTTCGAGCCAGTCGGGCCCCGCCTGCTCCTGCGCCGCCGCCGCGATGGCGGTCATCAGTGCCGCCATGTCGGGAAAGCGCTTGGCCAGCGCCTTAGCGGTCGACTCGCCGATCTGCGGGATGCCGAGGGCGAACAGGAACCGGTTGAGCGGGATGGACCGGCGCGCCTCCAGCGAGGCGAGCAGGTTCTTGATCGCCTTGTCCTCCTCCTCGCCCTTCTTCTTGGTCGGCTTCTTCGGGGCGGGCTCGCCCTCGGCCCGGCGCTGCGCCGAGAGCGCCTCGCGCCGCGCGACGATCGCCGCCTTGAGCGGTTCGAAATCGAGGCGGAACAGGTCGGCGGGCTGCTTCACGAGGCCGGCCTCGAACAGCACCTCGACATAGGTCTGGCCGAAGCCTTCGAGATCGAAGCCGTTGCGCGAGACGAAGTGCTTGAGCCGCTCCACGCCCTGCGCCGGGCAGATCAGCCCCCCGGTGCAGCGGCGCACGGCGTCGATCTTCTTCGTACGCGGGTTCAACTCCCGGACAGCCTTGCTGCCGCAGGCCGGGCAGGTCTCGGGGAAGACGAAGGGCACGGCCCCGGCCGGGCGCTTGTCGAGCACCACGTCCCGCACCTTGGGGATCACGTCGCCGGCGCGCACCACGATCACCGTGTCGCCGACGCGGATGTCGCGGCCCTCGCGGATCGGCTCGCCGTCGCCGCCCACGCCCTGCACGTAGCCCTCGTTGTGCAACGTCGCGTTGGAGACCACGACGCCGCCGACCGTGACGGGCTTCAGGCGCGCCAACGGGTTGAGCGAGCCGGTGCGCCCGACATTGATGTCGATGGCCAGAAGCTCGGTGAAGGCTTCCTGCGCCGCGAACTTGTGGGCGAGCGCCCAGCGCGGCGCCCGGCTGACGAAGCCGAGCCGGCGCTGGAAGCCGAGATCGTCGACCTTGTAGACGACGCCGTCGATGTCGTAGCCGAGACCGGCCCGCTCCGCCTCGATGGCGCGATAATGCGCGATCATCTCGCCGGCCGAGGCGCAGAGCTTGGTCCGCGGGTTCACCGGCAGGCCCCAGCCCCGGAAGCGCTCCAGCACCGCCGATTGCGTGTCGGCGAAGGGCTCCGAGACCTCACCCCAGGCATAGGCGAAGAAGCGCAAGGGCCGCGAGGCGGTGATCGCCGGATCGAGCTGGCGCAGCGAACCGGCCGCGGCGTTGCGGGGGTTGGCGAAAAGCGGCTTGCCCGCCGCCTCCTGCCGCGCGTTGATGGCGGAAAAATCCTCGTGCGACAGGTAGACCTCGCCGCGCACCTCCAGCACGGCGGGAAAGCCCTCGCCGGAGAGCTTCTCCGGGATGTCCTCGACGGTGAGCGCGTTGGCCGTGACGTTCTCGCCGACCTCGCCGTCGCCCCGGGTGGCGGCGGTGACGAGCTTGCCCGCCTCGTAGCGCAGGGAGAGCGACAGCCCGTCGATCTTCGGCTCGGCGGTGAAGGCGACGGGCTCCTCGGCGGAGAGGTTGAGGAAGCGGCGCACGCGGGCGACGAACTCCTCCACATCCTCGTCGGCGAAGGCGTTGCCCAGCGAGAGCATCGGCACGGCGTGCCGGACCTTGGCGAATTTTTCCGACGGCTTGGCGCCGACGCCCGCGCTCGCCTCGGTGGTGCCCGTCAGCGCGGGAAAGCGCGCCTCGATGGCCTCCAGTTCCTGGCGCAGGGCATCGTACTCGGCGTCCGAGAGTTCGGGCGCGTCCTCGTTGTAGTAGAGCTGGTTCGCCCGCTCGATCGCCCGCGACAGCTCGGCATGGCGCGACTGGGCGGCCTCCTCGCTCAGGGCTTCGACGGCGGCGGAGATCGACGTGCGCGGCATGAGCCGCATTTACCGCATCTCGCACGACGGTGCGTTAACGCTCGCGGTTTGGCGACCCCATTCCCGCCACAACTCGGCCGTCAGAACCCTCGAAACGACGGCTCGAGGACGGACCATGGCAGGACGCATCATCACGGCACTGGCGCTTGCCGGCCTCGCGGGGCCGGCGCTTGCCGCCCCCTGCACGCCGCCGACGCCCCCGCCGGCCGAAGCGCGGCCGGAAAAGCCGAAGCTCCCCGAAAAGCCCGCCTGCCTCGACAAGAAGGAGGGCTGCCCCGGCTGGGAGGCCTACAGCTACAACGATGCGATCAAGGCCTACAACGCGCAAGCCCAGGCTTTCCATTCGATCGCAGGGGCTTACGTCCAGAAGCTCAACGCCTACGTCAAGGCGAGTTCGGACTACGCGCAGTGCGAGGTGAAGGCGCTGCAGCAGTAGCGCCGTGCCTTCGCGGTCTCCGGCAGGCGTGATAGGTTTCGGGCGATGAGCGTGCAGCCCAAAGTCCGCATGACCGCCGATGAATTTTTGGCCTGGGCCGAGGGCCGTCCGGGACGGCACGAACTCGCCGACGGGGAAGTTTTTTCCATGTCGCCGGAGCGTGTCCGGCACGCGGTGACGAAGTTTGCCGCGCAGACGGCTCTGCGCGCCGCGATCCGTGCTGGTCGTCTCCCGTGCGAGATGCTGCCCGACGGCCTGTCCGTCCGGGTCGACGATCGGACGGTCTTCGAGCCGGACGCCCTCGTCCATTGCGGCGCGCGTCTCGATCCCGACGCGACGACGGTTTCCGAGCCGCTGATTGTCGTGGAGGTCCTCTCGCCGCGTACGAAGCACGTCGATACCGGCTTCAAGTTTCAAGGCTACTTCCGGCTGCCGAGCGTGCAGCACTACCTCATCCTCGACACCGAGCGGCGCACGGTGATTCACCATCGCCGCGGCGCGGGCGACCTGATCGAGACGCGCATCGCCGCCGCGGGCGAACTCTTCCTCGATCCCCCCGGTCTCACAATCGGCGTGGGAAGCCTGTTCGCCGAGCCGTGAGGCGGCCCTTGCTTGACGGCCCTTGGCCACGGTGCGACAGGCCCCGGCAAAGCTGACCAGACACGGGACGGTTCCATGTCCGACGACACCCTCGACCTCCTCGTCCTCGGCAACGCGATCGTCGATCTGATCGCGCATGCCGACGAGAGCTTCCTGACGGCGCAGGGCGTGACGAAGGGCGCGATGCAGCTCATCGACGAGCCGCGCGCGGAGGCCCTGTTCGAGGTGATGGGGCCGGCGACCGTGGTGTCCGGCGGCTCGGGCGCCAACACTGCCGTCGGCGCCGCCCTGCTCGGTGCCAAGACCGGCTTCATCGGCAAGGTGCACGAGGACGAACTGGGCCACCTGTTCAGCCACGACCTGAAGGCGACGGGCGTGCGCTTCACGGTTCCGCCGACGGCCGAGGGGCCGGCCACCGCCCGCTGCTTCATTCTGGTGACGCCCGACGGCGAGCGCACCATGAACACCTATCTCGGCGCCTGCCAGGGGCTCTCGCCCGACGACGTGGACGAGGTCACCGTGCGCGCGGCCCGCGTCACCTATCTCGAAGGCTACCTGTGGGATCCGCCGGCCGCCAAGGACGCCTTCCGCAAGGCGGTGAAGGTGGCGCATTCCGCCGGCAACGCCGTGGCCCTGACGCTGTCGGACGCCTTCTGCGTCGGCCGCTACCGCGAGGAATTCCTCGAACTCCTGCGCAACGGCAGCATCGACATCCTGTTCGCCAATATCGGCGAGCTGCAGAGCCTCTATCAGACCGACGACCCGGAGGCGGCGGTCGCGGCCCTTCGCGAGGAGCGCGGCGTCAAGGGCACGCACCTGCTCGGTCTCGTCACCCGCTCGGCCGAAGGCGCGCTCGTGGTGCGCGGCGGCGAGGTCCGTTCGGTCGAAGCCTTCCCCGCCCGCGAGGTGGTCGACAGCACCGGGGCCGGCGATCTCTTCGCGGCAGGCTTCCTGGCCGGCTATACCCGCGGCATCGACTACGTGGCGAGCGCCCGGCTGGGTGCCCTCGCGGCGTCCGAGGTGATCGAGCATATCGGCGCCCGCCCGCAGCGCGACCTGCTGGCGCTTGCCCGCGAGCACCGGCTGATCTGAGCGGCGCTCCGTAGCCCGGCGCCCGCGAAGGGCGCCGGAGCCTGAGGCCGGATCAGCGCGAGCCGATCAGCTCCACGTCGAAGATCAGCGTGGCGTTCGGCGGGATCACGCCGCCCGCGCCGCGGGCGCCGTAGCCGAGATCCGGCGGGATCGTCAGGATGCGGCGGCCGCCGGCCTTCATCGTGGCGACGCCCTCGTCCCAGCCGCGGATCACCTGTCCGGCGCCGATGGTGAAGGAGAAGGGCTGGCCGCGGTCGCGGGAGGAGTCGAACTTCTTGCCGCGCTTGCCGCCGCCCTCGTCGAGCCAGCCGGTATAGTGGACGGTGACCTGCTGGCCGGTCTTCGGCTCGGGGCCGGTGCCGACCACCTCGTCGGTGTAGCTGAGGCCCGAGGGCAGCGTGACGGGCTGGGCGGCGGAAGCGGCACTGGTCATGGCGAGGGCGATGGCTCCGGCTATGGGAAGAATCGAGCGCATGAATCTCGTCTCGGCGCGTCGTCGCGGACGACGGGGCGCGCGGGTTAGCACGCTTCGCGCGCTCGCGCCTAATAGCGCGCGCTGATCGCTCCGCGCTCCACCGCGCAGCCGCCCGCCTGCGGGCCGACGACGAGGTCGCCCTGGCGCGGGTTGTTGAGCGCCAGCGGCGCGGTGTCCTTCCGGGCGAAGAAGCCGCCGCCGAGCTGGTCCTCGAAGAAGCCGTCGCCGAAGCGGATGTAGCAGCGGTCGATCACCGCCACCGTGTCGAAATTGGCCCGGTAGGCGGCCTGCTCCGGCAGGGCGCCCGGCCCGCAGGTCAGAGCCACGTCGATGCGGCCGGACTGGTTGTAGCGGATCGTCTGCGAGCGGTGCGGGCGCACCGCGACCCAGGGGCCGCCATCGCGGCTGACGAGGGCGGTGTAGCCGGATTTGTTGATGATCTGCCGGGTGCAGCCGGCCTGCGCCGACGACGTTCCCGCAGCGGCCAGGGTGACGAGGGCCGCCGCCATCCCGAGTGCCGACCTCAACCCGCGCATCGCTCTCTCCGCTCGCCAGGGCCGCCACGGAGCCTTCCCCGCCGGCCACGCTTTGGCCGATCAACCGGGAGCCGGCGCACGCGTTCCATTGCGGGCACGGATCGCTGCCTCTTATGGTCAATCCGCCGGGCGGGAAGCATACTGCGCCCGGTAAAACGCATACAAAGCGATTGCCTCGCCGCCGCATCGGGCCGTAGTCTCAATGCATAATACGAAAGGGGGCGCGATCACCGCGCCACGCGGCGAGCCGTCCTCGAGGAGGCCGCAATCCGGGAGGATCCGTCCGATGAGCCGTTGCCGGACATGCGCTTCGCGTCCTGCGTGCAGAGCCCGTTCCGATCGGAGCTGAGGCGGGATGATGCAGGAGACCTCCCGTTCCGGGCCGCTCGCCGGCCTGAAGGTCGTCGAACTCGCCCACATCATGGCCGGACCCGTCTGCGGGCTGATGCTCGGCGACATGGGGGCCGAGGTCATCAAGGTCGAGAAGATCGACGGCGGCGACGATACCCGCCGCTCGGTCCCGCCCGCGATCGGGGGCGAGAGCGCCGCCTACATGATGATGAACCGCGGCAAGCGCGGCATCGCCCTCGATCTCAAGAGCGCGGAGGGCAAGGCGGTGCTGCGCCGCCTGCTGGCCGATGCCGACGTGCTGATCGAGAATTACCGCGCCGGCACCATGGAGCGACTGGGCCTCGGTTACGATGTGCTGAAGACCGAGTTTCCGGGGCTGATCTACTGCTCGCTCTCGGGCTTCGGCCGCTCCGGTCCCTATGCCGAGCGGGCGGGCTTCGATCTCGTGGCGCAGGGCATGAGCGGGCTGATGAGCATCACCGGCGAAGGGCCGGGGCGCCCGCCGATGAAGTGCGGACCGCCGGTGACCGACATCACCGCCGGCATCCTGGCGGCGATGGGCGTGCTCGCCGCCCACGTGCACAAGCTGAAGACCGGCGAGGGGCAGGTGGTTGACACCTCCCTGTTCGAGGCCGGCATCACCCTCACCTACTGGCAATCGGCCATCGCCATGGCGACCGGCGTCGCGCCGGGGCCGATGGGCTCGGCCCATCCGCTCAACGCGCCCTACGAGGCCTTCGAGACGGCCGACGGCTGGATCACCATCGGCGCGGCCAACCAGACCAACTGGCTGCGGCTGCTGTCCGTGCTCGGTGCCGAGGCGCTCGCGGGCGATCCCCGCTTTGCCGCCAACCGCGACCGCATGGCCCATCGCGCGGCGCTGGCGCAGGCGCTGGCCCCGCATTTCCGCACCGCGCCCTCGGCCGACTGGCTCGCGCGGCTGGAAGCGGGCGGCGTGCCGGCCGGCCCGGTCCTCGACGTGCTGGCCATGCAGGCCGACCCGCAGGCGCGTGCGCGGGAGATGGTGGTCGAGGTCGAGCACCCCCGCGCCGGGCCGATGAGCACGCTCGGCCTGCCCGTGAAGTTCTCAGGGACGCCCGGACGCGTGCACGGGCCGGCGCCGCTTCTGGGTGAGCACAGCCGCGCCATTCTGGGCCGAGCGGGCTACGATGCGGCGGCGATCGACGACTTGATCGCCCGGGGCGTCGTGGGCGAGACCACGGCCTGAAACCATGCTGCGAGGGACGCCCCATGACCGCTGACGCCGAGACCGCACCGACCGACGAACTCCTGTTCGCGGTGGACGAGGCGGGCATCGCCCGCATCACCCTCAACCGGCCGAAGGCGCGCAACGCGCTCACCTTCGCGATGTATCGCGGGCTGGTCGAGCTGTGCGAGCGGATCGAGGCGGATCGCGCGATCAAGGCGGTGATCGTCACGGGCGCGGGCGACAAGGCCTTCGCCGCCGGCACCGACATCTCCCAGTTCCGCGCCTTCGACAAGCCGGAGGACGCGCTCGGCTACGAACGCTTCATGGACCGGGTGCTCGGCAGCCTGGAATCCTTGAGGGTGCCGACCATCGCCGCGGTCGCGGGGGCCTGCACCGGGGGCGGCGCGGCCATCGCGGCGGCCTGCGACATGCGCATCGCCAGCCGCGATGCCCGCTTCGGCATCCCCATCGCCCGCACCCTCGGCAATTGCCTGTCGCAGAACACGCTCCGCCGGCTCGTGAGCCTGATCGGCGCCCCGCGGGTGAAGGACATCCTGTTCACCGCCCGCCTGGTCGAGGCGCCGGAGGCGCTGGCGATCGGGCTCGTCAACGAGGTGGTGGAGGATGCCGCCGCCGTGCAGGCCCGGGCCGGGGCGCTCGCGACCCTGCTCGCGAGCCACGCGCCGCTCACCCTCCAGGCGACCAAGGAAGGCCTGCGCCGCATCGCCCAGGAGGGCGCGCCCGAGGCGTCCGAGGGCGAGCGGCCCGGGGACGACCTGATCGTGATGACCTACATGAGCGAGGATTTTCGCGAGGGCATGGAAGCCTTCCTCGCCAAGCGCCCGCCGAACTTCAAGGGGCGCTGACGGGCGGCGCCCTCATCGCGCCGCCGAGGCCGGCTCGGCCCCCTCCTCGCCGTACATCGCTGCGATCACCGGCTTCTTCGAGCGGATGTGCCGCCGCATCAGGGCCGCCAGCGCATCCCCGTCCCCGGCGCGCAGGAGCGGGATCATCCGCTCGTGCTCGTCGACCGCCTGGGCCCACTGCTCCTCGGTCTGGTGCGCCATGTAGCGGGAGCGCTGGATGCGGCCCGTCAAGCCCATATACAGGCTGTACAATTTCGAGTTGCGGCTGGCCAGCATGATGGCCTCGTGGATCTCCCGGTTCAGCCGGAAGTAGACCGCCTCGTCGCGGTTCTGCCACGCGGCCATCATGCCCCGGTGCTTCTCCTCGATCTGGGCCAGATCGTCCTCGGTGATGGTGCGACAGGCGATGTCGCAGGCCGTTGCCTCCAGTCCGGCGATGATCTCGATCATCTCTTCGAGTTCGTTGCGCGAGATGCTCGCGACCCGGGCGCCGCGATTGGGCAGGAGTTCGAGCAACCCTTCCGTGGCGAGGATCTTGATCGCCTCTCGCAAGGGCGTGCGCGAGATGCCGAACCGCTCGGTCAACTCGCTCTCGTTGACGCGGGCGCGCGGTTCCAGTTCGCCTTCGTTGATCAACTCGCGCATGCGGTCCGCCACCTCGTCGTGCAGGTAGCGGCGGCTGATCCCGATACTGGGCTCAATTCTATTCATCGAGCACTCAAATCATTTTTAATGCGATACTTCGCGTCACTAGCTCTAGGCACGACGCCAACGCCTGTCGAGATACGGCGGCCTGCCCAACTCCCTGGGACACATCAAAATGCTTGTGAGGTCGGTCGGGGATCGGGCGGTGCCGCGGCGCGTCACGCTTGCCGCGGATTGTATTTTTCATGCATGACCGGCTGAGCGATCGCCCGGTTTGCACCGACTCCGCCGGAGCCGACGGGTGAGGGCCTGCCACGGGACAGACACGCGATGATCGACCTGTTCAGCGACACGCAGACGCGGCCGACCCCGGGCATGCGCGAGGCCATGGCCCGGGCGGACGTCGGCGACGAGCAGTCGGGCTCGGACCCGACGACCAACGCCCTGTGCGAGCGGGTGGCGGAACTGCTCGGCATGGAGGCGGGCGTGTTCATGCCGTCCGGCACGATGTGCAACCTCGCCTCGATCCTGGTGCATTGCCGGCCCGGCGACGAGATCGTGGTCGACGATCAGTCCCACATCTACAACACGGAGGCCGCGGGCGCGGCGGCGGTCGGGGGGGTCTCGGTCAAGGCCCTGCCGACGCGGGTGGGGTTGTTCACCCTGGCGCAGGTCGAGGCGGCGATCCGGGTTCCGCAGCGCACGGCGCCGCGCTCCCGGCTCGTGTCGATCGAGCAGACCACGAGCTTTTCCGGCGGCACGGTCTGGGACGTGGGCGAGATGCGCCTGATCCGCGACTACGCCCAGGCGCGCGGGCTCAAGGCCCATATCGACGGTGCCCGGCTGCTGAACGCGGTCGTCGCCACGGGCATCGCCGCGGCCGATTACGCGGCCGGCTTCGACAGCGCCTGGATCGATCTCAGCAAGGGGCTCGGCTGCCCGGTCGGGGCCGTGCTGTGCGGCTCGGCCGACTTCGTGGAGCGGGCCTGGCAGTGGAAGTACCGGCTCGGCGGCGCCATGCGCCAGTCGGGCGTGCTGGCGGCGGCGGGGCTCTACGCCCTCGACCACCACATGACGCAGCTCGCCGAGGACAACGCCAATGCCGGCCGCCTGCACCGGGCCATCGCCGACGTGCCCGGCCTCGGCTTCGATCCGACGGCGGGGCAGTCGAACATCCTGTGCTTCACGGTGGAGGCGTTGGGCATCCCGGCTGCCGCCTTCGCCGCCGCCTGTCTCGAAGACGGCGTGCGGGTGCGCGCCATCGGCACGCATCAGATCCGGGCCACCGCCAATCTCGACGTGGACCGGGCCGGCATCGAGCGGGCGGCGGAGGTCATCCGCGCCAAGGCGACGATGTTCGGCCAACGCTCGTAGCGCGTCCGGCCCACGCCGTTTTCGGGCGTTTCGCTTGGCCCGAGGCAAGGGCGGTCCGCCCGAAGACGAACCGCCGCACGTCGCGAAAGACCTACTTCTTGTTGTCGAGGTCCTGGGCCATCTTCAGGTGCTCGTCCAGGTGCGGCTTCGTCTTGACGGCGAAGGCCTTGAGCGCCGCGTTGTCGCCGCTGTCGGCGTAGCGCTTGTAGAGGTCGACGGCGTTCTTGTGACCGGTGACCTGATCGTCGTGATACTGCTTCGTGAAGTCGTCGCCGCTCAGGCCCTTGAGCTTGTCGATCTTGCTCTGGTGGGCCGAATCCAGCGCGGTCGGGATGTTCAGCTTCATGTCGCCCGTCTGCACGACGGATTTCAGCTCGTCCGAGACCTTTTTATGGTCGTCGATCATCTTCTTGGCGTAGGCCTTGGTCTTCTCGTCGGCCTTCTCGAGCGCGAGCTTGCTCGACTCGGTCTCGAAGATGTCGCTGATCACGGCCTGGGTCACGAAGTCCTGGGACGAGGGCGCGACCCCGATCAGCGAGTTCACGCCGGTCTTCTCCCCAACCGACTGGGCATGGGCCGGCATCCCCGCCGCGCCCAGCAGGAGCAGGCAGGCGGCGGCGGTGATTGACGTTCTCATGGAAGTCTCCTCAAGGCGAACGCGGATGTGCTTGGGCAACCGGAGCGCGCCTTCGAGGTTCCTGTTCGATGCCCTATGCCGCGCCCTCAGAGGGCGCAGTCGGCGGTCTCGCGGGCGAGCCAGTCGATGACGCAGGAGAGCGCCTTGCGCTCGCTGCTCCCCGCCGCCAGCGACGCCTCGTAGGCGCGGATCTGCCCGTCCGCGCTGGAGCCGCACTCGACGATGGTGAGCGCGTGGGCGACCTGCGCGGCGCAGCCGAGCGCCGCCGCATCCTCCGCCACGAGGTCGAGCAGGCGCTCGACGAGCCGGCGCAGGGGCACGGCCTCGTCCGCCGCCTCGTCGATCAGGGCGGCGTGGATGCCCTCGCGCTGCACCCGCCAGAGGTTCTCCATCACGAAGCCGCGCGAGGCGCCGGTCGGCCCGGCATTCAGCTCGGGCCGGCGCACGCAGAGCTGCACGAGGCAGCGGTAGAGGGCGGCGATCGCCAGCGTGTCCTTGAGGCGGGTGCAGCTGTCGGCCACCCGTAATTCCAGGGTCGGGTACCGGACCGAGGGGCGGATGTGCCACCACAGGAAGGTCGCGTCCTCGATCGCGCCGGCCCGCGTCATCACCCGCACGTAGCGCTCGAAATCCGCATCGTCGGCGAACAGCTCGGGCAATCCGGTGCGCGGCAGCTCGGCATAGGCCCGCAGGCGGTAGCCCGCCAGCCCGGTGCGGTGGCGCTCGTAGAAGGGCGAGGAGGTCGAGAGTGCCAGGAGAACGGGGAGGAACGGCATCAGCCGGTTGATCAGCGCGATCCGCTGGCCCGGCTCGGGCACCTCGACATGGATATGAAGGCCGCTGACGATGGAGCGCCGCCCCACCATCTGAAGCGTCTCGATCATCCTGCGGTAGCGGACCTTGGCGGTCTCGCGCTGGTCGGTCCAGACCGCCGTCGGGTGGGTGCCGGCGGCGAAGACCTTCAGGCCGTGCTCGCGGCCGATGGCGCACAGGCCGGTGCGCAGCTTGGCCAGCGCCTCGTGCGTCTCCGCGAAGCTCGTCGAGGGCTTGGAGCAGATCTCCGCCTGGCTCTCCAGCAATTCGCGCTCGACGCCGTCGAGGCGGCTGCGCGCCGCCTTGTGGAAGTCGGAGACCGATTCGCGTGGCGCCGAGCGAGTGCGGCCGTCCGCCAGGAACAGCTCTTCCTCGATCCCGAACCGATACTCGTGAGCCATGGCTTCTCGCCTTCCGCCCGGCGGTTCACAGAACCGGCCGAGGGACAAGCAAGCGCCAGCCCAGTCGGGTCCCGCGCTAACGTACGATACGATCGAGGCGGTTGTTCACGAAGAAATACAGCTCCTTGGCGCCGGGCTCCATGTAGAGCACCTGCACCTCGCGTCCCGAGCGCCCCTCGCCGATCAGCACGTCGGTGGGCGGGCGGCCCTTCAGGCGCACGAGTTCGCACTCGCCGATGCCGGTCTCGATGGCGGCCGCGCCGCCCGGTGCCGTTCCCGTGCAGGCGCCGCTCCCGTCGAGCACCGGTCCGGAGACGGCGTGCGCGGCCGGGGCGGCGGGGAGCACGGCGCTCGGCGGGGGCGGCGGCCGAAGCGGCGCCGCGCGCTCGGACGTGGTGCAGCCCGCCAGGAGGAGGATGGGGATCAGCGCGGTCGGTCGTCTCAAGGCGTCGGTCTCTTCTCCGGTCCGGTCTCGCCCGTCGCCCGCCCGGGGCGGGCGCTTCCGTCGGAGCGGGCCTCCAGGGCGCGGGCGAACAGGTCGGCCGCATCGTCGTGGAAGGCGTTGCGGGAATCGGGCCGCGTGTAGAACATGTGGCCGCCGGGATAAACGGAGAGCTTCAGCCGGTCGCCCGTTCCGTAGGCGGGCACTTGGTCGATCAGCAGCTTCGAGGCGAAGTAGGGAGTCACGAGGTCGGTGAAGCCGTGCACCACGAGGACCCGCAGGGTCCCGTCGAGGGCGAGAACGTCTTTCAGCGCGCCCATCACCTCCGGGGCCGAGCGGCCCGAGCCCCAGTTCCAGCCGCGATTGACCGCGCCGTTCAGCAGTTCGTAGCGCATGTTCTCGACGCGCCAGTTCAAACGGCCGGTATAGAGCTGCACCATGGCGGTGGTGAGCGGCGCCTGGAGCGCGGTCAGCACCGGATCCTCGAAGCCCGAATGGGGCGCGGTCGGATCGGGGTCCCAGCCGGTCACGCCCGTATCGTAGGCGGAGGCGACGCGGCCCATGTCCCGCCCGATCTCGCGCTGGTAGCTGTGGACCGTGGGCCGCCCCGCCTGCAGCCGCACGGTCTCGGGGTCGAGGCCGATCAGCGCCGCGACCTTGCCCGTCAGCCGGGCCACCGCCTCGCGGTCGCTCGGACCCTTCAGCAGGTCGGTGAGATATTCCCCGGCCGCGTAGCTCTCCGCGTCGCGCATCAGCGCGCGGCTCGGCGTCGTGCCGGAGCGCTCCAGGGCCGCGGCGGCGAAGGAGGGGAGCTTGGTGACGAAGCCCCAGGGCGTCGTACGGGCGGTCTGCAGCCAGTTGAAATCGAGCACGGGCGAGACGAGCACGAGGCCCGACAGCCCCACGCCCACGTCCTGCTGGAGTTTCTGCGCGATCAGCGGTCCGCGAAAGCCCCCGTAGCTCTCGCCGACGAAGAATTTCGGGGAAGCGAGCCGGTCGTTCTGGCGCAGGTAGCGGGCGATGGCGGCGGCGAGGACGGAGGCATCGGAATCGACGCCCCAGTACTTCTTGGCGTCCCCGTCCGCGGCGCGGCTGTAGCCGGTGCCCACGGGATCGATGAAGACGAGGTCGGTGAAGTCGAGCCAGGTGGCCGGGTTCGGCTGCAGGGCGATCGACTGCGAGGGGCTGATCGAGGCGCCGTCGGTCGGCAGGCGCCAGGGGCCGATCGCGCCGATGTTGAGATAGGCCGAGGCCGCGCCGGGTCCGCCGTTGACGCCGAAGGTGACGGGCCGCTCGGCGCGCTCCTCGGGCTTGCCGGCCTTCTGATAGGCGATGAAGGCGATCTCGGACTGGAGCTTGCCGTCCTCGTCGACCAGCGCGAGGCTGCCGGCGGTGGCGGTGAAGCCGAGCTTTCGCCCGTTCGGCAGGTCGAGGCTGTGCTCGGTGGTCGAATCCGGCGGCAGGCGGCGCCCCTCGGGCGCCTTGCGGGCGGGGCCCTGCTCCTGTCGCGGCCCCTGAGCCGGCGGCTGGCCGTGCTGGGCGAGGACGGGAAGCGGGCCGAGGCCGACGGCGACGCAGAGCAGGCCGGCGAGGCCGATCCGGATCGCGCGGGGCGGACGAGGGGGCGTGAGGGGCTGCGTCATGACTCGTCTCATGGCTCGTCTGCGATCCTCGTCGGGGTTCGATGGGAGGCGGGGCGCTCGCCTCACGCCTTCTTGGTCCAACGCCCGCTCTCGTCCTGCTGCCAGTAGTCGACCGCGTGCCCGGCGGCCTTGGCGCCGCGCCACTGCTCGCGGGCATGGAGCAGGGCGTCCGTGTCGGTGCCGTCGAACAGGATGCAGATCCGCTGGTAGGCCCCGGCATCCTCCGGCAGCTCCGCTCCCTCGACCAGAAAGCGGATCGAGGCGCCGTTGGGATTGATCTCCCTCAAGGTCAGCACGACGGGCTGTGTCGCCGCATCGGTGTCGCGGTCGGTGCCGTGGGGCAGGAAGCTCTCGTCGGTGTAGGTCCACAGGCCGTCGTCGAGCGCCTGCAGCCGCTCCTCGGTCACGGCCTGGATGGCCGCCTGCCAGCCGCGCTCCAGCGACTTCTCGAGCAGGTTGGGCAGCACCTTCTCGAGGGGCTGGCGCTGGAGGTGGTAGAAGAGGATCTCGGTCACGGCTCGGCTGCATATAGGGTTCGGCGGTCCACCGGCAGTGCGGACGCAGCGTCGCGGTCGCTCGAATTCCGGCCCGGCGGGCCTCGTGGCGGCTTCGCTCTGAAACAATGCCTGCGGCGGCGGGTTCGTCCTCCACAATCGATTCAAGGGAAGGAACGAACCATGCCGACCAACGATCTCACCAAGACCCTGGCGCTGGCCGCCGCGCTGACCCTCGCCGTCTCGGGGGCGGCCCTCGCCCAATCGAGCACCGGCAAGGGCGGCACCGGCGGCACCACGGACAGCGCCAGCCCCGTGCGCAACAACACCGGCAACAGCATGCGGCCGACCAACGACAACCCCGGCGCCACCACGGGCTCGACGGGCACCATGGCCCCGGGCGCCACGACCGGCGGGACGATGGGCACCAGCGGCGCAGGCGGCGCCTCGGGTGGCACCGGCGCCCGCTGAGCGGGACTGAAGTCGCGGGGGTGACGGGGCCGGAGCCGATCCGGCCCCCTTTCCCTTGCGCGGGCGCTCTCAGGCCGGCTCGATGAGGTGCGGCACGAACAGCGCGCCGTCGCCGGTGATCGGGCCGTCCGACTCGCGGATGCAGAGGCCGGCCGGCGCATCACCGACGATCCAGGCGCCGACCAGCGGGCGCCGCCCGTCGAAGAAGGGCAGCTCCGCCAGCCCCTGGCGGATGAAACCCTCCGCGCCGTAGGGCCCCTCCTCCCCGGCGATGCGGGCGCCCTCCCCCGAGAAGATCTCGACATTGGCGCCCTCGCGCGAGAGCAGCGGCTTGCGCACATGGGCGCCGCTCACGCTGGCGCAGGCCGGGTCCGCCTCGAAAAAGGCCGGCAGCAGGTTCGGGTGGCCCGGTTCGCGCGCCCAGAGATGGGCGAGCAGGCCCTTGTTGGAGAGCACCATCTTCCAGGGCGGTTCGAGGAAGCGCGTGGACGAGGCGGCCACCGCCGCGCCGAAGGCGTCCTGGAAGGCCCATTCCCAGGGGTAGAGCTTGAACAGCGTCGCGACGGGGCGCTCGTCCGGCCCGCAGAAGGCGCCGTCGGCCCGCAGGCCGATCTGCGCGAGGTCGAGCAGCACGGTCTCGCGGCCCGCCTGCACCGCGCAATCCTGGAGGTAGGCCACCGTGCCGAGATCCTCCGGCCCGCTCGTGTCGGCGGCAAAGGCCGTCAGCCCCGGCGCCACGATCTCGGTCAGGCGCGCGATCAGCCGTTCGTGGATCGCGTTGAACTGATCGCTGCCCGCCCGCAGCCGTCCGTCCCGCAGGCCTTGCTCCAGCCAGTGCCACTGGAAGACGGCGCTCTCGTAGAGGGCGGTCGGCGTATCGGCGTTGTATTCGAGGAGCTTCGCCGGCCCCGTGCCGCCGTAGGAGAAGTCGAGCCGGCCGTACAGGCTCGGATCGCCCCGGCGCCAGCTCGTGCGCACCGCGTCCCAGGCCGCCTCGGGGATGCGCAGCGAGGCGAGGATGCGCTCGTCCTCCACCGCCGCGGCGGCGAAGTCGAGGCAGAGGGCGTGCAGCTCGGCGGCCGGGGCCTCGATGTCGTCCTCGATCTCGCGCAGGCTGAAGGCGTAGGCGTAGCTCTCGTCCCAGTAGGGCGCGCCGTCGATGGTGTGGAAGGCAAAGCCCGCCGCTTCCGCGATCGCCCGCCAGCCGGGCCGCTCTCCGCAGGCGAGGCGTCGCATCAGCTGCCGCCGAAGGAGGAGAAGCCCTTGCCGCTGCTCCCGAAGCCGCCGAACGAGACCTTGCTGCCGGGGGAGGACGCGTGGACCTTGCCCGACGAGGCGGAGCCGCCCGATCCCGTCGAGACCTTCGTGCCGGAACCGGTGCAGTAGCTTCCGCCATGGCCGCCATGGCCGCTGGCGTGGTCGTAGACGGGCTCGGGCGTGACGCCCTGCGCGGCGCTGCGGCCGATCATGTAGCCCGCCATGCGCGGCACGAAGCGGAGCGAGCCGACCGCCGTCGCGTCGTCGAGGCAGCGGGACCCGCCGTGGTGGCGCTCGCAGGCGCCCTGGCTGTCGTAGTGCGGCGCCGTGCCCGGATAGGCGGCGCGGGCGATGCGGTACTCGCTGTGGCATTCGCCCGCCGGCCGGATGCCCTCGGCGGCGCAGGCGGACGGATCGGCATAGACCAGAACGTCCCGGGACGGGGCGGTCCGGGTGACGCTGCCGAGGCTGAGCGCGGCGAGGCCGGCGCCCGCCACGAGCACGGTCGAGACCGTCTGCGAGCGCTTGATCGCGCCCCTGTCGGGCGGGGTGACGGCCGGCGCGGGCTCGCCCGATATCCGGCGGCCGAAGCGTTTCGCGGGCGCGCGCTCGTCCGCCACGGCGTCAGTAGCTCATGCAGGCGGCGTTCACGAGGCCGCCCGCCAGGGAGGCGGCCCCGAGCAGCACCGCCGGCGCCGTTTCCCCCTCGTCGATGCGCCGGGACAGCTCGGGCAGCAGCGGCCGCATCAGCCAGTAGACGGCGACCTGCACGACGAGGGCGACGAGCCCCCAGACGATGCAGTCGAGGAGCGAGCCGGAATAGCGCACTGCCGCCGAGAGAGGGATCGCGTAGCCGAGCAGGCTTCCCCCGAGGGCGAGCGCGGCGGCGAGGTTGCCCTCGCGCACCAGGGCGATCTCCCGATGCGCGGTCGCGGTGAGGTAGGTGACGAGGTAGAGGGCAACGAGCCCCAGCGAGACGGCGAAGTAGGCCAGGAAGGCCGGCAGGCCCGCGATCGTCGTCACCCTGTCGCTCCTCGCCTCAGACCAATCGGCTCTGCTCGATCGCCGCGGCGATGAAGCCCTTGAACAAAGGGTGCGGCTCGAAGGGACGCGACTTCAGCTCCGGGTGGAACTGGACGCCGATGAACCACGGATGGCCCTCGTGCTCCACCGTTTCGGGCAGGAGCCCGTCCGGCGAGGTGCCGGAGAAGCGCAGGCCCTTGGCCTCCAGGCACTCGCGGTAGGCCATGTTGACCTCGTAGCGGTGCCGGTGGCGCTCCGAGATCTCGGTGCCGCCGTACATCTGCGCGATCTTGGTGCCCGCACCGAGCGTCGCCTTGTAGGCGCCGAGCCGCATGGTGCCGCCGAGGTCGCTCTCGGCCGCGCGCCGCTCCAGCTCGTTGCCGCGCATCCACTCGGTGAGGAGGCCGACCACCGGCTCGCGGGTCTCGCCGAACTCGGTGGAATTGGCGCTCTCGATGCCGGCGAGCGAGCGGGCCGCCTCGATCACGGCCATCTGCATGCCGAAGCAGATGCCGAAATACGGGATGTTGCGCTCTCTCGCGTAGCGGGCCGCGCGGATCTTGCCCTCCGCGCCGCGCTGGCCGAAGCCGCCGGGCACGAGGATGCCGTGCAAGCCTTCGAGGAACGGCGCCGGGTCCTCGCGCTCGAACACCTCCGCCTCGATCCATTCGAGGTTGACGCGCACGTTGTTGGCGATGCCGCCATGGGTCAGCGCCTCGGTGAGCGACTTGTAGGCGTCCTTGAGCCCCGTGTACTTGCCGACGATGGCGATGGTGACCTCGCCCTCGGGGTTGCGCACCCGTTCGAGGATGTTCTGCCAGCGCTCGAGCTTCGGCTCGCCCTCGGGCTCCATCTGGAAATGGGCCAGGATCTCCCGGTCGAGCCCCGCCTCGCGGTAGGAGAGCGGCACGGCGTAGATCGTGTCGACGTCGCGGGCCTCGATGACCGCGCTCTCCCGCACGTTGCAGAACAGGCCGAGCTTGCGCCGCTCGTCCACCGGGATCGGCCGGTCGCAGCGGCAGAGCAGGATGTCGGGCTGGATGCCGATGGAGCGCAGCTCCTTCACGGAGTGCTGCGTCGGCTTGGTCTTCAGCTCGCCGGCCGAGGGGATGTAGGGCAGCAGCGTGAGGTGCAGGTAGCAGACGCTGCCGCGCGGGCGCTCCTGGCCGATCTGGCGGATCGCCTCGAAGAAGGGCAGGCCCTCGATGTCGCCGACCGTGCCGCCGATCTCGACGAGCACGAAGTCGTACGCGTCGTTGCCGTCGAGGACGAAGGCCTTGATGGCGTTGGTGACGTGCGGGATCACCTGGATGGTGGCGCCGAGATAGTCGCCGCGCCGCTCCTTGGTGATGATGTCGAGGTAGATCCGCCCCGTGGTCACGTTGTCGGCGCGGCTCGCGGCCAAGCCGGTGAAGCGCTCGTAATGGCCCAGATCCAGGTCGGTCTCGGCGCCGTCGTCGGTGACGAAGACCTCGCCGTGCTGGGTCGGGCTCATCGTCCCCGGATCGACGTTGAGATAGGGGTCGAGCTTGCGCAGCCGCACCCGGTATCCGCGCGCCTGGAGCAGGGCCGCGAGGGCGGCGGAGGCGAGACCCTTGCCCAGGGAGGAAACCACGCCGCCGGTGATGAAGACGTACCGCGTCATGGGCTTTGGTCCATAAAGGGGCTCAAGCGATTCGCCAAACCGCAACGGTTGCCGCACCCCGCCGGCCGCGCGGAGAGCGACATGGGCGCAACGCCCCTGATGCCGTTGAGGAAATTCGTTCAGGGTCTCGCGGCCGAAGCACCGGCCGCGAGGGTCTTCTCCGCAGATCGTCCGACCGCCGGTGCGGCGGACGGGTCATCCTCAGCGCGATTGCGGCGCGTCGGGCGTCGCGGGGGCGGGCGCGGCCGGCGCAGGCGCCGCCGGTGCGGCAGGAGCCGGAGCCGCGGGAGCCGGGGTCGCCGCCTTGGCCGGCGCGTCGGTCGGGACCGAGCTCGGCTGGCCGGCGCCGCCCTGGCGCAGCGTGTCGAGCAGGTTGTCGGCGTTCACCGGCTTGTCGGTCTGCGTCTGGCCCTGCTGCTCGGTCCCGTCGAGGATCGAGCGCGGCGCGGCGCTGCGGTGGGCCATGATCGCGAGCGCGATGCTGGTGGTGAAGAACAGGGCCGCGAGGATCGCGGTGGCACGGGTCAGCGCGTTCGCCTGGCCGCGGCCGGTCATGAAGCCGGAGACGCCGCCGCCCCCGCCGCCGCCGAGCCCGAGACCACCCTCCGAGCGCTGAAGCAGCACCACGGCGATGAGCGACAGCACGATGATGAGGTGGACGACGATGAGGACGGTCTGCATTGCGATTCCAGTGCCCGCTCGGCGCGGACGCTCTCGGGGTGCGGCCTGCGAAACACTGGTCGCGCGCAAAAGCGGCGCGCCCGCGGGTTCCGCCGCACGAAGTGGGGGCTCCTACACCGTTTGCCCATCCGCGCCAACCGGGCATCGCGCCCCGAGGCGGGACAATCGCCTCCGGTCCGCGACCGTGGCTGGCCTTGCGGGCGCGCTCCGTGCGAAGGACGGAGATGACCGATTTCAGAGCCGAAGCCGGGCGCCTGCGCGCCTTCATCGACCGCGCCGACCGCGAGGAGATGGCCGCCGTCCAGACGGACCTCCTGCGCATCGCCCTGGATCGGCCCGATCCGGCGGGCCGGGCACGGGCGATGGATGAGCTGCAGGCCGCGCTCTCCGACGAGATCCGCCCGGACGCGATGAGCCCGCTGCAGCAGGCCTTCTACGTCGCGGTGCTCGCGATGATCGAGCGGACCAAGGAGGCGGTGGCCAAGTCGCCGGCCCGCGAGGCCTGAGCACGTCCCTGGACACCCGGCGCGAGCGACTTCCGGCCGGCGGGCAGGCCCTGCTCGTCGTCGATGTCCAGCCCGGCTTCCCCGTGCCGGAGGCGGTCGTCGCCGGGATCGCCGCGCTGAGCCGCCGGCTGCACACCGTCGCGACGGTGGAGCGGCACGACGAAGCGGTGACGCCCTTCGCGGGGCAGCTCGGCTGGACGCCGCCGGTGGACGCGGCGCCGCTGGTTCCGGCCGACCGGGTCTTCGTCAAGCACGGCTACCTGCCGCCCCCCGAGCTGATCGAGCATTTCAGGGCGGTGGGGGTGGAGCGCGTCCTCGTCTGCGGCGTGCAGGCCGAGACCTGCTGCCTCGCCGCCGGCTTCCTCTTGTTCGATGCCGGACTGCGCCCGACCCTGCTGCGATGGCTCAGCGTCGGGTCGTCCCTCGACCGCTCGGGCGCCCTCGGGGCCACCCTGTGGCGGCATCATTTCGGGAGCGTGCTGGACGGTCCGGAGGCGCTGCACCTTGCCGCCGCGAGCGCGAGCCAGGCGGGACCGAAATCGGGCTCCGCCCCGTCGTCCCGCTGAAGCCAAGCCTCCATCCGCACGCGGCCGTCCGTCATGGGCTTCTCGGCCACCAGCGTGCTCTCCTGGCCGCCCGAGCCCACGGTGTCCCGGTCCAGACGGTAGCGGACACGGTGTGGACCGAGGGTGCGGACCCTCGTCAGGGCGGCCGCATCACCGCCGGATCCCGGCCTGAGCCGGATCTCGAAGAGGGCGCGCCGGCCCTCCTGCCCGATCGGTTGCAGGACGAGGCCGTTCCGATCCTGCCGCGCGACGAATCCGTCGGGGATATCGACCGTCAAGCGGCACCCGCCTTCGGGCGCCTCGGCCGTGCTCGTCTCGGTCCCCGATGCGCCGCCGGGCGGAAGAAGCAGCGCCGCGATCGCGGCCAAGTGAGCCCACCGCCGCGCGCCCGCCGGGATGCGGCCGGCGGCAGATCCCGGCGACATCAGCCCTCGTAGGCGCGGCAGATCCCCAGAAAGTCTTCCGCCACGAGGCTGGCACCGCCGACCAGCGCGCCGTCGACATTCTCCACCGCCATCAACTCGCGGGCATTCGAGGGCTTCACCGAGCCGCCGTAGAGGATGCGGATCTTGTGGGCCTCGTGGCCGACCAGCTTGTCGAGCATCTCGCGCAGGGAGGCGTGGACCTCGGCGATCTCCTTGGCCGTCGGGGTGCGGCCGGAGCCGATGGCCCAGACCGGCTCGTAGGCGATCACCGTGTCCTCGCTGGTGGCGCCCTTCGGCAGGCCGATGGCGAGCTGCGCGCGCACGATGTCCAGCGCCCGGCCCTGCTGGCGCTCCTCCATGGTCTCGCCGACGCAGATGATGCCGCGCAGGCCCGCGCGCCGGGCGCCGAGCGCCTTGGCGTGGACGCCGTCATCGGTCTCGTAATGGTAGGCGCGCCGCTCGGAATGGCCGACGATGACGTAGGTCGCGCCGAGATCGGCGAACATCTCCGCTGAGATGGAGCCGGTGAAGGCGCCGTTCGGACGGGCGTGCAGGTTCTGGCCGCCGATGGCGACGGGCGAGCCGTAGGCTGCGGCGACGCAGGAGGAGATCAGCGTCGCGGGCGGGCAGATGAGGACGTCGATCTTCTCGACGAGCGCGGGCGACAACCCGTCGCGGATCGCCTCGACGATCGGGACGGAGGAGCGCAGGCCGTTCATCTTCCAGTTGCCGGCAACCAGCGGACGGCGTCCCTCGCTTGCCATGGTCTCTCGGTTCTCCGTTGTCTGGATGGTGAAGCTCGACCCTGTGCGGGCGGGCCTAGCAGAGCGGGCTTGGGCGCGCAAACGGGTCCACGGCCGTTCGCGTGACGCCGACGGCATGCCCTTTGCGCGGGCGCCCCGATCGTCTATCGCGAGGCTCGACACGGTCCCCGCGCTCGCGCGCGTTCGGGCCTCTTTTCGCGTGGTTTCAGGTCCGGGCGTCCGATGCTCCAGTCCATTCGCAGCGCCAGCCAGCACTGGCTCGGCAAGATCGTGCTGTCGGTGATCTTCACCTTCCTGATCGCGGGCGTGGCGATCTTCGGTGTGGAAGAGTTCTTCCGCGGCGGCTCGAGCAGCACCGTGGTCACGGTCGGCAAGACCCCGATCTCGGCCGAGGAGGTGCGCACCGCCTACCAGAACCAGCTCCAGCGCTATCAGGCCCAGATGAAGCGGACGCTGACGCCCGACCAGGCGCGGGCGATGGGCCTGGAGCGCCAGGTTCTGGCCCAGCTCGTCACCGAGGCGGCGCTCGACCAGAAGACCACGGATCTCGGCCTTGCCGTCTCCGACGCGGCGGTGCTGCGGGCGATCCAGGACGAGCCGAGCTTCAAGAACGCCAACGGCACCTTCGACCGCACGCTGTTCTATCAGACGCTGCAGCGGGCGGGCCTGAACGAGCCGATGTTCGTGCGCGAGCAGCGCTCGGTCATCGCCCGGCTGCAGCTCGCCGATTCCATCGTCTCGGAATTGCCGGTGCCGCAGGCGCTGCGCGAGGCGGTGCACCGCTACTCCACCGAGCGCCGCGCCGCCGCGGTGCTGAGCCTGGCGCCCTCCGCCGCGGGCGAGATCCCGGCGCCGACGGACGAGGAGCTCACGGCCTACTTCGACAACAACAAGGCCTCCTACCGCGCCCCCGAATACCGCAGCCTGAACCTGCTGGTGCTGGAGCCCGAGGCGCTGGCCAAGCCCGAGGAGGTCACCGAGGAGGATGCCCGGACGGCCTATCAGGCCAACCAGAGCCGCTTCGGCAAGCCGGAACGGCGCACGATCCAGCAGATCAGCTTCCCCGACGAGGCCGCCGCCCGGGAGGCGCGGGCCAAGATCGAGAGCGGCGAGGAGCCGTTCGAGGCGGTGGCCGCCGCCCGCGGGCTCGACCCGAAGCAGCTCGACCTCGGCACGCTGGCCAAATCCGAGCTGTTCGACCCGGCGGTCGGCAACGCCGCCTTCGCCCTGGAGCCCGGCAAGGTGAGCGAGCCGGTCAAGGGCCGCTTCGGCACCGTGCTCCTGCGCGTGACCGCGATCGAGCCCGGTTCGATCAAGCCCTTCGAGGAGGTGAAGGACGAGGTCCGCAAGGAGGTGGCGCTGCGGCGCGTCCGCGAGAGCGGCTTCGACAAGGCGCAGGATGCCATCGAGGATGCCCGCGCCGCGGCCAAGCCGCTCGCCGAGATCGCGGGGGAGCGCGGACTCACGCTCGTGACGATTCCCGCCGTGGACGCCCAGGGCAACGACCCGTCCGGCCAGCCCGTCACCGGCATTCCCGACAAGGAGACCACGCTTCCGGCCGCCTTTCGCGCCGATGTCGGCAACGACACCGAGGCCCTGCGCACCAAGAGCGGCGGCGCGATCTGGTACGATGTCGTGAAGATCGACCCCTCCCGCGAGAAGACGCTGGCGGAGGTGCGCGACGCCGTCGTGCAGGGCTGGACCCGGGCCGAGACCGACCGGCGTCTCGTGGCCAAGTCCAAGGAGCTGACCGAGCGCCTGGAGAAGGGCGAGGCCATCGAGACCCTGGCGCAGGAGACCGGCCTGCCGCTCAAGGAGGTGACCGAGATCGGCCGCAGCCAGAGCAAGGACGACCTCTCTCCCGAGATCGTCGAGCGGATCTTTACCACGCCGGTCGGCAAAGCGGCCTCGGCGCCCTCCGGCGACGGGCGCGCCGTGTTCAAGGTGACGGCCGCGACCATGCCGGCCTTCGTGCCGGGCACGGCGGCCGACGGGCAGCTCGTGAACTCCCTGCGCACGGCGCTCGCCGACGACGTCCTCGGCGAGTTCATCTCCGAGGTGCAGAAGAGCGCGGGCGTGAAGGTCAACCAGACCGCCTTCCGGCGGGCGCTGGGCGGCGAGTACTGAGGCGTCGATGAGCCAGTCTGCACAGGGGCCTGCGCAAGGGGCTGCTCACGAGGCGGTGGCGCAAGCCTACGCGGCGGGACGGCCGAGCCTACTCGGCCTCACCCTGGTGGCCGATCTCGAAACGCCGGTGGCGGCCTTCCTGAAGCTGAAGGCGGGGCATGCCGGCCCCGGCTTCCTGCTCGAATCGGTCGAGGGCGGCGCCGTGCGCGGGCGCTACTCGATGATCGGGCTCGACCCCGACCTGATCTGGCGCTGCCGCGACGGGCGCCCCGAGATCGCCCGCGACGCGGCGCTCACCGACTTCGCGCCCGACACGCGCGCGCCGCTCGAGTCGCTGCGGGCCCTGATCGCCGAAAGCGCGGTGGGGGACGACGCGCAGAGCGCCGCCCTGCCGCCGATGGCGGCGGGCCTGTTCGGCTATCTCGGCTACGACATGGTCCGCGCCATGGAGCGGCTGCCCGAGCCCAACCCCGACCCGCTCGGCGTGCCGGATGCGATCCTCGTGCGCCCGCGGGTCATGGTGGTGTTCGACGCGGTGGCCGACGCGCTCACCGTCGTTACCCCGGTGCGCCCCGCCGACGGCGTCGGCGCGACGGCCGCCCTGGAGGCGGCGCAGGCCCGCCTCGACCGGGTGGCGGAGGCCCTCGAAGGCCCTCTGCCGGTCGAGGCCCGGGCGGATGGGGCGAGCCTGCCCCCGCCCTCCCCCGTCTCGAACACCGAGCCGGAGGCCTTCCTCGGGATGGTGGCGCGGGCGAAGGAGTACATCGTCGCCGGCGACATCTTCCAAGTGGTGCTGTCGCAGCGCTTCGAGGCGCCCTTCACCCTGCCCGCCTTCGCGCTCTACCGCTCCTTGCGCCGCACGAATCCGGCGCCCTTCCTATGCTACCTCGACTTCGAGGCGTTCCAGGTCGTCTGCTCCTCGCCGGAGATCCTGGTTCGGGTGCGCGAGGGCAAGGTGACGATCCGGCCGATCGCCGGAACCCGGCCGCGGGGCGCGACGCCCGCCGCGGACAAGGACCTGGCGGAGGAACTGCTGGCCGACCCGAAGGAGCGCTCCGAGCACCTGATGCTGCTCGATCTCGGCCGCAACGATGTCGGCCGCGTCTCGCGGATCGGCAGCGTCACCGTCACGGGTTCGTTCTTCCTGGAATACTATTCCCAGGTCATGCACATCGTCTCGAACGTCGAGGGCGATCTCGATCCGGCCCACGACGCCCTCTCGGCGCTCGCCGCCGGATTCCCCGCCGGTACCGTCTCGGGCGCGCCCAAGGTGCGGGCGATGGAGATCATCGACGAGCTGGAGCGCGAGAAGCGCGGACCCTATGGCGGCTGCATCGGCTATTTCGGCGCGCGCGGCGAGATGGACACCTGCATCGTCCTGCGCACGGCGATCGTGAAGGACGGACGCATGCACGTGCAGGCGGGGGCCGGCATCGTCTACGATTCCGATCCGGCTTCCGAGCAGCAGGAATGCGTGAACAAGGCCAAGGCCTTGTTCCGCGCGGCGGAGGATGCGGTGCTCTTCGCGAGCCGGGCGAAGCGGGGGCAGTAGGCGCGCCGGCGCGCCGTCTTGACTTGCCGGCGGCCCAGCGCCACCCCTCTCGCTCACGGCTATCCCGACACCACCCTCATCCTTCGAGGCCGCTCCGCGGCACCTCAGGATGAGAGCGTGTCTGGGACGCAAGGCGCCACGGCTGAGTTTCGATGTCCAACGTCCTCGTCATCGACAACTACGATTCCTTCACCTGGAATCTCGTCCACCTGATCGGCCCGCTCTGCGGGCGCATCGACGTGGTGCGCAACGACGCGATCGACGTCGCCGGCATCCGCGAGCGGGCGCCGGACGCGCTCGTGCTCTCGCCCGGGCCCTGCACGCCCAACGAGGCCGGGATCTGCCTCGACGCGGTGCGGGAATTGGGGGCCGAGATCCCGATCTTCGGCGTCTGCCTCGGCCTCCAGACCATCGGGCAGGCCTATGGCGGCGATGTTGTGCGGGCGCCCTCCCCCATGCACGGCAAGATTTCGACGATCCGGCACGAGGCGAAGGGCGTCTTCCGCGGCATCAACGAGGGCTTTTCCGCCACCCGCTACCACTCGCTGGTGGTGGACCGGGCGAGCTGCCCCGACGATCTCGCGGTGACGGCGGAGGCGGACGGGCTCATCATGGGGCTGCAGCACCGCGACCTGCCGGTCCACGGCGTGCAGTTCCACCCCGAGAGCATCCTCTCGAACCACGGCACGCAGATCCTGCGCAACTTCCTCGACATCGCCGCCGCGTGGCGGAAGGAGTCCGCGGCCCGCGCGTGACAAGGGCGGGCGAGCCGTGCATTGACGAGGCACGACCCTCCTCCCTCCCCCCTCTGCGGGGGAGGGTGCCTCGCGGATGCGAGGCGGGAGAGGGGCCGGCTCAGGTTCTTCCGGACGCGGCGCTCCCCTCACCCGACCCTCGCCGACGCGAGGGCCACCCTCTCCCGCGGAGGGGAGAGGAGTTGAGCAGAGCCCGACCCATGGACGCCTTCAAATCCCACCTTGCGGCCATCGCGGCCGGCGCCCCGCTGAGCCGGGAGCAGGCCCGCGCCGCCTTCGACGACCTGCTCTCGGGCGAGGTGACGCCGATCCAGGCCGGCGCCTTCCTCACCGCGCTCGCGGTGCGCGGGGAGAGCGAGGACGAGATCGTCGGCGCGGTCTCGGCGATGCGCGCGCGGATGCTGCCCGTCGCGGCGCCGGCAGGCGCCATCGACATCGTCGGCACGGGCGGGGACCATTCGGGCAGCTACAACGTCTCGACGCTGGCCGCGATCCTCACCGCCGCCTGCGGCGTGCCGGTGGCCAAGCACGGCAACCGCGCCGCCACCTCCCGCTCGGGTGCCGCCGACGTGCTCGCGGCGCTCGGCGTCAAGATCGGCCTGGCCCCGGACGCGCTCGCTCGATGCCTCGCGGAGGCCGGGCTCTGCTTCATGTTCGCGCAGACGCATCACGGCGCCATGCGCCACGTCGCGCCGATCCGCACCGAACTGCCGTTCCGCACCATCTTCAACATGCTGGGGCCGCTCTCGAACCCGGCCGGGGTGACGGCGCAGGTCTTCGGCGTCTCGCGCGCCGCCTGGGCCGAGCCGCTGACGCGGGTTCTGGCCACGCTCGGCAGCCGCCGGGTCTGGACCGTGCACGGCTCGGACGGGCTCGACGAGATCACCACCACCGGCCCGACCGCCGTCGTCGCTCTGGAGGACGGCGCGCTCTCGCACTTCACCGTCGATCCGTGCGAGGTCGGCCTGCCGCTCGCGACCCTGGAGGATCTGCGCGGGGGCGACCCCGAGCACAACGCCGTGGCCCTGAGCGCGGTGCTGGAGGGCGCCCGCAACGCCTATCGCGACATCGCCGTGCTGAACGCGGGCGCCGGGCTCGTGGTGGCGGGCGCGGCCGGCACGCTGGCCGAGGGCGTCGCGCGAGCGCAGGACGCGATCGATTCGGGCGCGGCGCGGGCGACGCTCGCCCGCCTCGTCGCCGTTTCCAATGCGTGATAGACGGCCTCGAACGCTTCCAAGGAATAGCCGATGGACGACATCGTGGCCGACGTGACCGCCGCTTCGGCGCCGGAACGGACGAGCGTGCTGGCGCGCATCGAGGCCTACAAGCGCCGCGAGATCGCCGAGGCGAAGCTGCGCCTACCGCTCGCCAAGCTCGAGAAGCAGGTCGCCAGGGCCGAGGCTCCGCGCGGCTTTGCCGACGCCATCGCCGCCCACATCGCCGCCGACCGCCCGGCCCTGATCGCCGAGATCAAGAAGGCCTCGCCCTCCAAGGGTCTGATCCGCGCCGATTTCGACCCGAAGACGCTGGCGAGGGCCTATGCCGAGGGCGGCGCCACCTGCCTCTCGGTCTTGACCGACACCCCCTCCTTTCAGGGCGCGCCCGAGTTCCTGACGGAAGCGCGCGCGGCCTGCGATCTGCCGGTCCTGCGAAAGGACTTCCTGTTCGAACCCTATCAGGTCTACGAGGCGCGCGCCTGGGGTGCCGATTGCGTCCTCGTCATCATGGCCTGCCTCGACGATGCGGAGGCCGCCGCCATCACCGAGACGGCGCACGATCTCGGCATGGACGTGCTGGTCGAGGTCCATGACGCGCAGGAGCTGGAGCGCGCCCTGCCGCTCGGCACGCGGCTGGTCGGCGTCAACAACCGCAACCTCAAGACCTTCGAGGTTTCGTTCGAGACGGCGATCTCCCTGAAGCCGGGCATCCCCGCCGACCGCATCGCCGTGGCCGAGAGCGGTATCGGCTCCCACGCAGACGTGCGGCGCCTCAAGGAGCACGGGCTCAACACCGTGCTGGTCGGCGAGAGCCTGATGCGCCGGCCCGACGTGACGGCGGCGACCCGCGCGCTGCTGTTCGGCGAGGCCGGGCGGTGAGCGGCGCCCTCACGCATATCGACCGCACCGGCGCGGCCAACATGGTCGATGTCTCGGACAAGGCCGCGACCTCCCGCACGGCGCTCGCCGAGGGCGTGGTGGTGATGCGGCCCGAGACGCTGGCGCTGATCCGCGAGGGCGATGCCAAGAAGGGCGACGTGATCGGCACCGCGCGGCTCGCCGGCATCATGGCGGCCAAGCGCACCCACGAGCTGATTCCCCTCTGCCACCCGCTGCTGATCACCAAGGTGCGCCTGACCTGCGAGCCCGACGACGCCCTGCCGGGCCTGCGGCTCACCGCGGAGGTGAAGGTGCAGGGCCAGACCGGCGTAGAGATGGAGGCGCTCACCGCCGTCTCGGTCGCCTGCCTGACGGTCTACGACATGGTCAAGGCGGCCGATCGGGGCATGCGCATCGAGGGCATCCGCCTGCTGTCGAAGGAGGGCGGCAAGTCCGGGTCCTGGAGCGCGGAGGCCGGGGCTTGAGCGGCCTCCTTTCCGTCGCCGACGCACTGGCCCGAATCCTCGCGGCGATCCCCGGTCCGGTCGAGGCCGAGACCGTGGCCGTGCAGAGTGCGGCCGGCCGGACGCTGGCCGCCGATCTCGCCGCCACCCGCACGCAGCCCCCCTTCCCGGCCTCCGCCATGGACGGCTACGCCGTGCGCGCCGCCGACATCGCCCCGGTTCCGGCAAGCCTGCGCCTGATCGGCACCAGCGCCGCCGGCCACGGCTTCTCCGGGACGCTCGGACCCGGCGAGGCGGTCCGCATCTTCACCGGCGCACCCGTGCCGGCCGGCGCCGACGCGATCCTGATCCAGGAAAACGCCGAGGCCGACGGCGAGACCGTGACCGCCCGCGAGCCCGTCGCCGCGGGCCGGTTCCTGCGCGGGGCCGGGCTCGACTTCCGGGAGGGCGACACCCTCCTGAGAGCGGGCGAGACCCTCGATGCACGCCGGCTCGCGCTCGCCGCCAGCGCCGGCCACGCCGCGCTGTCGGTGCGCCGCAGGCCGCGGCTGGCCGTGCTCGCGACCGGCGACGAACTGGTGCGGCCGGGCGAGCGGCCCGAATGGGATCAGATCGTCGCCTCGAACGGCCTCGCGCTCGCCGCCCTCGGGCAGGAGGCCGGCGCCGAGACCATCGATCTCGGCATCGCCGCCGACGATATCGGCGCCCTGCGGGACGCCGTGAGCCGCGCCCGGACGGCGGGAGCGGATCTCCTCGTCACCCTCGGTGGCGCCTCGGTCGGCGACCACGATCTCGTCCAGGCGGCGCTCGGCGCGGAAGGCATGGAGCTCGGCTTCTGGCGGGTGGCTCTGCGCCCCGGAAAGCCCCTGATGCACGGGCGTCTCGGGCCGATGCTCGTGATCGGGCTGCCGGGCAACCCGGTCTCCTCGATCGTCTGCGGCCTGCTCTTCGTGGTGCCCGCGCTCCGCGCCCTGCTCGGCGATCCGCGCGCGGGCGAGGACCGCAGCGAGCCCGCCCTCCTCGGCCGCGACATGCCGGAGAACGACGCGCGCCAGGACTATCTGCGCGCACGGCTGGAGCTGGCGCCGGACCGGTTGCCGGTCGTCCACCCGGAGACGCGGCAGGATTCCTCGATGCTCGCGGTGCTGGGCGCCAGCGAGGCCCTGCTGATCCGTCCGCCCGACGCGCCCCCCGCCCGGGCCGGCGATCCCTGCCGGATCATCCGGCTCGACCGCCGCATCGTCTGATCGCCGGCGTGACGGCCGGCCCGCTCGCGCCGACTCGTCCGAATTGTCGTCTCTGCGCCATTGACGTAGGTTGGCGGTCCGCTCATCTGTCTTCATGGCCGACCCGCTCCAGACCGTCATCGAGACCGAGATCGACCTTCGGTCGGCGGAGCGCCTGATGACTGCACAGGAGCGCGCCGCGGTCGTGGATTTCTTCGCGGCCGACCCATCGGCCGGCGACGTGATCCCCGGCACGGGTGGACTGCGAAAGGTGCGTGTGCCGCTGGCCGGGCGCGGCAAGCGCGGGGGAGCAAGGGTCATCACGTGTTTCGTGCACGCGCGCGGCGTGTATCTGCTCCTGGCCTACGCGAAGAACGAGCAGGCCAACCTGACGCCGGCCCAGGCGCAGATGCTGGCGCGGTTGGTCGAGACGCTGTTTTGAGGACGGGGCGATGGACGAGTCGACCTTCGATGCGCTGAAACGAAGCCTGGAGCAGGCCGGCGCGCACGCCCGTGGCAAGACCGTTCCCGGTCTTCGGGTGCACGTCCCCGACGACATCGACGTGGCGGCCGTGCGAAAGGCCTCCGCGCTGTCGCAGGACGCCTTCGCGCGACGGATCGGCGTCGCCGTCGGCACCCTTCGCAATTGGGAGCAGCGTCGTCGGCGGCCGGAAGGGCCGGCCCGCGTGCTGCTGGCGCTGCTCGAGAAGAATCCGCGCCTCGTCGAGGAGACGCTCGGCGGTTGAGGCCGCTTCTCTCCCGACAACCGGCACGTATCCCGGCCCGGGAAGCGTCCGGAATCGCAAAAGTCTTGCATCCGCCCGATTTTCTGCCGAAGAGGGCGGCCTTCACCGGATAAAGGTCACCGGATCGAGTGGCGGAAGCCGCCGGGCAAGCGTGGGCTGGGAGTGTTGGGACCGATGAGCGAGACGCGGGAGCTGAGTTCGGCCGACATCCAGAAGGTGCTGGAACTGCTGCCCCACCGCTATCCCTTCCTCATGATCGACCGCATCATCGAGATCGACCGGGACGAGAGCTGCATCGGCATCAAGAACGTCACCGCCAACGAGCCGCAATTCACCGGGCACTTCCCCGGCCTGCCGGTCTTCCCCGGCGTGCTGCTGATCGAGGGCATGGCCCAGACGGCCGGGGCGATCTGCTGCCGCCACATCATGAGCGATGAGCTGCGCACCAAGCAGGTCTTCTTCATGACCATCGACAAGTGCAAGTTCCGCAAGCCCGTCGTGCCCGGCGACCAAGTCCGCTTCCACATGACGAAGATGAACCAGCGCAAGACGATGTGGTGGTTCCGCGGCGAGGCCCGCGTCGACGGCGCGCTCGTGGCGCAGGCCGAGATCGGCGCCATGCTGGTGACGGAGTGAAGTCTGTGCCCGAGGGAATCCACCCGAGCAGCGTCGTCGAGGACGGCGCCCGTCTCGGGGACGGCGTCAGGATCGGTCCGTTCTGCCATATCGGGCCCGAGGTGGTGCTGGGCGAGGGCTGCGAACTCGTCAGCCACGTCGTGCTCGCCGGCCGGACCACAATCGGCCCGCGCACCCGCCTCTATCCCTTCGCCTCCATCGGCCACCCGCCGCAGGACCTGAAGTACCGCGGCGAACCCTCGACGCTCGCCATCGGCGCGGATTGCCTGATCCGCGAGGGCGTCACCATGAATCCCGGCACCGCGGGCGGCGGCCTGGAGACGGTGGTGGGCAACCACTGCACCTTCCTCGCCAACAGCCATGTCGGCCACGATTGCCGGGTGGGCGATCACGTCGTCTTCTCGAACAACGTCATGCTCGCCGGCCATTGCACGGTGGGCAACTACGCGATCCTGGGCGGCGGCGCCGCGGTGATCCAGTTCGCCCGCGTCGGCGATCACGCCTTCGTCGGCGGCCTGTCCGGCCTGGAGAACGACTGCATCCCCTACGGCATGGCACTCGGCAACCGCGCCTACCTCTCCGGTCTCAACATCATCGGCCTGCAGCGCCGCGGTTTTTCGCGCGAGGACATCCATGCCCTGCGCCGGGCCTACCGGCTGCTCTTCGCGCAGGAGGGCACGCTGATGGAGCGCGTCGAGGACGTGGCCGCCGAGTTCGACACCCATCCCGCGATCCGCGAGATCCTCGCCTTCATCCGGGAGGGCGGCAAGCGCTCGATCTGCACGCCCCGCGCCGTCGCCGCGGCCGCCTGAGGCCATCGGCGTGGTCGATCCCGCCCGGCCCCTCGCCCTGGTGGCCGGTGCGGGCCGCCTGCCGGAACTCGTGGCGGCCTCGCTCGACCGGGCCGGCCGTCCCTTCCGGGTGCTCGCGGTTCGCGGCTTCACCGAGCGGGCGATGCGCCGCCGGGCCGATGCCGTGGTCGACCTTCTCGACATCCCCGGCACCTTGCACATCCTGCGGGAATGGGCGCCGGCCGCGGTGGTCCCGGCGGGCGGCGTGACCCGCCCGAGCCCGGCGGCACTGCTGAACGCGGCCCATGCCGTGCGCAACCGCGACATCCTCAAGAGTCTCGCCGGCGGCGACGACCGGCTGCTCCGCGCGGTCCTCGCGCTCTTGGAGGAGAACGGGCACCGGGTGCTCGGCGTCCACGAGGTGGCGCCCGATCTGCTCGGCCGGCCAGGCCGGCTCGGCCGCCTGGAGCCGGACGCCGCCGCCGCCCTCTCGATCGCCACGGGTCGGGCCATGCTCGGCGCGCTGAGTCCGTTCGACGTAGGCCAGGCCGCCGTGGTGGCCGCCGAGCGCATCGTCGCGGTGGAGGGGCCGGAGGGCACCGACCGGATGCTCGCCCGCGCCCGCGCGCTCGGCCGCAAGCCCTTCGGCCGCGGAACGGCGCCCAAGGGCACCGTGCTCGTCAAGCTGCCCAAGCTCGGCCAGGATCTGCGCATCGACCTGCCCGCTATCGGCCCGCGCACCGTGCGCCGGGCCGCGGATGCGGGCTGCGCCGGCATCGCCATCGGTGCCGGCCATACCCTGGTGATCGATGCGCCGCAGACCGTCGCGGCGGCGGATGCCGCCGGCCTGTTCCTGATCGGCGTGGAGGTCGCGCCATGACGCACGGCGCGACGCCCCGCACGACCCATCGGCGCATCTGGCTCGTCGCGGGCGAGGATTCCGGCGACCAGCTCGGCGCCAAGCTGATCCGGGCGCTGCGCGCGCTCTCCCCCGAGGCGCTGACGCTGGGCGGCGTCGGCGGCGAGGCCATGGAGACGGAGGGCTTCCGCTCGCTCTTCTCCATCGATGACGTGGCGGTGATGGGATATCTCCCGGTTCTCGCCCGCGCCCGCACGCTGCTGCGGCGCATCCGCGAGACCGTGGACGACGTGGTCGCGGCGCGGCCGGACGTGCTCGTCATCATCGACAGCCCCGGTTTCACCCACGCCGTGGCGACCCGCGTGCGCAAGCGACTGCCGGACCTGCCTATCGTCGATTACGTCTCGCCGAGCGTCTGGGCCTGGCGGCCCTGGCGCGCCAAGGGCATGGTGCCCTTCATCGACCACGTGCTCGCCCTGCTGCCCTTCGAGCCGGAGGCGCATCGCCGCCTGGGCGGGCCCGCCTGCACCTATGTCGGCCATCCCCTGATCGAGCGTCTGGCCGAACTCCGGCCCTCGCCCGAAGAGGCGGCGATCCGCGAGGGGCGCCCGCCGATCCTCGCGGTGCTGCCGGGCTCGCGCCGCTCCGAGATCGAGCGGCTGATGCCGGTCTTCGGCCGGACGGTCGCGGATCTGGCCCGGCGGATCGGGCCGTTCGAGATCGAGCTGCCGGCGGTGAGCCGCCACCGCGCCCTGATCGAGCGTCTGGCCGTCGCCTGGGAGCGCCCGCCGCGCATCGTCCACGGCGAGGCGGCCAAGCACGCCGCCTTCCGCCGGGCGCGCGCCGCGCTCGCGGCCTCGGGCACCGTGACGCTCGAATTGGCGCTGGCCGGCGTGCCGATGGTGGTGGCCTACAAGGTCTCGCGGGTGGAGGAAGTCATCGCCCGCCGCCTGATCCAGGTGCCGACGATCGTGCTGCCGAACCTGATCCTCTCCGAGAACGCGATGCCCGAATTCGTCCAGGCCGCCTGCACCCCGGAGCGCCTCGCCGAAACGCTCGCGCCCCTCATGGCCGGCGGCCCGGCCCGGCGCGCCCAACTCGACGCGCTCGCCCGCATCGACGGGCGGATGCGGCTCTCGGAAGACGACGAGCCGAGCCGGGCGGCGGCGCGGATCGTGCTGGAGGCGCGGCGAGCGGCATGAGCGAGGACGCGACGGCCCCGGTGATCGCGATCTACGTCGATGCCGATGCCTGCCCGGTGAAGGACGAGGTCTACCGCGTCGCGGCCCGCTACGGGCTCCACGTCTACGTGGTCTCGAACGGCTTCCTGAACCTGCCGCGGGAGCCCTGGATCGAGCGTGTCGTCGTCGGCGACAAATTCGATGCGGCCGATGACTGGATCGCCGAGCGGGTGGGCCGCGGCAGCGTCGTCATCACGGCGGACGTTCCGCTCGCGAGCCGCTGCGTCAAGGCCGGCGCGGTCGCGCTCGCTCCGAACGGCAAGGCCTTCACCGAATCCTCCGTCGGCCTTGCGCTGGCGACCCGGAACCTGATGCAGGATTTGCGCGAGGCCGGCGCGATCACCGGCGGCCCCAGACCCTTCTCGCCGAAGGACCGCTCGGCCTTCCTCGGCGCGCTGGACCGCGTCGTGGTGCGCTTGAAGCGCGACCTGGGGCTTTGATCGGACGAAGATTGGGCCCCAACTCGCATCGGCGAGAGAACCGGCCCTGGAATGATAGCCGCGGCTTCGACCGCACGTCGTCATCGTGGGGACCACCGTGTCCTCGGCCCGGAAACGAAAAAGGGGCGCCGGAGCGCCCCCATCGTCGCCGCGATCAGCTGCGCTGGCCGATCGGCACGTAGTCGCGCCGGTCGGCGCCGACATAGAGCTGGCGCGGACGGCCGATCTTCTGGGACGGGTCCTCGATCATCTCCGCCCACTGCGCGATCCAGCCGACCGTGCGGGCCAGCGCGAACAGCACCGTGAACATCGAGGTCGGGAAGCCGAGCGCCTTCAGGGTGATGCCCGAGTAGAAGTCGATGTTCGGGTAGAGCTTCTTCTCGATGAAGTAGTCGTCCTTGAGGGCGATCTGCTCGAGCTGGATGGCGACTTCGAGGAGGTCGTCCTTCAGGCCGAGCTCGTTCAGCACCTCGTGGGTGGTCTTCTGCATGATGCGCGCGCGGGGGTCGTAGTTCTTGTAGACCCGGTGGCCGAAGCCCATCAGGCGGAAGGGGTCGTTCTTGTCCTTCGCCTTGGCGACGTATTTCTGCACGTTCTCGGGATGCCCGATCTCCATGAGCATCTTGAGCGCCGCCTCGTTGGCGCCGCCATGAGCCGGGCCCCAGAGGCAGGCGATGCCGGCGGCGATGCAGGCGAACGGGTTGGCGCCCGAGGAGCCAGCGAGCCGCACCGTCGAGGTGGAGGCGTTCTGCTCGTGGTCGGCGTGCAGGATGAAGATCTTGTCGAGCGCGCGGGCGTAGATCGGATTGACGACGTACTCCTCGCACGGCACCGCGAAGCACATCCGCAGGAAGTTCGAGGTGTAGTCGAGGTCGTTCTTCGGATACACGAAGGGCTGGCCGATCGTGTACTTGTAGGCCATCGCCGCCAGCGTCGGCATCTTCGCGATCATGCGAAGGGAGGCGATCATCCGCTGCTGCTCGTCCGAGATGTCGGTCGAGTCGTGGTAGAAGGCCGAGAGCGCGCCGACGCAGGCCACCATCACCGCCATCGGGTGGGCGTCGCGGCGGAAGCCCTGGAAGAAGCGGTTCATCTGGTCGTGCACCATGGTGTGGCGCGTGACCCGGTAGTCGAAATCGGCCTTCTGGGCCGAGCTCGGCAATTCGCCGAACAGCATCAGGTAGGCGGTCTCGAGGAAGTCGCCGTTCTCGGCGAGCTGCTCGATCGGGTAGCCGCGATAGAGCAGCACGCCCTCGTCGCCGTCGATATAGGTGATCTTCGACTCGCAGGAGGCGGTCGAGGTGAAGCCGGGATCGAAGGTGAACTTGCCGGTCTGGGCATAGAGCTTGCCGATATCGACCACGTCCGGGCCGATCGTTCCGGTCTTGATGGGCAGTTCGACGTTTTTGTCGCCCACGATGATGGTGCTGGCGGAAGCGCTCATGGGATCGCGGACCCTTTCTCGCGACGGGAACAGCACCGGAGCGAGAGTCGAGGCCGACTTCCGCTCCGTTGTGGCGCCGCAGCGAAAGGCTGCGCCCGCCCACTGAGGCACCGGGTTAGCGGATCGGCCGACGCCCTACAACGGTCCACCGCGCGCGGCTTCTTCGCAGATGCGAGAAACGGGCCGGTTCTGTCACCCGCCGGAAAGGATTAATCTCTCTTCCTTGCCGCCTTCGACGCCGCTCCGGCCCACGCCGCCCGACCCGGTTCGGCCATACGGGGGATCATGGTCTCAAGACGGCCCCGCCCGCAAGTCGCCCTGCGCCGCGATTCTTCGGGTGGCCGTCGCCTGTAAGCCCTTTGCGTCCCGCGAAAGCCGGCCGAAGCCGGCGCGGAAGGGTGCGACGCCGCGGCCTGGAGCCGGATCGGCGCCGCTTGCCGCGCCGATAGGCCGCGTGCCTCGCGGCCCGAGCGTTTCCTTCGAGGCTTGCCTTCGAGCGTTTCCTTCGAGGCTTGCCTTCGAGCCTTGGGCGTTCAGGCGGAGAGCCGGTCGCGCAGGCGCCCGAGCGCCTCGTCCCGACCGAGCACGGCCATCACGTCGAAGACCGGCGGAGAGGTGGCGCGGCCCGTCAGCGCCGCGCGCAACGGCTGGGCGACCTGACCGAGCTTGACGCCTTCGCTCTCGGCAAAGCCGCGCACGGCGGCCTCCGTGCTCGCCGCGTCCCACTCCGGCAGGGCTTCGAGCGCGGGTAGGAGCGCCCGCAGCCGGGCCGGCGCCTCGCCCGCCAGCAGCGCTTCGGCCTTGGCGTCGAGGGCGAGCGGCCGGGATGCGGTGAGGTAGTAGGCGCTGTCGAGGAGTTCGACGAGGGTCTTGGCCCGCTCCTTGAGGCCCGGCATCGCGGCCGTCAGCTTTTCGCGCAAGGCCGGCGTCAGCGTCTCCGGCAGGCCGCGCTCGGCGCCGCGGGCGGGCAGAATCGCCTCGATCGCATCGACGAGATCCGAATCGGCGCTGCCGCGGATGTAGAGGCCGTTCAGGCTCTCCAGCTTGGTGAAGTCGAACCGCGCCGCAGAGCGGCCGATCGCCTTCAGGTCGAAGGCCGCGATCATCTCCTCGGTGGAGAAGACCTCCTGATCGCCGTGGCTCCAGCCCAGGCGCACGAGGTAGTTGCGCAGGGCCGCGGGCAGGTAGCCGCGGTCGCGGTACTCCTCGACGCCGAGCGCGCCGTGGCGCTTCGAGAGCTTGGCCCCGTCCGCCCCGTGGATGAGCGGGATATGCGCCATGGCGGGCACGTCCCAGCCGAGCGCCCGGTAGATCTGGCTCTGGCGGGCGGCGTTGGTGAGGTGGTCGTCGCCGCGGATCACCTGCGTCACGCCCATGTCGTGGTCATCGACCACCACGGCCAGCATGTAGGTCGGGGTGCCGTCCGAGCGCAGCAGCACGAGGTCGTCGAGGTCGCGGTTGGCCCAGGTGACGCGGCCCTGCACCGCATCCTCGACCACGGTCTCGCCCTCGGTGGGCGCGCGCAGGCGGATCACCGGCTTGACCCCCTCCGGCGCCTCGGACGGGTCGCGGTCGCGCCAGCGCCCGTCGTAGCGCGGCGCGCGGCCCTCGGCGCGGGCCGTCTCGCGCATCTGCGTGAGTTCGTCCGCCGTGGCGTAGCAGTGATAGGCGTGGCCTGCGGCGAGCAGGCTCTCGGCCACCGCCCGGTGCCGGTCGGCCCGGGCGAACTGGTAGATCACGTCGCCGTCCCAATCGAGGCCGAGCCAGCGCATCCCGTCGAGGATCGCGTCGATCGCCCCTTGCGTCGAGCGCTCCCGGTCGGTGTCCTCGATCCGCAGCAGCATGCGTCCGCCGAAGCGGCGGGCATAGAGCCAGTTGAAGAGGGCCGTGCGCGCCCCCCCGATGTGAAGGAAGCCCGTGGGCGAAGGCGCAAAGCGCGTGACGACCGGTGACGACATCGGCGGCTGGGAGGCTTCTTTGAAAAAGTACGGGATGGCGGGAGGGCGGCCTCGGCCGGTCTCGGCGGGCGTGTAGCACGAGGAAGCGGATGCGTTAAGAATCCGTCATCATCGCCGGTCGTGCGTCGAGCGCATCGGTCCGAGGGCGCGCACATCATGGCGGAGGGCGGCGGCAGGGTGGTGCGGGGGGCGATCCCAGCCCTCGCCGCCGGCCGTTTCCTCGGGCCGGCGGGCGTCTGGCAGGGCGGCCGGCACTGGCTCGGCCAGGGCCTCGCCCGCGAGGCGGAGCAGCGCCGCCTGTTCCCCTGGCTCGCCGTGGCGTTCGGGGCCGGCATCCTCCTCTTCTTCACGGCGACCGACGGCGAGCCTTCGCTCGTCGCGCCCCTGGTCGGCGCCGGCCTGAGCCTCGCCGTGACGCCGCTGCTTAGGGCCCGGCCCGGATGGCTCGCGCTCGCGCTGGCCGTCGCGGCCGTCTTCCTCGGCTTCGCCGCGGGTGTCCGGCGCGTCGCCGCGGTGTCGGGGCCGGTTCTCACCCGGGTGACGATCGCACCACTCTCCGGCCTCGTCGAAGGGCTCGAGGAGCGCGAGGGCGGCGCGCGCCTGATCGTGCGGGTCGACAGCTTCGGCACGCTCGACGCGGCGACCCGCCCGCGCCGGGTGCGGGTCTCCTACCGGGCGGCTCAAGCGGTGCGGCCGGGGGACGCCATCCGCGCCACCGCCCGCCTGCTGCCGCCCCCGGAGGCGGTGCAGCCGGGCGGCTACGACTTCGCCCGCGACGCCTATTTCCGCGGGATCGGGGCCGTCGGCTCCCTCGTCGGCAAGGTCGAGGTCGGGCCGCCGGCCGAGACCCCGCCCCTGACCCTGCGGCTGGCCGCGGCGATCGACGACGCCCGCAACGGCCTGACCCGGCGGATCACCGACGCGATCGGCGGGCAGGCCGGGGCCGTGGCGGCGGCGCTCGTCACGGGCAAGCGCGGCCTGATCGCGGCCGGGACCAACGACGTGCTCCGAGCAGCCGGGATCTACCACGTCGTCTCGATCTCCGGCCTGCACATGGTGCTGGCCGCGGGCGTGGTGTTCTGGCTGGTGCGGGCCGGGCTCGCGCTGGTGCCGGCGCTCGCGCTGACCTGGCCCATCAAGAAGATCGCCGCCGGGGCGGCGATGGTCGGCGTGACCGCCTATTGCGCCTTCTCCGGCTGGGACGTGGCGGCCGAGCGGGCGCTGATCATGACGCTGATCATGCTCGGCGCGATCCTCGTCGATCGTCCGGCGCTGAGCATGCGCAACCTCGCGCTGGCCGCCCTCGTCGCGCTGGCGCGCGAGCCGGAGGCGCTGCTGGGGCCGAGCTTCCAGATGTCGTTCGGGGCGGTGGCCGGCCTGATCGCCTGCGCGCCGCTGATCGACGGCCGGCTGCTGCGGGCGGAGGGCCGCTCCCGTCTCGGGCGCGTCGCGGCCTCGGCGGCGGCGGCAATTCTCGGCACGCTCGCCACGACCCTCGTGGCGCAGGTCGCGACGGCGCCCTTCGCGACCTATCACTTCCAGACGGTGCAGCCCTTCGGTCTCGTCGGCAACGCGCTGACCCTGCCGCTCGTCTCGCTCGCGGTGATGCCCTCGGCGGTCATCGGGATGCTGGCCTATCCCTTCGCCCTCGACCGCCCGGTCTGGTGGCTGATGGGCCTCGCCGTGCGCGGGATGCTGGAGATCTCGTCTTGGATCGCCGGGTTCGGGCAGGCCACCGTGGTGCTGCCGGCCTTCGGCCCGGCGGCCCTGGCGCTGCTCGCCGCCGCGCTTCTCGTGGCGACCCTGGCCGTGTCGCGGCTGCGCCTTCTGGCGCTGCTACCGGCCACGATCGGCCTCGCCCTGGCCGGCGCTCCGGATCGCTTCGATCTCTACGTCGATCGCGATGGCGGCGGCGCGGCGGTCCGCGGCAGGGACGGCCGGCTGATCGTGCTGGGGCGCCCACCGGTCTTCGTTCTGGAGCAATGGTTGAAGGCCGACGGCGATCCGCGCCGTCCCGACGCCGCCCTGGCTGCGGCAGGCCCCCGCTGCGACCGTCTTGGCTGCACCCTCACGACCGCCGACGGGCGCGCCGTCGCCTTCGTGACCGACAAGCGCGCCTTCGCGGAGGATTGCGCCCGGGCCGAGATCCTGATCAGCCGCCTGCGCGCGCCGCCGGGCTGCGCAGCGCCCCTGGTCGTCGATCGCGCCTTCCTGGTGGAGCGGGGCGCCACGGCGATTCGCCTTCGCCCGGCCGGCCCCGACATCGTCACGGCCCGCGGTGCCGGCGCGGCCAAACCCTGGCATCCGCAGCCCCCGGTCGCCCCGCCGATGCCGGCGGCCGCGCCGGACAAGGCGCCGACCGCCGGCCCGGAGACGGCGGACCCGGTCGATCCGCCGCCCGACGAGCCTCAGTAGCGGCGCACGAGGCTGACCAGCTTGCCCTGGATGCGCACGCGATCCGGGCCGAGCACGCGGGTCTCGTAAGCGGGGTTGGCCGCTTCGAGGGCGATGGAGGTGCCGCGGCGGCGCAGGCGCTTGAGGGTCGCCTCCTCGTCGTCGATCAGGGCGACGATGATGTCGCCATTATTGGCGGTGTCCTGCTTGTGGATGACCACCAGATCGCCGTCGAGGATGCCGGCCTCGACCATCGAATCACCGCGCACCTCCAGGGCGTAGTGCTCGCCGCCGGAGAGGAAGTCCGGCGACATCGCGATGGTGTGGCTCTGGCTCTCGATCGCCGAGATCGGCGTACCGGCGGCGATGCGGCCCATCACCGGCACCATCACCGAACGTCCGTTCCCGTCTTGGGCCTGCAGCATCGGCGGCTTCGGCGCGGGCGGCTTGCCGGCAAGGCCCCCCTCGACCACGCTCGGGGTGAAGCGGCGCGGCTCGGCGCCCGCCGCGGGCCTGGCCGCCGGCGCGTCGGGCATGCGCAGGATCTCGATGGCCCGCGCCCGATTCGGAAGGCGGCGCAGGAAGCCGCGCTCCTCCAGCGCCATGATCAGGCGGTGGATGCCGGACTTGGACTTGAGGTCGAGGGCGTCCTTCATCTCGTCGAAGGACGGCGGCACGCCGCTCTCCTGCATCCTCTGCTGGATGAACTGGAGCAGCTCGAGTTGCTTGCGGGTCAGCATGCGGCACCTGCTGTCGACCGCGGGCCGGGGGCGCCGCAGAATCGTGGAAAACAAAGCACGAACAGCCTAGACGTTCCTCTCCTGTTCCGCAAGCGCGTGCCGCGACACGCGAAAGGCGGCGGAGCCCTCGCCCCGCCGCCTCCGTTCTCGACCGTTCGCCCGTCGAATCAGGCGGGAATCACGTCGACGATCTCGTAGGTATCGGGATCGATGATGACGATGTCGTCTCCGACCAGCACGAACTGCAGGCCGCGATAGGCCGGCACGACCGAGAGGATGGCCGGCGGCAGCGGGTGCAGCGACACGGAGCGCGGGATCGCCGTGCCGACGCGGACGGAGAAGTTCACGTTCGTGACCGGGCGGATGTTGGTGCGGGTGATCGACTGGCGGAACTCCGTGCGCTGAGTGGTGCTCAGGCTCTTGGAGGCCCCGCGCGCCTCGCTGGCCGAGCCTCGGCCGCCCCGGTCGCCCGCACGATCTCCGTCGCGGCCGCCGCGCTCGCCGGCCGCGTCACGTCCACCGCGGCCGTCGCGGTCGCCCGCCCCGTCGCGGTCGGCCTTGCCGGGTTCGCGGTCGCCGCGCTCTCCCTGACCGGCGCGCCCGCCCTGTTCGCCGGCTCGGGCCGGGCCGCCGTCGCGGTCGCCGCGAGGACCCGTCTCGCTGCCGCCGGTGCCGCGCGCGGCACCCCCGGCTCCGCCGGCCGCACCGCCGCCCGCCTCGCCGCCGCGGGCTCCGCCGGTCTCCGCACCACCGCGGGCGCCGCCCGCTCCGCCACCGACCTCACCCGCACCGCCACGGGCGCCGCCGCCCGCGCCGCCGATACTTCCGGCTCCGCCGCCCGCACCGCCGCCGGGGCCACCGCCGCCGCCCGCGCCACCGGCCCCCATTCCGGCGCCACCGCCGGCTCCGCCGCCCGCACCACCGCCGGCTCCGCCGCCTGCGCCACCACCGGCGCCGCCCGCGCCGCCACCCTGAGCCAGGGCCGTCGCGGCGCCGAGTACGAGGATCGCCGCCGTCGCCGTGCTGCGAAAGAACTTCGTCATGTTCAAGGTCCTCTTGATGCCGGCGGCCGGACGCGGCCCCCAAACTGCGCTCGCAACGGCGCAAGGCTGAAAACCGTTCCGGCACCAAGGCGATCGGGATTCTTCGCCGGCTCTATCTTGGCAATTCATATACTTTCGCCGGGAAGACTGACGCGGCGAACGGGAACATCGCTATGTGTCTGGAAAATCTGTGAGAGAAGCGGGGCAATGACTTGGCGCCGCCGCTCCGCTCGCCTTCGACCGGAGCGTTCCGGAAGGCCGCGAGCCTACCCGGACGACGCGGGAAACGGGTGGAGCGACGCGCGAGGCTGAGACGGTCGCCCCATGCCTGTCATTCTCCGGGCGCCCGCCGGGTCGGCGCCGCGCGGCGGGCGCCTAGCTACGGTGCCGCCAGCGACGCTTCACGGCCCTCCGAGGCCGCTTTCGGGAGGAAGACATGGCGGAGATCGCCGAGACGGGACCGGACCAGGACGATGCCGCCGACCGCCGCCGCCGGATCATGGCGATCGTCGGATCGTCGTCGGGCAATCTCGTCGAGTGGTACGACTTCTACTGCTACGCCTTCTTCGCGCTCTACTTCGCCCCGGTCTTCTTCCCGACGGGCGACGCGACCAGCCAGCTGCTTCAATCGGCGGCGGTGTTCGCGGTGGGCTTCTTCATGCGGCCGATCGGCGGCTGGCTGTTCGGGCGCATCGCCGACCGGCTCGGGCGCAAGACCTCGCTGATGATCTCGGTGCTGATGATGTGCGCCGGCTCGCTCGCCATCGCGGTGCTGCCGACCCACGCCACCGTCGGCGGCCTCGCCCCCGTGCTGCTGGTCCTCGCGCGGATGGTGCAGGGCCTCTCGGTCGGCGGCGAGTACGGCACCAGCGCGACCTACATGAGCGAGGTCGCCGCCAAGGGCCAGCGCGGCTTCTACGCCTCGTTCCAGTACGTCACCCTGATCGGCGGGCAACTCCTCGCCTCGCTGGTGCTCGTGGTGTTGCAGAGCCTGCTGACCGAGGCCCAGCTCACCGCCTGGGGCTGGCGCATCCCCTTCGTGATCGGGGCGCTTGCGGCGGTGGTCGCCCTGTTCCTGCGCCGCTCCCTTCAGGAGACAACGAGCGCCGCGGACCGGAACGACGCGGAATCGGGCACCCTCGCCGCCCTGCTCCGGCATTGGCGGGCCTTCGCGGTGGTGCTGGCCTACACGGCCGGCGGCTCGCTCGCCTTCTACACGCTGACCACGTACATGCCGAAATATCTCTTCAACACCGCCCATCTCGACAAGGTCACCGCCTCGCGGATCACGACGGTGGCGCTGCTGGTCTACATGCTGATGCAGCCCTTCTTCGGCTGGATGTCCGACCGGATCGGGCGCAAGACCAGCATGCTGCTGTTCAGCGGCCTCGGCATGGTGGCGATCGTGCCGCTGATGACCGCCATCGGTGCCACGACCGACCCCGTGCTGTCCTTCGCCCTGGTCATGGTCGGGCTGACCATCATCAGTTTCTACACGGGCATCAGCGGCATCGTGAAGGCCGAGCTGTTCCCGACCCAGGTCCGGGCGCTCGGCGTGGGGCTCTCCTACGCCATCGCCAACTCGCTGTTCGGCGGCACGGCGGAGTACGTGGCGCTCCAGCTCAAGGATTGGGGAATGGAGAGCACGTTCTTCTGGTACGTCGCCGTGATCCTCGGCGTGTCCTTCATCGCCTCGCTGGTGATGCCGAACCCGAAGCGCCACGGCTATCTCGACGGCGACGGCACCGTCGAGGAGGCGCTGGGACGCAAACTCCGTCCGGCGGCGGCCTGACGGAGTCTCAGCCGAGGCGCAGGATCGCCCGCGCCTCGGCGGGCGTGGCCGGCCGGCCGCCGTGCTCGGCGCAGATCGCGGCGGCGAGCCGCACGAGATCCGCGTTGCCGTCGGCCAGCCGCTCCTTGGAGAGACGCACGTTGTCCTCCAACCCCGTGCGCACGCCGGCCGCCCCGCGGGCCAGCGCCCAGCCCATGGCGATGCTCTGATAGCGGCCGATGCCGAAGGCGCCCCAGCTCGCCTCCGGCAGGAGCCGGCCCGTCTCGGCGAGCAGCAGGTCGAGGAGGTGCGGGTCGGGCGGCAGCGCGTTGCGGATGCCGAGGACGAACTGCACGTGGACCCGAGGGTCGATGAGGCCCTCGTCCACGAGGCGGCGGGCGTTGTGGAGGTGGGTGAGATCGAAGATCTCGAGTTCGGGCCGCACGCCGTGCTCGCGCATCCGCCCGGCCATGGCCGTGAGGAGGCCGGCCGGGTTCTCGTAGACGCCCTCGCCGAAATTGACCGAGCCCGTCGTCAGCGAGGCCATGTCCGGCCGATGGACCAGGCAGGCGCCCCGCTCCGCCGGATCGCTTCCCGCCCCGCTCGTCGAAAATTGGACGATCATGTCCGGGCAATGCCGGCGGATGCCCTCCTGCACCCGCCCGAAGCGCTCGGGATCGAGGGAAGGGCTTTCGTCGTCCTCCCGCACGTGGATATGGGCCAGCGCCGCCCCGGCCTCGTAGGCGGCGTGGGTCGATTCGATCTGCTCGGAGGGCGTGATCGGCACGGTCGGGTTGTCGGCCCTGCGGGCGACCGAGCCGGTGATCGCCACCGTGACGACGACGGGTCTCATGGCGGCGGGCCCCCTCAGCCCAGGGCCTGTTCGACCGCGCGGCCGCAGGTCTGCGTGTCGGCGCTGCCGCCGAGATCGCGCGTGCGCAGGGACGGCTCGACGAGAACCCGCTCGATGCCGGCGACGATCTCGGCCGCGGCCTCCCGCTCCCCGAGATGCTCCAGCATCATCGCGCCCGACCAGATCTGCCCGATCGGGTTGGCGATCCCCTGCCCGGCGATATCGGGGGCCGAGCCGTGGACCGGCTCGAACACCGAGGGGAAGCGGCGCTCCGGATTGATGTTGCCCGAGGGCGCGATGCCGATCGTGCCGGTGCAGGCCGGTCCGAGATCGGACAGGATATCGCCGAACAGGTTCGAGGCGACCACCACGTCGAACCGATCCGGATTGAGCACGAAATGCGCGGTCAGGATGTCGATATGGTATTGATCCCAGCGGATATCGGGGTAGCCCTCGGCCACCGCGCGCACCCGCTCGTCCCAGTAGGGCATCGTGATCGAGATGCCGTTGGACTTGGTGGCCGAGGTCAGGTGCCGCTTCGGCCGGCTCTGGGCCAGCGCGAAGGCGAAGTTGAGCACCCGGTCGACGCCGTGGCGGGTGAAGATCGATTCCTGCACGGCGAACTCGCGCTCCGTGCCGGGGAACATGCGTCCGCCCGCGTTGGAATACTCGCCCTCGGTGTTCTCGCGCACGACCCAGAAGTCGATGTCGCCGGGCTCGCGGCCGGCGAGCGGCGAGGGCACGCCCGGCATCAGGCGCACGGGCCGCAGGTTGACGTACTGATCGAACTCCCGCCGGAACTGGATCAGCGAGCCCCAGAGCGAGATGTGGTCGGGCACGCGCTCGGGCATGCCGACGGCGCCGAAGAAGATCGCGTCGTGGCTGCCGATCCGCTCCTTCCAGTCCTCGGGCATCATCCGCCCGTTCGCCTCGTAGTAATCGCACGAGGCGAAATCGAACCAGTCCTGCTTGATCTCGAATCCGTGGCGCGCGGCGGCCCGTTCGAGCACCCGCACGCCTTCCGGCACGACCTCGTTGCCGATGCCGTCACCCGGAATGACCGCGATCCTGTAGCTGCGCTTTGCCTCGCCCATGCCGCTCGCCTTCGCTGGAAGCCCCGGCGCTTCCCTCGCGCCGGGGCGCGGCGGCGTCAATGGCGGCGATGCGGCGCGGGCGTCAGTTGATCGAGCCCGTGGTCTCCCCGGGGCAGGCTTCGGGGGCGCGGGTTCGCATCATCCGCTTGAGGCGCACGGGCTCGGAGCCGTCGGCGCTGTGCAGGGTGCCGACCAGGGCATCGGGGCCGGCGGTGCCGCGGAAGCTGACGAGGCCCGCCCCGGTCTGGAGATGGAACGCCACGTCCTTGGTCGTGTCGTCGACGGTGACGGCCGTCTCGATCGGCGCGGACAGGCCGGCGCCCTCGTAGACGAGGTTGTCGCCCGTCGGCCACCGCTTGAGCGTGACGCGCCGCCCCGCCCGGGCGCCGTCCTCGGGCAGCGTGCAGAGGTCGGCATAGACGTAGGTGCCCGAGACCCAGCCGGTCCGCGCCTGCACCGGACCGGCTCCCAGAGCCGCGACGGCGAGGCCGCCGATCAGGCCGAGACGAACGAAGTGCGCTGCCGTCATCGCGTCCGTGGCTCCCTGCCCGGCGAACCGAAGGTCCGCAACCGGTAAGCAAGCCCCGCGCCAGCGCCGGGTTCCTTCGCCGGCCGGACGCCGGGTGCGCGGGAACACGCGATCCGGCTCAGGCCGACGCCGTCTGCCACGCCGCGCGGCCCGCCCGGTCGAGGGCGTCGAAATCCTCGTCGCTGAGGGTGATGTCGGCGCCCGCCGCGTTCTGCGCGAGGTGATCGGGATCGCCTGTGCCGGGGATCGGCAGCATGACGGCCGAGCGCTTCAGGAGCCACGCCAGCGCCACCGCGCCGCCGCTGGCACCGAGGCGGCTCGCCACCGTCTCCGGCGTCGAGCCGGGACCGGCCAGGGCGCCCTTGTCGAGCGGCGCCCAGGGGATGAAGCCGATGCCGTGCCGCTCGCAATGGGCGAGCACCGCCTCGCTGGTGCGATCCACGAGGTTGTAGCGGTTCTGCACGCTCGCCACGGGGAAGACGCGTTGCGCGACCTCGATGTCCTCGACCGACACCTCGGAGAGGCCGACATGGCGGATCAGCCCCTCGTCCCGCATCCGGGCGATGGCCTCGAACTGCAGCTCGCGGGGGCAGTCCGGTCCGATCCGGTGGAGCTGCCAGAGATCGATGCGCTCGAGGCCCAGGCGCCTCAGGCTCATCAGCACGCATTGGCGCAGGTAGTCGGGATTGCCCACGGGCCGCCAGATATCGGGGCCGTGGCGGGTCAGGCCGCCCTTCGTGGCGATGACGAGGCCGTCATAGGGGTGGAGCGCCTCGCGGATCAGGTCCTCGCTGACGAAAGGACCGTAGCTGTCGGCGGTGTCGATCAGGTCGATGCCGAGGCGGGGAACGGCCCGCAGCGTGGCCAGGGCCTTCGCGCGGTCCGGCGGATCGCCCCAGATGCCGGCGCCCGTGATGCGCATCGCGCCGAAGCCGAACCGGTGGACCGTGAGATCTCCGCCCAGCGCGAAGGTGCCGGATGCCTGGACGCCCGCCATGCCTGTCTCCTTCCCGGGCCGAATCCCGGTGCCGGTCCAACCCCGGAGAGGGCCGGCGTGTCCGATCCGGCGGCGGCGGGCGCCCTAGAAATCGCGGATCAGGCGCAGGGCCGCCACGAGGCCGGCCGCGCGCCCGGTCCGGAATTCCGCGCCCAGGCCCGCCTGAAGGCTCGTCGCCTGCGAGAGGCGGACATGCAGCTGCGGGATGACGAGGAGGCGCGTCGTCCCGGCGGCGGCGAGGCCCCGGCGGAGATTGAGTTCGAGGCCGAGGACCGTCGCCGGCCCGAGATCGTAGAAGATCGACTGGTTGAGCAGAAGGTCGGTCGGCCCGAGCGGCCGGAGCCCGACCTGCCTCAGGCCGGCCATGGAGAGGCTGCTCCAGCGGGCGTCGAAGCGGTAGCCGGAGATGTAGAGCAGGGAATTCTCGGCCCTCGCGCGGTCGCGGTCGTACAGGCCGATATACTGCCAGCCGTGAATCCAGCGCCCGTCCGCCCCCGTCCCGAAGGTGCCCTGGAGCGCGGCCTTCACCTGTGCGAGGCGTCCGTCGGTAAAGGGAAGCTCGAACTCGACCGACTGGCCGTCGGCATAGGCGATCTCGATCTCGGGCGCCCAGTCCGTCGGCCCCCGGCGCAAGGGGCGGATGGCGAGCACGTTGACCTCGCGCTCCCCCGCCCGGGCGCCGAGGGGCCGGACGAGGTCGAACACCATCGGCTCGGGAATGAGCGGCCGCTGCGCGGCGAGCGGTTCCGCTCGAGCGGAGCCGCCATGGGCGGCGCTCAAGGCCGCGCAGCCGATCAGCACCCTTGCGAGGCCGGGCCGGATCAGGCGGGGCTCCGTGCCGGCCCGAACCGGCTCAGCGCCTCCCACGAAACGCCCGCCGCGCCGTCGCGTCGGACGGCACACGGTCGAGGACCGGGCCTCTCTCCAGGCACGCTGACGGCGGCATCGTGGGCTTTCCGCTCCGGGTGAGGTCGCGCTCTCCCCGATAGACGCCGAGGGGTGGCCCGCCAATCCGCCGGCCTCGTTCGAGCGAAACGGATCGCCCGGGAAGCAACCCGTTCCACCCCTCGCCCGTCGGGACGGCGCCCGGTCAGGCCGGCAGCCACTCGCCCCTGTCGGTGCGGCAGACCTTGGCCGGCGGCAGCTCGGCCGAGCCCCCGCCGATCGAGGCGGAGGTGTCGAGCACCCGGCAGAGGCGCCCGGTCTCCGCCGCCTGCGCCGCCTGCGGGCGCACGGTGATCTGGCGCGGGCGCCCGTCGCTGCCCTGGTAGTTGAGGTAGCGCGGCTGGTTGGTCGCCGCCGCGGCGATCTGGGCGTTGCGGATGCGCTCCTTGTCCTGCGCATCGAGGGCGGTGAGCACGGCGCAGCCGACGCCGCCGACCGCCCCGCCGATGAGGGCGCCTGTTCCCGCCCCCCGGCCACCGCCCGCCGCCGCGCCGATCAGGGTGCCGACCACGGCGCCGCCGATGGTGGCCGCGGCGCAGCGCCCGATCGCCTCCGCCACCGGATCGGCGGAAGCGGGCCCGGACCCGGCCGGCCGCGAACTGACGCAGCCTCCGAGCAGCCCGCCCACGAGAAGGCCCGCGCAGACGGCCGTGCCGCCTGCCTTGATGGAACGTCGCAACATCGAAGGGTGCCCCGGGGCCGTCTCGTCGAGTGGGGAGCGGCCCGGCCCGTGCCGCTCCGATCCGTCAGAACTGCCCGTCCTCGATCCGCTCGATCTCGAAGCGCAGGTCGTCCCGCTTCGTCGCGTCGGAGCCGCCGAAGACGACGGCCGGGTCGGAGATCCGGCCGGAAGCGGTCGTGCCCTTGAGCGTCAATTCGAGATTGCGCGCGCCGCCGAAGGGAAGCTTCGAGCGGTTCTTCGGCTCGCCGTGCGGGGCGGAAAACCAGACCTGCGCGAAGCGTCCGTCGCCGCGCACCTCGCAGGCGCTGCCCCGGCACAGCATCTTGCCGGCGACCGGCGTCGCCGTGCTCTTCGAGAAGGTCGTCTCGATCCAGCTGTTGACGAGATCGCCCTGGGCGGTGGCGGCGAGCCGAAATTGAAGCGGCACGCGCTGGTCGACGTAGTCGATGAAGCCGGCATAGGTCCGCAGCGAGACCGGCTCCGGCTGGAGGCGCGGCAGCCCATCCGAGCGGGCCGCGACCAGCACGCCCTTGGCGCCCAGCACGAGGGCGCGGGCGAATTCGAGGCTCGCCCCCTCCCCCAGCTGCGCGCCCGCGAGGTAGAGTTCGGCCCGGCCGAAATCGAGGCCGCTGCGCTCGGCGAGCGCGAAACCCTTCTCCCGGGCCGTCGCCGCCTCGGCCGCCTCGCCCTTGGCCGCGACGGCGAAGGGGCTGACCAGGATGAAGCGCGGCAGGCCGTGGTTCGGGTCGGCGAGGCGTCCGGCGTTCTGCAGCGCGCGCAGCAGGGCACCGGGCGGCGGCGGCACCGCCGCGATCGCCTCGGCGCGCTTGGCGACCTGCGCCATGGCCCGGGCGAGGCCGTTGGAGAAGGCCTCGCGGGTCTTCTTGAGGCGCGCGCCGCTGTCGCCGCCGGTGAAGATGTCCCATTGGGTGTCGGCCGCCCGCGCCCGCTCGATCTCTTCCGTCGGAAGGTTGGGCGAACAGCCGACGAAGAGCGGCAGCACCTCGCTGCCGTCGCGGCGGGCGACCAGCAGGGTCAGGCGCTCGCGGGGGCCGAGCGTGCCGGTCCCGACCTCCCGGGCATCGGCCGCCTCGACGACGATGCGCTTCCACAGGGCGTTGGCCTCGGGCTTGGCCTCCACCATCGCCTCGTCGAGCACGACGACGGTCTGGCGCAGGGGCCTCGGCTCCCGCTCGCGGGGGCAGGCGGATTCCTGCCGCACGGCCTCGTAGCCGGTCTGGGCGGCTGCACCGGGTGCGGACAGGGCCGCGGCGAGGACGAGGAGGGAGAGAGCGGTCGCACGCATGGCAGGAGCCCCGGGTCAGACGTAGCCGAGGTGGAGGCGCTGGCGCAGGTAGGCCTCGCCGTCGAGGTCGCGCTTGGTGTCGACATCGCCCGAGGTCAGGTCCTCGTAGACGAAGCGGGTGTGGAGGCCGCGCTGGCGGGCGGCGGCGAGCAGGCGGCTGCGGTAGTTCTCCAGCAGCGCCAGCACCCGGGCGTCGAGCTTGCGCACCTCCTCGAAGCGGGCGCGGTGGCGCGTGTGGTTGCGCAGGCTCTTGGTTTGGTCCGCCTCGCGCCGGTCGGCCCCGTCGCGGGCGCGCTGCGCCTCCTCGATGCGCTGGCGCTGCTTGGGCTCCAGCAGCGTGCGGTAGCGCTTGCGCAGCCGCGCCCGCAGCACCTCCAGCCGGTGACGCTCCTCCATGAAGTTCGGCACCGGATCGTGGAACACGATCGCCCAGGCCAGCCCGATCGCGTAGACGAACACGTTCATGATCAGCGCCAGCCCGTAGATCGAGACGGTGCTGGCGCCCCCCTCCCCGAGCGCATCGGAGCGCGCGACCGCCTCCGCAACGAGGTAGGAGCGGCTGAACACGATGGCCGCGGCGCCGATCAGCAGAAGCAGCACGCCGACCCCGAGGAGGCGCAGGCTCTCGGCCTTGAGCCGCCCCGTGACGTTCTCGCCGAACCGCTCGCTCCACTGTCGGATCACCTGACCGATCAGGTGGCTGGAGAAGGCCAGTCCGAAGGCGATCAGCGTCACGCTCATCGTCGCGAAGGCGGGCGTCAGGAAGTCGATTTTGAGGAAGGCCGAGAGGTTGATCGGGAACTCGGCCATCACGAACAGGAACAGGCCGAAGTAATACAGACCCGGCCGCCAGGTCTGGGCGTCGCGGCCGTGCTCAGCGCGCTTGCGCTCGTACTCGGTGTGGAGGCGCGCGATCTCGGCGTTGAGGTCGATGATCTCTTTGCGCTGGAAGAAGTTCGCCCGCTCGGTGGCGAGGTTGTTCTGCTTTGCCTGCTCGATGCCGTCCTTCTCGGCCTCCAGCAGGAAGCCCTCGTTGCCGGCCGCCGTCTTCTCGTCGGCGAGGCCGCGCCGCACCTCGCCCAGCGCCGACTGGCGGGCCGCCGCGACGTGCTGCTGGTACCACGCGCGCATCGCGCTGGTGAGGAGGGCGGGGCTCTCGGCGCTGGCGCCGTGGGGGGCGGACAACGAGAGGATCGGCTGATCCGCCTCCGCCTCGAGCCGGGCCGCGAGATCGCGCGCGAGGACGCCCTCCGGGCCGACATCCAGGGCTTGGTACTCGACCAGACTCATGGAACTCGCCTCATGACAATCGGACTCATCGCTCAAGGCTCTCGACGAGGACGCGCCGCTCGCGCAGGTCGATCAGGACGGGGGTGTTGCGGGCGATGACGACCTCGGCCGGCGGGGCCTTGGGCGGGGCTGCGACCGCCTCCTTCGGCACGGCCGGCCCCTCGACCTCGACGGCGCGCTTCGCTTCCAGCGTCACCGTCTGGCGGTTCTCGAGGGGCACGAAGGTCTGTTCCCCGATCACCACCGGCGCCCGGGCGATCGTGGGGGGCGGCAGCGCGGGCGGCGCGATCGGGGCGGCCTGCTGGACCGGCGTGGCGACGACGCCGGGCAGGCGCTCGAAGGCGTCGAGGCAGACCTGCCGCTGCGCCGCGCTCGCTCCCGCGCAGACGAGGTCGCGCTGGCGCGACAGCCAGACGCCGACGGCCTCCGCCTTGCGCCCGAACAGGAATTCGACCCGCCGGTTGCGGGCCATGCCGGTCTCGGAGGTGTTGGGCGCGAGCGGGATCGCCTCGCCGAAGCCGACCTGCCAGATCTGGGCCTGACGGACCTTGCGGGCGTGGAGCGCCAGGGCGACGCTGCGGGCACGGCGCACCGAGAGGGCGTAATTGTAGCCGTCGTCGGCGCGGGAATCGGTATGGCCGGCCACGAACACCGCCGTGTCGGCCGCCTCGCCCCGCAGCACCTCGGCCACGACCTCGATCACCGCCTGCCCCTCCGGCCGGAGCAGGTCGGAATCCGTGTCGAAGAACACCCGCTGGTCGAAGACCCAGCGCGAGATCGGGATGTCGACGGGAATGGAGCGCGGGAGCGCTGAGCGGTCGACGCGGTAGGTGTCGATCCGCGGCACCGCGCCGAGGCTGCGCATCGCCAGGGACCTGAGCCGCGTGAGGCGGTCCTCGTGCTCGATCTGCACCGTTTCGGGCCAGGACAGAATTCGATCCTGCCCGGCGGCGCAGACGGGGGCTGACAGCAGAACGGCCAGGGCCGCCCACACCGCTCTTCCGCCCTTCCGCCGACGCCGCACCACGGAACCGCCCCCGACCCAACCTCAGGTCGCGAGATAAGTCGTGACTTAACTCAACGTCAACAAATCGCGTGTTGTAAACCTGAGGTTAAACTACGGCCCGGCCGAGCGTGGCGCCGACGCCACACATGGCGAGAGCCGCGGCAGAAAAAAGCCCGCTCCGAGGAGCGGGCGCGAAGTCGTGAGGAAACCGCAGGAGCGGCGGGACCGTCGCGGTCCCGCCTGAGACGAGATCACCCCTCCTTGTTGCTGAGCGAGACGGCCACGAAGCGGGTCTGTCCCTTGGCGCTCTTCACCCGCATCAGCACGGCCTTGCGGCCGTTCGATTCCGCGGCGCGGATCTGCGCCTGCACCTCGGAAGGCTTCGAGACGCTGGTACCGCCGACATCCAGGATCACGTCGCCCTGGGAAATGCCCTTGGAGGCGGCCGGCCCGGTCGGGTCGACATCCATCACCGCGACGCCCTCGTCGCCGAGGCCGATCTCGCTGGCCGGCGCGAGGTTGAGGCCGAGCCGGGCCTGACCGCTCGAGCTGCTCTCGCCGCGGCTCGCCACCTTGCCGTCCCCCGGCAGCGTGCCGAGTTCGACGGTGGCCACGTCGCTCTTGCCGCCACGCAGATAGGCGAGCTTCACCTCCGTGCCGGGCTTGAGGCCGGCGATCCGGCGCGAGAGCTCGCGGGCGTCGTTGACCGGCGCGCCGTTGACCGATTCGATCACGTCGCCCGACTTGAGGCCCGCCTTGGCGGCCGGCGTGCCGCTCTCGGCGTGATCGACGAGGGCGCCCTTGGCCTTGTCGAGGCCCAGGCCGTCGGCGATGTCCTTGGTCACCGGCTGGACCTGCACGCCGAGATAGCCGCGCACCACCTTGCCGTCGGTGCGGAGTTGCTCGACCACCGTCTGCACGGTCTCGGCGGGGATCGCGAAGGCGAGGCCGACCGAGCCGCCCGAGGGCGAGGCGATCGCCGTGTTCACGCCCACGACCTCGCCGCTGACGTTGAAGGTCGGGCCGCCGGAATTGCCCTTGTTGATCGGCGCGTCGATCTGCAGGAAGTCGTCGTAGGGGCCGGCGCCGATGTCGCGGCCGCGGGCCGAGACGATGCCCGCCGTCACCGTGCCGCCGAGGCCGAACGGGTTGCCGATGGCGACCACCCAGTCGCCGACGCGGGGCGCGCCCTTGCCGAACTGAACGTAGGGATAGCTGCCGCTCTCGCTGATCTTCAGGAGAGCGATATCGGTCTTGGCGTCCTTGCCGATCACCTTGGCGTCGAGGGTGCGGTTGTCGTCGAGCGTGACCTGCACGGTCTTGGCCTTGTCGACGACGTGGTTGTTGGTCACCACGTAGCCGTCCGCCGAGATGATGAAGCCCGAGCCGACCGCGCCGCGCTGGCCGCGCTGCTGCGGCATGCCGCGCCCGCCGGGACCGCCCTGGCCGAAGCGCTTGAAGAACTCGCGCAGTTGCGGCGGCACCTGCTGCATGTTGGGTCCGCCGGGGCTGTCGTCGTCGTCGTCGCCGGCGCTGTCGTCGAGCTTCACCTTCACGGCGACGACCCCGGGCTTCACCTTGTCGACGACGCTGGCGAACGAGCCCGGCGGGTGCTCGGGGGCCTCGATCGGGGTCTTGGGCAGGGCCTGGGCGTAGGCCGGGGTCACGGACTCGCTCAGGCCGAAGCCGGCCGCGCCGCCCGCGACGAGGGCGGCCGCGGCGACGGAGGCGATGGCGCGGCGGCGGACAGTCAGGGTCATGGAAATCTCCGAGGATCGATCGCTGGGGCGTGCCGCCCGCGCGCGCCGGACAAGGGGGCCGGGCGAGGGGCGGCGGTGCCGTGAGCGAAGATCTAGGCTGTCCCGCCTGACCGCCGGATGGCGCGAAGATTACGGTTTGGACAGGTCGGGCCGTTCCATCGCCCGCGCGCCGGCCCGCCAGCGCAGATCGGCGATGAGCCCCAACGGATGCGTGTCCAGCACCGGTGTCACCGGCAGGCCCGCCGCGTTGAGCAGGTCGGCGGCCCAGTGGTTGCAGAGGTTGGCGTAGGAGAAGCGCCCCGCGCCGACGTAGAACAGGCTCGGCCCGTAGAGGCCCGGCCCCAACGCGACGGGCTGGCCATCGCCGAGGCGAAAGCCGGCCTCGAGCCGCGCCAGCAGCCGGGTCAGGCCCTCGCGCGAGACGTGGACCGGCACGATCTCGGCCTGCGGAAAGCTCTCGCGGGCGGGGCGTTCGAGGCCGACCACCTGGATCACGCCGTCGCTGCCGCCGGGGGTGAACAGGGCTTCGAGGGCGAGCCGCCCGTCGAACGCCTGCAAGGTGGGCGTCGCCCGGTAGAAGCGGGCCTCGCCCCAGCCGAATTCCAGATCGCCGTAGGCGCGAAAGCGCGTGGCGATGCTGCGCAAGGCCGCGCCCGCGCCCTCCCCCATCAGCCGGTCGCGGGGCAGGACGAGGCCGGAATGCCAGCCGTGGCTGACGAGGAGAACGGTGACCGCCTCCGGGCCGGAGGCGGGATAGAGCGCCGGATCGCCCGGCCGCGCCGTCCAGAAGGTGAGCCCCATGAGCGCGGCGGCGAGCCCGGCGACGAGCGCGCCGAGCCGCCGCCGCCACCTCATGCGTCGCTCAGGCGGACCAGCGCTTCCTCGATCTTGGCCAGCCGCGCGGCCTCCGCATCGCGGCGCTCGCGCTGCTCGTCCACCACCTCCTCGGGGGCGCGGGCGAGGAAGTCGGCATTGCCGAGCTTGCCCTCGATCTTGGCGATCTCGGACGTCGCCTTGCCCGCCTCCTTCTTCAGCCGCGCGACTTCCGCCGCGAGATCGACGATGCCCTCCAGCGGCAGGGCGGCGACGCTGCCGCGCACGAGGAGCTGCACCGAGTTCTTCGGGGCGGTCTCGGCGAAGCCGATCTCGGACAGGCGCGCGAGCCGGGTCAGCGTCTCGCTCCAGCGATCGACGCGGGCGCGAACCGCCTCGTCGGCGCCGACCAGCACCAGCGGCACCTGCGCGCCGGCGGGCACGTTCGTCTCCGAGCGGGCCGAGCGCACCTCGGAGATCAGATCGACCAGCCAGCCGATCTCGGCCTCGGCCTGCGCGTCGGCATAGGCCGAGAGATCCGGCCAGGATTCGAGTGTGAGCAGTCCGCGCGACCCGGGAAGAGCCTGCCCCTTGATCGCCCACAGCTCCTCCGTGAGGAAGGGCATGAACGGGTGCAGGAGCTTGGCGATCTGGTCGATCAGGAAGGCGACCGTGGCTTGCGTCTCGGCGCGCGCGGCCGGATCGACGCCCTCGCCCTGAAGCACCGGCTTTGCGAGTTCGAGATACCAGTCGCAGAACACGTTCCAGACGAAGCGGTAGGCGGCGGCCGCCGCATCGTTGAAGCGGTAGACCGTGATGCCCTGCGCCACCTCCGCCACCGCCTTGGCGGCCTCGGTGAGCGCCCAGCGGTTCAGCGTCTCGCGCACGGCTTCGGGCCGGAAATCGGCCTTGAGTTCGCAGCCGTTCATCTCGGCGAAGCGGGCCGCGTTCCAGAGCTTGGTCGCGAAGTTGCGGTAGCCCTCGACCCGCTGGGGCCCGAGCTTGATGTCCCGGCCGGGGGCGGCGAGCGCGGCCAGGGTGAAGCGCAGGGCATCGGCGCCGAAGCGGTCGATGAGATCGACCGGATCGACCACGTTGCCCTTCGACTTCGACATCTTGGCACCCTTCTCGTCGCGGACGAGGGTGTGCAGGTAGACCGTCTCGAAGGGCGCCCGGTCGGTGAGGTGGAGGCCCATCATCATCATCCGGGCGACCCAGAAGAAGATGATGTCCTTGCCCGTCACCAGGGTGTTGGTGGGGTAGAAGCGGGCCAGATCCGGGGGCTTGTCCGGCCAGCCGAGCGTGGAGAACGGCCAGAGCGCGGAGGAGAACCACGTGTCGAGCACGTCCGGGTCACGGGTCAGCGCGACGTCCGTGCCGTGCTTGGCCCTGGCCTGGGCGGCGGCCTCGGCCTCGCTCTCGGCGACGAAGATGCCGCCCTCCCCGTCGTACCAGACCGGGATCTGATGGCCCCACCAGAGCTGGCGCGAGACGCACCACGGCTCGATGTTCTCCAGCCACTGGAAGAAGATCTTCTCGTAGTTGTCGGGCACGAAGCGGGTCTGCCCGTCGCGCACGGCCTGGAGCGCCCGCTCGGCCAGCGGCTTGACGTTCACGTACCATTGGTCGGTCAGATACGGCTCGATCACCACGCCCGAGCGGTCGCCGTGCGGCACGGCGTGGGTGTTGGGCTCGACCGCGCGCAAGAGGCCGCGCTCCTCCATTAACGCGACGACCGCTTTCCGCGCCTCGAAGCGGTCGAGGCCGTCGAGCGCCAGCGCGGTTTCCTCCGGCTCGGCGCCGTCGAGGAAGTCGGCATTGCCGGCGATCTGAATCCGCGCCTCGGGGTCCAGCACGTTGATCGGCCGGCAGCCCTGGCGGCGCCCGACCTCGAAATCGTTGAAGTCGTGGGCGGGCGTGATCTTGACCGCGCCGGTGCCCTTCTCCGGGTCGGAATAGCTGTCGGCGACGATCGGGATCAGCCGGTTGACGAGCGGCAGGCGCACCCGGCGGCCGACGAGGTCGCGGTAGCGCTCGTCGTCCGGGTGGACCGCCACCGCGGTGTCGCCCAGCATCGTCTCGGGACGGGTGGTCGCCACGGTGATGACCGCGCCGGTCGGGGCGCCGGTCTCGTCCACGACGGGGTAATCGAAGTGCCAGAGATGGCCCTTCACCTCGACCTGCTGCACTTCGAGATCCGAGATCGCGGTCTGGAACTTCGGGTCCCAGTTCACGAGGCGCTTGTCGCGGTAGATCAGTCCCTGCGCATGCAGATCGACGAAGGTTTTGAGCACGGCGCGGCTCAGGCCCTCGTCCATGGTGAAGCGCTCCCGCGACCAGTCGCAGGAGGCGCCGAGCCGCTTGAGCTGGCCGATGATGGTGCCGCCGGATTCCTCCTTCCAGGCCCAGACCCGGCGCAGGAACTCCTCGCGACCGAGTTCGCGTCGGCCGGGCTGCTGCGTCTCGGCGAGCCGGCGCTCGACGACCATCTGCGTGGCGATGCCGGCGTGATCCGTGCCCGGCTGCCACAGCACATCGCGCCCGCGCATCCGCTCGAAGCGGACGAGGATGTCCTGGATCGTGTTGTTGAGCGCGTGGCCCATATGCAGCGAGCCCGTCACGTTCGGCGGCGGGATCACGATGCTGAAGGGCTCGGCGCCGGCCCGCTCGGGGCGGCCGGCGCGGAAGGCCTGGGCCTCGTCCCAGGCCGTGGAGACGCGCGCCTCGACAGCGGCGGGGTCGAAGATCTTGTCCATCATGGGCGGGGCGGGCTTTTCAGGCGTGCGGCGTCGTCAGGGAGATGCCGCCGCTATCGGCCCGGGGCGGTGTCCCCGTCAACCGTCACCCGCCGGGGCACGGCTCAGCGCCCGCGGGCGACCCGCTCGATTTCCGCGCGCACCAGCCGCTCGACCATGTGCGGCAGGTTCTCGTCGAGCCAGCCCTTCAGCATCGGCCGCAGCATGTCCTGGACCAGATCCTCCAGGGTGCGGGCGTTCTGCGAGAGGACCGTCTGGGCCAGAAGCTGGAAGTTCTGCCCCACGCTCTCGACCGTGTGCGAGGAGACGAGCCGCTCGCTCACCCCCTCCTCCACCGCCGCGCGGATGCGCTCGGCGGCCCTCGGGGCGGGTGCGGGCTCCGGCTCGGGCACGAAGGCCGGCTCGGGCTTCGGCGGCGGCTCGAAGGCGGGTTCGGGCTCCGGCTCGGGGTCGAATTCCGGCATCCGGAAGTCGATCTCGGGCATGTCGAAATCGACGGGCTCGGCCTTGCGCAGGGGCTCGGCTACCTCGGCGAGGTCGAGCACGTCGTCGTCCTGGGCGGGCGGGGGCGGCGGCGGAGCCTCGGCCTCGGCCGGCTTGGGCGCCTGATCGTCGGCGATGATGCGGCGGATCGAAGCCAGGATCTCCTCCATGGAGGGTTCCTGCGTCTTGTCCTGAACCTTCGGGCTCGCTGCGCTCATCTGGACGATACTCGGTGACGATTGACAAGACGACGAAACGGTTAACGAACTATTTCATCATCTCGTGCCGCATCAACCATGATCCCGCGCCGGCCAACAGGAAAGTTCCGGGCGCGGGTGCTCCTCAGCGCCCGTCGGGCGTGCGCACGCCGAACCAGAGATCGCGGACCTGATCGAGGTGTTCGCGGGCGCTGTAGGGCGTCACCGGCAGGCTGGTGAAGCGCACCGTGAGCCGGCCGACGGCCTGCACCACGTCGTAGGAGTTCACGACCCGGTCGCGCTGGGCGCGGATCAGGGCGACGCGGGCCGAGAGCAGTTCCTGCTGCGCGTTCAGCACGTCGAGAGTCGTGCGCTGGCCGACGCGGGCCTCCTCGCGCACGCCGTTCAGCGCCACCTCGTTGGCCTGGACCTGCGCCTGGGAGGCGATCACCTGCGCCTTCGAGGCTTCGAGATTGCCCCAGGTGCGGACGATGGAGGCGCGGATGGTGTCGCGGTCCTGCTCGGCGATGAGGCGGGCGCGCCCGGCATTCTCCTTGGCCTGGCGGATCACCGCGTACTCGCCGCCGCCCTGGTAGAGCGGGATGTTGACCCGCCCGACGATCGAAGCGGTCACGCCGTTGTCGCCGGAGAACTGCTGATCGTAGCGCTGCTGCACCGCGCCGGTGATCTGCGCCTGCGGGTAGAGCGCGCCCTCGGCCACCTTCACCTGCAACTCCGCCACGTCCACCGCGTGGAAGGAGGCGAGGATCTGCGGATGCTCCTTGAGGCCGATGAGGATGGCCTGATCCAGCGAGGCCGGCACGTAGCGGTCGAGGGGTCGCCCGGGGGCGAGCTGGCGGGGCTCGACGCCGACGATCTGCCGATAGATGCCGATCGAGGCGCGCAGGGCCGCTTCCGCCGCGCTGACCTGGGAGCGGGCGCCGGCGAGGCGCGCCTCGGCCTGGGCCACGTCGGTGCGGGTCACCTCGCCGACGTTGAAGCGGTCGCGGGTCTGGCGGAGCTGTTCCTCCAGAACCTCGACGTTGTTGCGCTGCAATTCGAGCGTCGCCGTGTCGCTCAGCACGTTCATGTAGGCCTGGGCCGCGTTGAACAGCGTGTTCATCTCGGTCTGGCGCAGGCCCTCGCGCGTGCTGAGCACGGTCGATTCGGCCGAACGGACGCGGTTGTCGGTCTGAAACCCGTCGAAGACGTTCTGGTTGATGGTCAGGCCGGCGCCGCCCGGGCGGGTGAGAAGGTTGATGGGGCCGCTTGTGCCGATGCCACCGATCTTGCCCTGGAACTGCTGGATGCCGATGTCGGCCGAGATCGCGGCGTTGGGCCGGTAGCCGGCCTGGAAGCGGTTCACGTCCTCATCGGTCGCGCGCAGGTTGGCCCGCGCCGCGTTGAGGGCAGGGTTCGCCTGGTAGGCGCGCGACAGCGCGCTCTCGAGGGTCTCGGCGGCAGCCGGACTTGCGGCAGCCAGCACCGAAGCGACGGCGCCAGCCAGCCGAAGCGCGGACCGCGCCGCAAGGTTGCGTTCTTTCACGTCGATCAGCCCTTGCGGTTTCTCGATTTGCCGTCCCGCCGCACCGTCGCGTCCGACCCGGTCGGTCGTCTTCCGGTCCGCCCCCGAGGACGCCCGTCGAACGATCCGCTCCGCAAGGGTCGCGACGTGACCGTCGTTCGCACACTCGTGCGTCGGGATGGCCAGCCCGCCTCAAGCGGAAGAGTAGCCGAGCTTGTGGCGCCGGTGACAGGGGTTACCGCACTGCGATGGTGGATTGCCGGTGGGTGGCTCAAAAAAGCGACACCCGGTCCCGCTTAATCCACGCCCGCGAAGTTGTGTACCGAGGTACCCCGCCGCTCTCGGCGGCGGGACCAGTCTTGGCGAACGGCGCGAAAAGCCTCCGCCTCGCCCGGCAAGACTCCGGCCGGACGCTGCGTGACTGAGGCCGTCGTGGCGTGTTCTTTAGAAGGCGAAGCCGGGTTCGGTCGCGAACGCCTTCAGGCCCGGCAGCGACGCATCGAACAGCGCGCGCGATCCGAAGGCGTCGCCCGCCCGCACGAACAGGGTCGCCTTGGCGTTGCGATGGGGGCCGAACACGCAGACGAGTCGTCCGTCGTCGCGCAACTGGTCGAGCAGGGCCTGGGGCCGTGTCTCGACGCGGCCCTCGACGAGAATCGCGTCGAAGGGATCGCCCTTCAACGGGGCGTCCAGCGCGCCGTGAATCACCTCGACCCCACCGCCCAGGCGCTCGCGCGCGGCATCCGCGAGTTCGGCGGTCGATTCGAGGGCGACGACCTCCGCCCCGAGACGCTGCAGGATGGCCGCGCCGTAGCCGTAGCCGCTGGCCACGTCGAGGACGCGCAGGCCGGGACGGACCTTGAGTGCCTGGATCATGCGGGCCAGCACCATCGGCGCGGGCATCGCGTGGGCCCCGTCCGCCCCGGTGTCGAAGGTCAGCGTCTGATCGATATAGGCGAAATCCGCGCGGCCCGGAGGCACGAAGCGCTCCCGCGGAACGGAATCGAAGGCATCGAGCACCGCGACGTCGTTCACGTCGAAGGTCCGGAGCTGACAATCGACCATGAGGCGCCGCGCCTGGGCATAATCGAGCATGAGCCGTCCATCCCTCGCCGCTGCGCCAGACCGTCCTTCAGCCCGCCCGTCGAGCGGCGCCGATGCGAGCGGGCGCGTTGTCGTGGATCGCCCTCGGAATTGCAAGGCTCAGGCTGACGGACGTCCCGCGCTATCGCGACGGTTTCCGGCCTGTCGTCACGGGCGATGATGGAGGAGGTCCGGCACTGCCGGGAATTTTGGAGGCCTCGCCCGGAATCGAACCGGGGTGCAAGGATTTGCAGTCCTCTGCGTAACCACTCCGCCACGAGGCCTCACCGCGCCGAGGCGCGACGCTCCGGGCCGAGCGGCCGCTCCGGAGCGAGGCGTCTCTAGCAGAGGCTCTGCCCGCTCGGCAACGGTCTTGTCGTGCGATCGACGGAAGAGCGGGCATAATAGGGTTTCCGTTTGATCGCTTCGGTCTCTTCCGTCGTCCTTGCGAGGCGAGACGTAAGCAATCCAGGGCACCGTCCCTTCCGGACAGGTCGCGCTCTGGGTCGCTTCGGCTCCGCCTCGCGATGACGGAGTGGGGTGAAGGCCGAGGCGATCAAACGAAAACGATACAAGATGCGGTTTCGCAGGGGCGCCGGGAGAGCCCGACCGCTGCGCCGGGCGCGCAGGTGCAAAAACCTTCGCCAGGACCCTTGCGCCCGCAACCGGCGACGGCTAATGACCCGCCAGCGCCGCCGAGGCGGCCGGGTGATCCCCGATAGCTCAGTTGGTAGAGCAAGCGACTGTTAATCGCTTTGTCGCAGGTTCGAGTCCTGCTCGGGGAGCCAAAACCTTTCAAGCAACGCGCTGATCTTCGGGCAGACCCCTCGCCGGGCCGATGATCTTGCCTCTGCGTCGGCTCAGGCCGTCCGCTTCGCTTGTCGGCGTGCTCCGCAGATCCTCATCCGCACAGACCCCGCTCCGGCTTCGAGAGCCGCGCTGGTGGCGCCTGCCGTACCGTCAGAAAACCGCACTGTCCCTCGCGTCGCTCGCTGCGAGCCGGCGCGGAGTGAGCCTGCGGGTGGGGCGTGGAAACGCCGGGCGCGGCGGATCGGGCCATTCCGATAATGGGCCGATCCGCCCGTCGCTTGCGTACCGCAGATGGGCGGGCAGCCCGACGACATAGGAAGGAACGGCTCAAGGACGCCGTTTCATCCGTCGGTTGATCGCACCCCCCAAAAGACCCGAAGAGGGGTGCGACGTCCGACGGGAACCGAGCCTCGGGCCGACGCATTCCGGCAGGGCTCCTCTGGAGCGGCGCGCCCGACGGCGGGAAGGTCGTTCGTTACACGGCACCGGACCTCTGCAACGGTAAGTTCTCGTTAACCATCCTCGTGCAAGATAGGCCGTCGCCGCTCCATTCGTCCCGGAGCAACACCGTTCCTTCAGATTTGGCCCTGCCGATCCATGGCACATCTCGCGACGAACTGCTCCGTAGGCTCGATCGTCGAGGCCGCGATGCCGGCTTTGAACGGCGAGACGCGGGACCGGATCGGCAAGGGGCTGCGCGAGGTCTACGTCGACCGCTGCGATGCGCAGCCGATCACCGATGCCCAGGTCGAGCTGCTGCTGCGCCTGCGCCAGAAGGAACGCGACCAGCGCCGGGCGGGCTGAGACGCGTCCGCCCCCAGGACGGCGAGGCCGATCCTACGCTACTGCCAGCGCCGCGCCTGCGGCTGCTGGCGCTTGATCTCGGCCGCCCGAATCATCGTCAGCACGCGGTCGAGATCCTTCAAGAGGGCGGATTCGGTCGCCCGCGCGGAGGCAACCTCGTCCTCGTCGCTCCCGAACCGCTGCCGGTGCTGGAGGAGCACGAGTTCGTCCTCCAGGGCCGCCCGCTCGGCATGGAGCGCAAGATAAGCCGCCTCATAAGCCGCCTCTTGGGGATCGCTGGGATCGAGGAAGCGATCCCGGTCTGATTTCACGTCCGGCTCGGTCACGCCGAAAGCCTCCTGAGGCTCGTCAGCCCGAACCTCGCGGCCCGGGCGCTGTCGGAACAACGCTCGACAGGCCGCAAGCGGTCCCATCCTCTGTAGAATTCGGCGCAGAAGGGGCCTGTCATGTCTTCGTCATGTCGCCGTCATAGAGGCGGCGCGTCGGTGAACTAGACGGCAGCCTTGCCGCAGCGAGGCCGGTTCCGGTCCGATGCCGGCCGGGATCAGAGCCTGACACCCTACGGAGATTCTCGTGAAACCCTTCGCTTACGCCTTGGCGGTCGGCCTCGCCGCCGCTCAGCTCGCGACCTCGGCCCTGGCCGCCGACATCACCGGCGCCGGCGCCACCTTCCCCTTCCCCGTCTACTCGAAATGGGCCGAAGCCTACCGCAAGGAGACCGGCACGGGCCTCAACTACCAGTCCATCGGCTCGGGCGGCGGCATCAAGCAGATCCAGGCCAAGACGGTCGATTTCGGCGCGACCGACGCGCCCCTGAAGCCTGCCCAGCTCGAGAAGGACGGCCTTCTCCAGTTCCCCACCGTGATGGGCGGCGTCGTTCCGGTCGTGAACATCGCCGGCCTGGAGCCGGGCAAGCTCAAGCTGACCGGTGAGATCCTGGCCGAGATCTATGCCGGCAAGATCCTGAAGTGGTCGGACCCGAAGATCGCCAAGCTCAACGAGGGCCTGAAGCTCCCCGAGGCGAACATCACCCCGGTCTACCGCTCAGACGCCTCCGGCACGACCAACATCTTCACCACCTACCTCTCGGCCGTCTCCGAGGCCTGGAAGAAGGAATTCGGTGCGGCCACCACGGTGAGCTGGCCGGTCGGCCAGGGCGGCAAGGGCAACGAGGGCGTCACCGCCACCGTCAAGCAGGTCCCCAACGCGATCGGCTACGTCGAGTCGGCCTACGCCAAGCAGAACAAGCTCGCCCACGCTCTGATCGAGAACAAGGCCGGCAAGTTCCCGCAGCCCGACGACAAGGCCTTCCAGGCCGCCGCCGCCAGTGCCGACTGGAAGTCGACCCCCGGCTTCGGCATCGCCCTGACCAACCAGGGCGGCGACGAGGCGTGGCCGATCACGGCCGCCACCTTCATCCTCGTCTACAAGGAGCCGGCGGATGCGGCCAAGGCTGCCGACGTGCTCAAGTTCTTCGACTGGGCCTACAAGCACGGCGACAAGCTCGCGACCGAGCTCGACTACGTGCCGCTGCCCGACACCGTCGTCGGCCTGATCCACGAGGAGTGGAAGGCCGTGAAGGGCAAGGACGGCAAGCCGGTCTTCGCCAGCAAGTAAGCGTAGAGAGAAGGGCCCTCTTCCAGCCGGAAGGGGGCCTTTCCCGAAGTGGTCCGCTCGCCTCGCGCGCGACGTCGCGCTAAACGCTCACCAGCCGAAGAGCCTCCGCGGATGACCGCCTTGACCCAGACCCTCACCGTGGCCCGCGAGAGCAGCGTGGCCCGTATCGCGCCGAGCAAGACCGGCGACCGCCTCTTCCAGGGTGCCGCCTACGCCTCCGCCCTCCTCGTGCTGCTGGTGCTCGCGGGCATCCTCGGCTCGATCATCTACGGAGCGTGGCCGGCCTTCTCCGAGTTCGGCTTCGGCTTCGTCACCTCCTCCGCCTGGAACATCGGCACCGAGCAGTTCGGCGCCCTGCCCGCGATCATCGGCACCGTGGCCGCCGCCCTGCTGGCGCTGCTCATCGGCGTGCCGGTCTCGCTCGGCATCGCGATCTACCTGACGCAGCTCTGCCCCGGCTGGGCGCGCAAGCCCGTGGCCATGACGATCGAGCTGCTCGCCTCGGTGCCCAGCATCATCTACGGCATGTGGGGCCTGTTCGTCTTCGCCCCGCTTTTCGCCCGCTTCGTGCAGGTGCCGGTCTCGAACCTGGTCGAGGGCCTGCCGATCGTCGGCACCATCCTCTACGCCCGCATCCCCTCGGGCGTCGGCGTGCTCACCGCCGGCATCATCCTCGCGATCATGATCGTGCCCTTCGTCGCCTCGATCACCCGCGACATGCTCGACCAGATCCCGACGGTGCTGCGCGAGAGCGCCTACGGCATCGGCTGCACCACCTGGGAGGTCGTGCGCCACGTGCTCGTGCCGCAGGCCTCGGTCTCGATCATCGGCGCGATCATGCTCGGCCTCGGCCGCGCGCTCGGCGAGACCATGGCGGTCACCTTCGTGATCGGCAACGCCAACCGCCTCTCCGCCTCGATCTTCGATCCGGGCTCGACCATCGCCTCGCGCATCGCCAACGAATTCAACGAGGCCGACGGGCTCCAGCTCTCCTCGCTGATGGCGCTCGGCTGCCTGCTCTTCATCATCACCTTCTTCGTGCTGATCATCGCCCGCCTGCTGGTGCGGCGCACCAAGGTCGCCTGAACCGCGACCGCCCGAGCACGATCGCCCGAGACTGTCCGAGCCCGAAGGACGCCGATCCATGGACGCCAGCAACCCCATCGCGACGGCCGGGCGCACGCCCACGGCCAGCCGCGTGCGCCCCGGCCGCCGGGTCGCCGACCGCGTGCTGATCCTCGCGAGCACGATCGCCACCCTGCTCGGCATCGTCGTGCTCGGCTCGATCCTGCTCATGCTCATCGTCGAGGGGCTGAAGGGCTTCTCGCCCGCCCTGTTCACGGCGCCGACGCCGGGCCCGGGCTCCGAGGGCGGCGGCATCGCCAACGCCATCCTGGGCAGCCTCATCATGACGCTGCTCGGCATCCTCATCGCCACGCCGATCGGGCTGATGGCCGGCACCTTCCTCGCGGAGTACGGCCGCACCTCGAAGATCGCCGACGTGATCCGCTTCCTCAACGACGTGCTGCTCTCGGCGCCCTCGATCCTGATCGGCCTGTTCGTCTACACGCTGATGGTCCGGCCGATGGGCACCTATTCGGGCTGGGCCGGCGCGGTGGCGCTCGCCATCATCGCCACGCCCGTGATCGTGCGCACCACCGAGGACATGCTGCGCCTCGTGCCCGGCCCGATGCGCGAGGCGGGGGCTGCGCTCGGCGCACCCCGCTCCCTCGTCATCCGCGCCGTCACCTGGCGGGCGGCGAGCGCGGGCATCGTCACCGGCATCATCCTGGCGCTGGCCCGCATCGCCGGCGAGACCGCGCCGCTGCTCTTCACGGCGCTCAACAACAACAGCTGGTTCAACGCCAACCTGCTCGGCGGCGTGCCGAACCTGCCGGTGATGATCTACCAGTTCGCCCTCTCGCCCTACCCGAACTGGCAGAGCCTCGCGTGGTCGGGCGCGCTCCTCATCACCGTGACCATCCTCGCCCTGTCGGTGGTGGCCCGCTTCGTCATCAAGGACCAGCGGGCGCGCTGAGACCGCCCCCCGGACAATCCTCCTACCTGCGAGACCATCCGATGAGCGCCTCCCCCGCGATCCGCAGCCAGTTCGAGGGCCGCAGCCCGGCCGACGTCAAGGCGCCCGTGCGCATCGCCGTCAAGGACCTGAACTTCTACTACGGCAGCTTCCACGGTCTGAAGGACATCAACCTCGATTTCCGCGACCGGCAGGTCACGGCGCTGATCGGTCCGTCCGGCTGCGGAAAGTCGACGCTGCTGCGCACCTTCAACCGCATCTACAGCCTCTACCCGGAGCAGCGTGCCGAGGGCGAGATCCTGCTCGACGGGCAGAACGTGCTCGACGCCAAGGTCGATCTCAATGAGCTGCGCTCGCGGGTCGGCATGGTGTTCCAGAAGCCGACGCCCTTCCCGATGTCGATCTACGACAACGTCGCCTTCGGCCTGCGCCTCTACGAGAAGCTGCCGAAGGCCGAGCTGGACGCGCGCGTGGAGGAGAGCCTGCGCAAGGCGGCGCTCTGGGACGAGGTGAAGGACAAGCTCAAGCAGTCCGGCACCGGCCTCTCCGGCGGCCAGCAGCAGCGCCTCTGCATCGCCCGCACCGTGGCCCAGCGTCCCGAGGTGATCCTGTTCGACGAGCCGACTTCGGCCCTCGACCCGATCTCGACGGGCCGTATCGAGGAGCTGATCGAGCAGCTGCGCGCGGAGTTCACGATCGTCATCGTGACCCACAACATGCAGCAGGCCGCCCGCATCTCGCAGTTCACCGCCTTCATGTATCTGGGTGAGCTGATCGAGTTCGACGCGACCTCGAAGATCTTCATGAACCCGGCCAAGCGCCAGACCCAGGACTACATCACCGGCCGCTTCGGCTAAGGGTCGCCCTCGCGCAGCGCCCGCTCGACGCCCGCTCTTGGATGCGGGCGCAGCGGGGCGACCGCGGGCGACGCGAACCGGCCGTCCCAGCATCCGACTAAGGTGACGGCCGCGACCGTCCGAGCGGGGAATTCGAGAGATGTCCGAGCATATCGTCTCCTCCTACGACAAAGACCTCGAGAACCTGCGCCGCTCGATCGCCGAGATGGGTGGGGTGGCCGAGAAGATGATGACGGATGCCACCGACGCGCTGGTGCGCCGGGATACGACCCTGGCCCAGGCGGTGATCGTCGCCGACAAGCGCCTCGACGTGCTCCAGCGGGAGATCGAGGAGCGCTCGGTGCTGCTCATCGCCCGGCGTCAGCCCCTCGCCATCGACCTGCGCGAGACGATCTCCGGCATTCGCGTCTCCGGCGATCTGGAGCGGATCGGGGACCTGGCCAAGAACATCGCCAAGCGCGTCGTGGCGATCAGCGATCAGGCCCAGCCGCAGAAGATCGTCCTCGGCGTGCAGCACATGAGCGACCTCGTGCAGGAGCAGCTCAAGGATGTTCTCGACGCCTATGCCAGCCGTGATGTCGCCGCCGCCCACGAGGTGTGGGAGCGCGACAGCGCGATCGATGCGCTCTACAATTCGTTGTTCCGCGAACTCCTGACCTACATGATGGAGGATCCGCGCAACATCTCCTTCTGTACGCACCTGCTGTTCTGCGCCAAGAACGTCGAGCGGATCGGCGACCACACCACCAACGTCGCCGAGACGATCGAATACCTCGTCACCGGCGAGAACCCGGCCGGCGAGCGGCCCAAGAACGACGCCTCGAACTACGCGACGGTGACGCCGACGGCCTGAGGCCTGCGGCTTCCTCCGGGAAGCGCGACGCGAGACACGCCGCCCGCGGTCCGGAGCGACCGGCCGGGCGTGACGGATGGGAAGACGGGTGATGACGAGTGCGCGCATCCTGATCGTCGAGGACGAGGAATCGCTCACGACGCTGCTGCGCTACAATCTCGAAGCGGAAGGCTTCGTGGTCGACGTGGCGGTGCGCGGCGACGAGGCGGACCTTCGCCTGCACGAGACCACGCCCGACCTCGTTTTGCTCGACTGGATGGTGCCGGGGCTCTCCGGGATCGAGCTGTGCCGGCGCATCCGGGCGCGGCGCGAGACCGAGCGGCTGCCCGTCATCATGCTGACCGCGCGCGGCGAGGAGACGGACCGGGTGCGCGGCCTTTCGACGGGGGCCGACGATTACGTGGTGAAGCCGTTCTCCGTGCCGGAGCTGCTCGCCCGGGTCCGCGCCCTGCTGCGCCGGGCCAAGCCCGCCCATGTCGCCGACCTGCTCGTGGCCGGCGACATCGAGCTCGACCGGGTCAGCCACCGCATCCGTCGCCAGGGCCGCGAGATCCATCTCGGGCCGACCGAGTTCAAGCTGCTCGAATATCTGATGCAGAGCCCCGGCCGGGTCTTTTCCCGGGAACAGCTCCTCGACGGCGTCTGGGGACACGACGTCTACATCGACGAGCGCACCGTCGACGTGCATGTCGGCCGCCTGCGCAAGGCGATCAACCGCCCGCGCCAGAGCGACCCGATCCGCACCGTGCGCGGCTCCGGCTACTCCTTCGACGAGATGTTCGCCGGGGCGGAGTGAGACGAAGTCTGGTCGATCGCCCCGGTGTCTTCCCTCGTCCTTGCGAGACTCAGCGAAAGCAATCCAGGGCTCCGTCCCTTCCGGACAGGTCGCGCTCTGGGTCGCTTCGGCTCCGCCTCGCGATGACGGAGAGGCGCGAAGGCCGAGGCGATGGACCGGAGACGAGATCAGTCTTTGCCGGGCGCGCCGCGATCAGAGCAGTTTCTCTCTGCCCAACGCGTCGTCATCACGGCCCATAGCCGTTCACGCCGCGGGATCAGCGCTCACACCGCCTCAACCGTCTCCGCGGAGGGAAGCGGAGGCCGGCCCGGCTGACCCGCACGGCAGCCGAGGCGCCGTGCGACATCTTTCAAAAAAATCAGCGGAAGCCGGCCACCCGGCGATCGCGCTTGCGCTCGGCGGCCGGCTGGTAGGCCACCTGGGCGTGCTGGGTGCAGTAGGGCAGGCCCGTGATCGCCCGGCCGCCGCAGAAGCGGAAGTCCGGCGAGGTCGGATCGCCCATCGGCCAGCGGCACATGGAATCGCGCAGGTCCATGATGGTGACGCGCTGCGACACCGCGAGCGCCACCGGCTCCGGGGCGGGGGTCGGCGGCAGGGGGAAGTTGGGGGCCGGCCGGTGCGCGATGATGGCCGGCGGCTCCGGCAGGGTCGGCTCCTCGACCACGGCCACGGCCTCCAGCTCGGCCTCCACTTCCGGACCGTCCTTGCGGCGGCCCTGCGCGGGGGCAGGCCCAATCGGCTTGACGCGCCCGGCCAAGCCGAGGCGATGCACCTTGCCGATGACCGCGTTGCGCGAGACGCCGCCGATCTGGAGGGCGATCTGGCTGGCGCTCAAGCCATCGTCCCAGAGACGACGCAGCAGCTCGACGCGCTCGTCCGTCCAGCTCGGGACCGCTTCCGTCATTGTCCCCTCCACGTCGCACCGTCCTTGAAATCGCACCGACAGGCAGCGCGACGAGGCGGTCGAAGAGCCGCCGCCGCGCCCGGCGAAACACGCAACCCAGGGCCGGCGGAGCGGCCCTGCACATGTCGGTTAACAGACGCCAAACCCTGCGCTGGCGACGGTGTGGAGACTACAGGACAGCTCGGCCGCGGAGCAAGGGTCGGTGCGGGCCGCGACCCGGTTTCCACCAGCATTCGGAGACTCGGCCCGCGGGAAACCGAGCCCTGTCGCAGCGCCGATGTCAGGCTCGGCGACAGGCCGTTAAAGCGTTGCGTAAAATTACACTTTTCTCGCGTGAGCCGAGCTGTCCGAACCTCCCGGCACCGACCCCGCGGGCGACCCCCGGCCCGGAGCGGACGGCCACGGCCCTGTTTCGGAATGGGCCGAAAAAGATTGTCCGGACCGCCGGATTGATTATGTGACGGACGATCGTCGCCGGTCCTCGGGCTGGGGATAACCTGTTTTCGACAGCGCATTTGGGAGATCGCATGCGACTGCGCCTCGCGCCGGCCCTGATCGTCCTCGCCGCCCTGCCCGGTTCCGCGCTCGCGGCGGGGCCGGCCGCTCCCGTTCCGGAGGAGGCGGCGATCCGGCTCGCGCCGCACCGCGCGGTCTACGACCTCTCGCTCGCCCGCTCCACCGGCACGCGGGCGGTCGAGGGCGTGCGCGGGCGCATCGTCATCGACTTCTCGGGCGATGCCTGCCGCGGCTACACCATGCAGACGCGGCAGGTCACGCTGCTCGATTCCGGCGAATCCGGCGACCGCACCTCGGACCTGCGCAGCTCCACCTTCGAGGATGGCGACGGGACGAGCTTCCGCTTCCGCACCACGACCATCCTCAACAACAAGCCGTCGCCGTCCGTGGACGGTACGGCGGAGGCCGCATCCGACGCGCTCAAGGTGAAGCTCAAGGAGCCCAAGCGCGACCAGTTCCAGGCCGAGGCGCCGGTGCTGTTCCCGGTCCACCACATGATCCGCCTGATCAAGGCGGCGAAGGCGGGGGAGACCACGGTCTCCGCCAGGGTGTTCGACGGCTCGGACGACGGCCGCAAGGTCTACGACACGCTGGCCGTGATCGGTCGCCCGAGCGCGGCGCCCGCCGCCGAGACCGAGCGCGACAAGCCGCTGCGCGAGGGCGACCACGCCGCCATGCGCCGCTGGCCGGTGACGCTGAGCTACTTCACCGCCGGCCAGGGCGAGCGCACGCCGATCTACACCCTGACCTTCGATCTCTACGAGGACGGCGTCAGCGGTCGGCTTCACCTCGATTACGGGGATTTCGCCATCGACGGCACGATGTCCCGGCTCGATCTGGCCAAGGCCGATCCGAAGGCGGAGGCCTGCCGGAAGTAGGCGGCCTCAGGTCCGGCGCCGCTCCGGCTCGCCGCCGAAGGCGAGGCCGCGCTGGATCGCGGCGCTGCCGAACTTTTCCCGCACCCGGTCCAGGGCGGCCTCGCGCTTGGCGATGCGCTCGATGCCTTGGTCGGCCAGATCGCCCCGGTCGGCGTGGATCGCGCCGCAGAGGTCGCCGCCGCCGATGCCGATGAGGCGGAACGGCGTCCCGTCGCAGGCCGCCCGCAGCATCGGCTCGCCCTCGTGGAACAGCCGGTCGGCGAGCTGGGTGGGCTTGAGGCCGCCGCGGGTGCGGGTTCGCAGACGGAAGCGCGCATCCTTCAGCTTCAGGGTGACGTTGCCGGCGGCGAGCTCCGCCCGCTTCAGCCGCGCCGAGACCTTCTCGCAGAGGCGCCACAGGATCGGGCGCAGATCCTCGAACCGGGCGAGATCGGTGGCGAAGGTCGTCTCGGCCGACACGCTCTTGGCCTCGCGGGTCGGGCGCACCGGCCGCCCGTCCCGCCCCCCGGCCAGCGCCAGCAGGCGCAGGGCGTCCCGGCCGAGTGCCGCCTGCAGCCGCGCCGGATCGACCCGCGCGACGTCCCCGACACGGTGGATGTTGAGGCCGGCCAGACGGTTGCGGGCGCTCTCGCCGATACCGGGCAGGATGCCGACCGGCTTGTGGGCCAGGAAGGCGGCGGCATCCTCGCCCGCGATGATCGAGAAGCCGCGGGGCTTGTCGAGGTCGGAGGCGATCTTGGCCAGGAACTTGTTGGCGGAGAGACCGACCGAGACGGTGATGCCGATCTCGGCCTCGACCCGCGCGGCGAAGCGGGCGAGCGTCAGGGCCGGGCTGGAGCCGTGAAGACGCTCGGTGCCGGAGAGGTCGAGGAAGGCCTCGTCGATGGAGACGGGCTCGACCAGCGGCGTGAGCGCCAGCATCATCGCCCGCACCTCGCGCCCGACGCGGGCGTACTTCTCCATGTCCGGCCGCAGCACGGTGGCGTCGGGGCAGCGCTGGAGCGCCTCGAACATCGGCATGGCCGAGCGCACGCCGGAGATCCGGGCGAGGTAGCAGGCGGTCGAGACCACGCCGCGCTTGCCCCCGCCGATGATGAGGGGCCGGTCGTGCAGGGACGGCTCGTCGCGCTTCTCGATGGCCGCGTAGAAGGCGTCGCAATCGACGTGGGCGATGCTCAGGCCGTCCCGGGCCGGATGGGCGAGCAGCCGCGGCGAGCCGCATCCGCGGCAGCGCAGGGCGGCCTCGGCTTGCATCGTCAGGCAATCGCGGCAGAAGGGTCTCACGTCGCAGAACCTTGCCCGGACCGCTCCCGGGTTTTTGCGGGCGAGACAGGTTGTACGAATGTCCGAGACCCCCGGCCAGGGGCCGCACCCGCGTCATCCCAAGCCGAGTCCGACCGATCTCGGTGAAGCCACGCGCGTGCTCATACTCGGGGGCACCACCGAGGCCAGTGCGCTCGCCGCCCTGATCGCGGGCGTGCCCGCCTTCCGCGTGACGCTCTCGCTCGCCGGCCGCACCGCCGCGCCGCGCGCCGAACCGGTCCCGACCCGGGTCGGCGGGTTCGGCGGGGCGGACGGGCTGGCGCGCTGGCTCGCCGAGAACGCCGTCGCGGCGGTGATCGACGCGACGCATCCCTTCGCCGCCCGCATCTCGGCCAACGCCGCGAGCGCCTGCGCGCAACGGCGCGTGCCGCTGCTGGCGATCCGCCGTCCGGCCTGGGAGCGCCGCGCGGGCGATGCCTGGATCGAGGTCGCGTCCGTCCCTGCGAGCGTCGAGGCCCTCGGCCCCCTGCCCCGGCGCGTCTTCCTGACCATCGGGCGGCAGGAAGTCTCCGCCTTCGCCCGCGCGCCGCATCACGCCTACGTCGTGCGCAGCATCGAGCCGGTCGGCGACGCCCTGCCGGTGCCGGATCTCACCACCGTGAGCGCCCGCGGCCCCTTCAGCCTCGCCGACGAGACCCGCCTGATGCGCGAGGCCGGCATCGAGATCTTGGTCACGAAGAATTCCGGCGGCGCGGCGACCTACGCCAAGATCGAGGCGGCGCGCGAACTCGGGCTGCCCGTGGTGATCGTCGCCCGCCCTGCCCTGCCCGAGGTGCCGGCCGTTCCAAATGCGGCGGGCGCGAGGGACTGGCTCTTCGCCCTGCGCGCGGCCGCCGGCTCGACGCCGCCCGTCTCCGGTGCCATGGCAGGGTCATGACGACACAGCGAAAAGCCCGCCGATGAGCCGCGCCCTGATGATCCAGGGCACGGGCTCGGATGTCGGCAAGTCGCTGCTGGTGGCCGGTCTCGCCCGCGCCTTCACCCGGCGCGGGCTCACCGTGCGCCCGTTCAAGCCGCAGAACATGTCGAACAACGCCGCCGTCACCGCGGATGGCGGCGAGATCGGCCGCGCCCAGGCGCTCCAGGCCCGTGCCGCCCGCGTCGCGCCCTCCGTCCACATGAACCCGGTGCTGCTGAAGCCGCAGAGCGAGGTCGGCGCGCAGGTGGTGGTGCAGGGGCGGATGATCGGCACCGCGAAGGCGCGGGAGTATCAGGTCTGGAAGCCGCGCCTGATGGAGGCCGTGCTCGACAGCTTCGAGCGCCTGCGTGCGCAGGCCGACATCGTGCTCGTGGAAGGCGCGGGCTCGGCCGCCGAGGTGAACCTGCGCCGGGGCGACATCGCCAATATGGGCTTTGCCCGCGCGACGGGCACGCCGGTGGTGCTCGTCGGCGACATCGACCGCGGCGGCGTCATCGCGAGCCTCGTCGGCACCCAGGCCGTGCTGGAGCCCGAGGACGCGGCGATGATCCGCGGCTTCATCGTCAACCGCTTCCGCGGCGACCCGACGCTGTTCGCGGACGGCATGACGGGGATTGCCGCCCGTACCGGCTGGACGCCCTTCGGCCTCGTGCCCTTCTTCCCCGAGGCCGGCCGCCTGCCCCCGGAGGACGCCCTGGCCCTCGACGCGCCGGACCGGCGGCGCGGGGGCGTGCCGCTGATCGCCGTTCCCCGCTTCCCGCACATCGCCAATTTCGACGATCTCGATCCCCTGCGGCAGGAGCCCGGCGTCGCGGTCGTCTTCGTCGCCCCCGGCGAGCCGATCCCGGCGGAGGCCGACCTCATCGTCCTGCCAGGCTCCAAGACGACGATCGACGATTGCGCCTTCCTCCAGGCGCAGGGCTGGGACATCGACATCCGCGCCCATCTGCGCCGCGGGCGGCGGGTGCTCGGGCTGTGCGGCGGCTACCAGATGCTCGGGCGCTCCATCGCCGACCCCGAGGGGATCGAGGGCGCGCCGCGTAGCCTGCCGGGGCTCGGGCTCCTCGATGTCGAGACGGTGATGACCGGCGAGAAGCGCCTCGTCGCGGTCACCGGCACGACGCTGGCCGACGGCCTGCCCTTCGCGGGCTACGAGATGCATGTGGGCGACACGACCGGGCCCGACGCGGCCCGCCCGCTCCTGCGCTTCGCCGACGGCCGGCCGGACGGGGCGGTCTCCGCCGACGGGCTCGTGGCCGGAACCTATGTCCACGGCCTGTTCGCGGACGACCGGCAGCGCGCCGCCTGGCTCGCCCGGCTCGGGGCCGATGCCGGCCTCGAGAGCTACGAGGCCGGCATCGAGGCGGTGCTCGACCGCTTCGCCGACCACCTCGAAACGCATCTCGATTGCGGCGGGCTGCTCGCCCTGCGCTGAGCGCGGGTCCCGTCAAGGCCCGGAGGTCAGCGCGGCGGGCACCCGGTAGCTGCGCGGCCCGCCGTTCCGGAGGCCGTCGAACAGCACCAGCACGCGGTCGCGGCCGAGCACCGTCACCGCCTCGGCCTTGCCGCCGCGGTCCGGTCCGTCGAGCGTCTCCAACGCCCCGAGCGCCTGCGGCTCGCCGCCCTTCGCCGGATCGAACAGGAAGAGCCGGTCGGCGATCCCCGTCTGCTCCTGGGCCGGACCGGTGAGCAGCAGGAGCCGCCCGTCCCCGAGCGCCGCCAGATCACGGATGCCGGCACGTTCGCCGACCGGAACCGCAATCGTCCGCGTCCTTCCGCGATAAGCCTCGTGGCCCGGAGCGAACAGCGCCCCGAGCTCGGCTTCCACGAGGAAGGCCTTGCCGTCGATCGCGGGGGCCCGCAGGCCCGCGTAGAGCCGGTCCCCCACCACGGCGATGCCCTCGACGTTGAGGCCGTTGCCCTGCATCAGGCTCTTGAGAAAGAAGGCCTTAACCGTCTCGGAAGCGGCGAGGACGTCGCCGAGACGGTAGCTGGTCTCGACCGCCGCGTCGCCTTTCCGCTCGGGCTTGCCGTCGGCATCGACGCGAAGGCGGGCGAGGATCAGCGACGAGGTCCTGAGCCGGTCCTTGTTGCGACCGCAGCCATGCGAGCCGACGACGTAGAAGTAGGGCGCGGCGTAGGCGACGCCCTCGCCGTCGAACTCCTTGAACTCTGCCGGTTTCTCGGAAGGGCATTGCAGGTCGGTCCGCAGCGTCCCGAGGGTGGCCGGGTCCGGTTCCTTGCCGATCAGGTCGATCGTCTTGCCGGGCTCGATGGCCCCTGCGTCGATCGTCAGGAACTGCGCGGCCCGGCTCTCGTCGTCGACGATGAGGCAGCGCCGCTTGCCCGCCTTCTCGGGGAGGCAGGCGATTCCGCTGACGTCGTTGGCCGCCTCTCCCTTCTTGCCCTTCAGGTCGTCGGTGAAGCGGAAGGACCCGCTCTCCGGCTTCAGCGTGTCGGCCGCGAGCGCGGGGAAAGAGGCGCCGCCGAGGAGAAGGGCGAGACAGACTCCGCTCGACACGCGCATGGCCTCACTCTCCCCTGCCTTTCGAGGGCACCCTCGCAGGTGCCGGACTCAAGAGAAATAGAGCCAGAAGCCGGTCCCGGCCGCCACCAGGGTGAATTGGAGGGCGCAGGCGGTCCGATAGAGCTTCAGGGCGCGCAGGATGTCGTCGGCGCTCGCCTGCGCCCGCCCGTCGCCCATCCAGGCATCCTCGACGCGGGTGTCGCCGTAGATGCGCGGGCCGGCCAGCCGCAGGCCCAGCGCTCCCGCCATCGCCGCCTCGGGCCAGCCGGCATTGGGCGAGCGGTGGTGCCGGGCATCGCGGCGGATCGCGCGCCACGCCCCCGCCGCGCTGGCATCCCGGCTCAGGAAGGCGGCGGCGATCAGCAGGAGCGCGGTCAGCCGCGAGGCCGGCAGGTTGACGAGGTCGTCCAGCCGGGCCGAGGCCCAGCCGAACGCCTCGAAGCGCGGCGTGCGGTGGCCGACCATGCTGTCGGCGGTGTTGATCGCCTTGTAGAGCGCCCCGCCGGTGAGCCCGCCCGCGCCGATCCAGAAGGCCGGGGCGACCACGCCGTCGGAAAAGTTCTCGGCGAGGCTCTCGATGGCGGCCCGGCAGACGGCGGGTTCATCGAGACTTTCGGGGTTTCGCCCGACGATCATCGAGACGGCGTGCCGCCCGCCCGCCAGCCCCTCGGCCCTCAGCGCCTGGGCCACCCGCCGGACATGGAGGAACAGGCTGCGCTGGGCGGGCAGGCTCGCGGCGAGCAGCGCCAGGAGCAGCAGGCCGAACCCGTGCCAGGCGAGGCCGGCAAGCGCCGTGAGGATGAGCGAGCAGGCGGCCACCGCCGACAGCAACAGGCCGAGGGCGAGCACGCCGCCCCGCCGCCGCGCGGGGGCATCGCCCCGGTTGAGGCGTCCTTCCAGGGCAGTGATGAGGCGGCCGATCCAGGTGACAGGATGGCCGAGCGCGCGATAGAGGCGGTCGGGATAGCCGGCCACGGCCTCGATCAGCAGGGCCAGCGCCAGGATGCCGAGGGCGTCGGGCGGGTGGGTCAGGGCGGTCGAGGGCATCGTCGGTGCGGGGCGAGGATGGAAGGGCGCGGCGTGCGGGCGGACGGTTCGGAGGACGCGATCCCGCATGGCGGCGATCTCGACGCGGCCCGCCGGCTGTTTCCCGACGCGCCCGAGCCGTGGATCGACCTCTCGACCGGCATCAACCCCGTGCCCTATCCGCTGCCGGCCTTCGAGGCCAGCGCCCTGCACCGCCTGCCCTCCCCCGCCGACCTCGTCCGGCTCAAGACGGCGGCCGCGGCGGCCTACGGCGCGCCGGGGCCGGAGAACGTCGCCGCCGCGCCCGGCACGCAGATCCTCATCGAGACCCTGCCGCGGCTGGTGGAGCGCGCGCGGGTGGCGGTGGTCGGGCCGACCTATGCCGAGCACGCCGCCGCCTGGGCCCGCGCCGGTCACGCCGTGCGGATCGTCGCCGAGCCGGCGCAGGCCGTGGGCGCCGATGTCGTGGTCGCGGTGAGCCCCAACAATCCGGATGGACGGGTCTTTTCCCGAGAGGCGCTGAGGCGCTTGGCCGGCGACGGCGGGTTCGTCGTGCTCGACCAGGCCTTTGCCGACCTCGAGCCCGTGGAGGCCGTGGCGCCCGGTCCCGGCCTCGTCGTGCTGCGCTCCTTCGGCAAGACCTACGGCCTTGCCGGCCTTCGCCTCGGCTTCGCGCTGGCCGCGCCGGAACTGGCGCGGCGCATCGAGGCCGCGCTCGGTCCCTGGGCGGTCTCGGGACCCGCCATCGCCGCCGGCTGCACTGCGCTGCCGGACACGGCGTGGCTTCACGAGGCGGCCGGCGCGCGGGCGCAGGATGCAGCGCGGCTCGACCGGATGATCGGGCGGGCCGGCGGCCGGATCGTCGGCGGCACCAGCCTGTTCCGCACGGCCGGATTCGACGACGCGCCGAACCTGTTCCGCCGCCTCGGCGAGGCCGGGATCTACGTCCGCCGCTTCCCCGAGAGCCCCGGGCTGCTGCGCTTCGGCCTGCCGCCCGACAAGACGGCGTGGTGCCGCCTGTCGCGGGTGCTGCGGTAGGCGGTGCTCAAGCCGGCTTGGCCCGGCCGCCGAGCCAGGACACGGCGAGCGCCGCGAGCGCGAAGGTGCCGCCGACGATGCAGACGCCGAGCCAGCCCGCCAGCAGGAAGGCCCGCGAGCCGAGGAAGGCGCCCGCCGCCCCGCCGATGAAGACCGCGGTGAAGAGTACGGTGTTGATACGCCCCCGCGCGCCGGGAACGAGCGCGTAGGCCCGTGTCTGGTTGGCGATCAGCGCGCCGTTGATGCCGATGTCGAGAAGCAGCACGCCGGCCGCGATGGCGAGGAGCGAGCCCTGCCCCGCGAGGGCCAGCACCGCGAAGGCCGCGGCCACCAGGACGCTGCCCGCGATCACCACGGGCCGCGCCCCGCGCCGGTCGCTGTAGCGCCCGGAATAGGGGGCGATCAGCGCGCCCGCCACGCCGATCACGCCGAACAGGCCCGCCCCGGCCGAGGTCAGATCGAAGGGCGGCGCCTCGACGAGAAGGGCGAGCGTCGCCCAGAACGCGTTGAAGCTCGCAAACAGCAGCGCCTGGGACAGGCTGGCATTGCGCAGGATCGGCTGGCTGCGCACGAGATGGAGCAGCGAGAGCATCAGCGCCCGGTAGCGCAGACGCTGCTTGGCGGCCGTTCGCGGCAGGGTGCGGAGGGCCACCAGCGCCATGGCGAGCGCGAGGCCCGCGGCAGCGAAGAAGACCGCGCGCCAGCCCAGATGCGCGCCCAGGAAACCGCTGGCCGTGCGCGCGAGCAGGATGCCGGAGAGAAGCCCGGTCATCACCCCGCCGACGATCCGCCCGCGGCTGGCATCGGGGGCGAGCTCGGCCGCGAAGGGCACCGCCTGCTGCGCCGCGCAGGCCAGCACCCCGATGACGAGGCTCGCCGCCGTGAGGCTGGCGAGGTTCGGGCTCGAAGCCGCCGCGACCAGGGCGGCGGCGAGCCCGAGCAACTGCCAGACGATCAGGTCGCGCCGCGGCAGAGCGTCGCCCAGCGGCACGAGGAAGAGGATGCCGAGCCCGTAGCCGACGAGGCTCGCGGTCGGCACGGCCAGGGCGGCGTGCTCATTGAACTCGGTGACGAGCACCGCGAGCAGCGGCTGATTGTAATAGATGTTGGCCACCGCCCCGCCGGCGATCAGGGTCAGCCCGATTCGGGTCAGGGGCGCGATGTCGCGGCTCATCGGGAGCCTCCCCGCTCGGGGCAGGGGCATGGGCAAGGGCGCGGGGAGCGGGACGGCGTCATGAGCATGGCCCGCCCCTTACGGCAGGCCTGCGCCGGAGTGCCAGCCCCGGACGCTCGACCCGGTCCGGACGGTCGCGCGGCAGACTGTCCCCCTCCGTTCAGGAAGCGCGCAGTAGCATGCGGGCCGTGACGTCCTATATGTGAAAAAGCCCGCGGAAAGTCTCTGCGTTCGCAGCGGCTTGACCGGGCAGGCCGTTGCTCGTGGGCGCCGAATGGCGCACATCTCTCAGGAGAGCCGGACAACCGCTTCAGCGAAGGAGTTGTGTATGCCGAACTACCGCGTCCAATTCGCGAAGCAGATCCTCGGAGTGTCCTTCACGGTCGGCTGCGTCGAGATCGCGCGGGCGCGCGATCCGGAGCGGGCTCTGCGTGCGGCCGAGATTCGCTTCGCCCGTTCACGCGGCGTGATGGATTGGCGTGAGCGGGCCGACACGGCCGCCCTCGCCGATGCCGGAGCGGTGGACGGCTGAGCCCGGCTGTCCGGCCGAGGCTCAGAGTTTGGCCGGACAGACCTGACCGCCGGGGAACACGATCTCCCGCTCGGAACTTTCTCCCTCGACCCCTCCCCGGGCCGGCCATGTCAGGCTTTCGTTCCAAGAGAACGAGAGGTCGAGCGGACCGAGGAAGCGCGTCAGAAAGGCTTCGAAGAGGGGCTGATAGTCCATCGCGACTTCGGCCGAGATGTAGCGGGCGCCGGCCCGGCCGTAGATCGAGGGAATGGCGAGCTTCTTGGAGGCATCCTTCCTCTGTGCGGCGCTCTGAGCGGGCCAGCTCGAGCAGACGAAGGGCGTCAACTTCCCCTTGTCGCTGTAGACGCCGATGGCGGCGAGCTTCATCGTCGCCCCGGAGGCCGGGAACGGCGCCAGGATGGGCTCGGCCGCCCCCGTGATCTGGCTCATCAGCGAGGCCGAGATCGGATTCGTCCCATCCCCTTGCGAGGTCAGTTCGGCGAGCGTGCGGGCGAGCGCGGAGACCTTGTTGCGGTTGTCGATGGCGTTGACGTACTCGGCCGCCCCGACGATCAGGATGAACAGGATCGGCACCAGCACGGCGAACTCGATCGTCACGGCGCCGGATTCGTCCGCGATGCGGCGCCGTTCGACGCCCCGCACGCACAGGCGCTGCAGCGAGTCGCGCAGCCTCAGCACGTCCCCGCCCCCGTGACCGGATAGGGTTCGACGCGAATCACGGTGGCCGCCTGCACCAGCGCGGCGTTGCCCGCGAACCCGGCCAAGCCGAGTTTGAACATGGGAACGAGGAGCGGCAGCCGGACAGCCGCGCGGATCACCGCGATGCTCGTGGGCCCCGGGCAGGAATAACTCGTTCCGAACGTGTCCGACCACGTACCGGTCTTGGCATCGACCACCGGTCCCGAACCGCCGCTGCCGGAGATCTTCACGTCCACCTTCAGGTCGTTGCAGGTGTAGAACAGGGCCGGCGCATCGGAATTGCCGCACATGACCGCACGCAGATTGCTGGTGATCGCGGCGGCGTTGGCCGTGCTGCTGGTGCCTCTCTGAAAGCTTCCGGTCATGAGGGCGCGCGCGCCGACCTGAAGGGCATTGTCGAGGTTCTGCCGGGCCAGATAGACGATCGCGTACTGGAACAGCACCATCATCAGGACGAGCATCAGCGTTCCGAAGAAGGCGAACTCGATGGCCGAGGCGCCGCTGTCGTCCCCGAGGAATCGGCGCGGCGCTCGAAGGCCCGGTTCCGCTCTCGCGCCCCGGCGATCCGATCCGGCGAGACCGGGCAACCGGATCATCGGACGGATTCTTTCCGCTGGAAGCACGCACCGAGGCCGGGCGGGCGCGACATCGGCGGCGTCTTCCTCCCGCCGATCCGGTCGTGAGTCGGCAGACGCAAGAAGCGACGAGGCAGCGGCGGAAGCTCAGCCGCCGGAAGGAGCGCATCTCGGCCCGAAACAATCATTTGTAATAGAGGAAGCCGTGGACTGTGAACGTATTGAATATGTGCTTTAGCTCGTTGATGAACCTTTAAACTGATCTGATCGAATCGATATCGCTTCCGTCGGCGGACATCTCTTCGCCTTGCCCGCTGAAATCCTGCGGGGGCGGGGCGTGACGGGATCGCCACCCCTCGCGCCAGATGGTGGACCAAGGGCAGGTCCGGCGGCGATGCGGCTGGCGCGCGGAGACCGCACGCCTTAGGTTTCCGGCGATATCGCGCCCATCTCCCGGGCGGCGGTCAGGCGGTTCCGGAGGCTTGCCGGTCATGGCGGCGATCTCGTTCCTCGGCGATCTCATCCAGACCATCAGCGACCGTGGGCGCGACCTGATCGGCCTGTCCCGCGGCGACCTCGCCCGGACCGCGAGCCCGGCCGATCTGGCGCGGCTGTGCGAGGATCTGATCTCGCGACGGGGCGAGGCGTCCGGCGTGGCGCTGGCCCGGCTCATTCTCGACCGCTACGCCGCGCTTCCGCTGGAGGAGCGGCTGATCTTCCTCGGGATCGTCGCGAACGAGTTCGGGGCGGATCACGCGGCGGTGGAGCAAGCCATCGCGGGCTACCGCGCCGACCCGACCCGGGCGCGGCTCGGACTGCTGCACGAGGCCGCCGAGCCCCGCTCGCAGGAATTGATCCGCCGGCTCAACCTCGCCCGCGGCGGCACGCTGGCGCTGGTGCGGATGCGCGAGGATCTCTTCATCCTGCGCAAGCATCTCAAGGACCAGAGCGCCGACCCGCAGATGATGGACGCGGCGGTGAGCCTCGACAGCGATTTCGAGCACCTGTTCGCCTCGTGGTTCAACCGGGGCTTTCTGGTGCTGCGTCCGATCGACTGGACGACGCCCGCCCACATCCTCGAGAAGATCATCCGCTACGAGGCGGTTCACGAGATCGCCGATTGGGACGAGCTTCGCCGCCGCATCGAGCCGCCGGACCGGCGCTGCTTCGCCTTCTTCCATCCGGCCCTGCTCGACGAGCCGCTGATCTTCGTGGAGGTGGCGCTGACCGCCGGCATCGCCGCCGCGATCCAGCCCATCCTCGCCGACGGGCGCGAGCCGGTGGCCGCCCGCGCCGCCACGACGGCGGTCTTCTACTCCATCTCGAACTGCCAGAAGGGCCTGGCCGGCGTCACCTTCGGCAATTTCCTGATCAAGCAGGTGGTCGAGGATCTCGCCCGCGAGATTGCCTCGCTCAAGACCTTCGTCACCCTCTCCCCGGTACCGGGTTTCCGCACTTGGCTCGACCGCGAGCGCGGGGCCGACGCGCCGCAGGGCCTGACGCGGGAGGACGTGGAGGCGCTGCGCCTGCTCGATACCGACGAGTGGCGCGGCGACAAGGCGAAGTGCGAGGCGGTGCGGCGGGCCATGATCCCGGCAGCGGCGGCTTATTTCCTGCGCGCCAAGAACGAGCGGGGCCGTCCCCTTGATCCGGTCGCCCGCTTCCATCTCGGCAACGGCGCTCGGCTGGAGCGCCTGAACTTCTTGGGCGACACCTCGAAGAAGGGCCTGCGCCAGTCCTACGGGCTGATGGTCAACTATCTCTACGACCTTTCGGCCATCGAGAAGAACCACGAGACCTATGCCAATCTCGGCACCGTCGCGACCTCGTCGGTGGTGAGCCGCGAGCTGCGCGCGAACCTGCCGCCGCCGCGGGCGATGGTGCTGGCCGAGGCCGGGTAAGACCGCGTCAGGCGGGGGCCGAGCGCCGCTTTTTTGCTGCGCCGCGGGACCGAAAGGCCCTTCGGACGTTTCCCTGTCCGACGCCCGCCCGAAACCGAAAGGTGGCGGACGCGACAAGGAAGGGAGTTCCACCATGGTAGATACGGATCGCATCGTCGGCACCGCCAAGGATCTCGGTGGGCGGACGCAGGGTGCCGTGGGCGATGCGCTCGGCTCCGACCGGGACTCGCTGGAGGGACGCTACCGGGAGGCCGAGGGCCGGGCGCAGCGCGTCTACGGGCAGGCGAAGGACACCGTGCGCGACATCGCCGACGATGTCGGCGGGTACGCGGAGGACGCCTACGACCGGATCAGCCGCCACGGCGGCACCTATCTGCGCGACGGGCGCGAGCGGGTCGAATCCCAGGTGGGCGAGAACCCCTTCCTGGCGCTGCTGATCGCCGGCGCGGTCGGCTACGGCCTCGCCCTGCTGCTGCATTCGCGCCGCTGAGCGAAGGAGCCGACCGCGGCCTGCGGGCGCGGTCGGTGCAACGGACCGGGACGGCGCTACTGCGCCGTCCAGCCGCCATCCATGGCGAGGTTGGCGCCGGTGATCTGGCTGGCGCCGTCGGAGCACAGGAACACGGCCAGCGCCGCGACCTGATCGACCGTCACGAATTCCTTGGTCGGCTGCGCCTTGAGCAGCACGTCCTCGATCACCTGCTCCTTGGTCAGGCCGCGCGCCTTCATCGTGTCCGGGATCTGGCTCTCGACCAGCGGCGTCCAGACGTAGCCGGGCGAGATGCAGTTCACGGTGATGCCGTGGGTGGCGAGTTCGAGCGCCGCCGTCTTGGTGAGACCGACCACGCCGTGCTTGGCCGCCACGTAGGCCGACTTGTAGGGCGAGGCGACCATCGAGTGCGCCGAGGCCGTGTTGATGACCCGGCCCCAGCCCTTCGCCTTCATGTGGGGGATCGCCGCCCGCAGCGTGTGGAAGGCCGAGCAGAGGTTGAGGGCGATGATCTGGTCCCACTTCTCGATCGGGAATTCCTCGATCGGCGCGACGTACTGGACGCCGGCATTGTTCACGAGGATGTCGACGCTGCCGAAGCTGTCGGCGGACAGCGCGATCAGGCCGCCGATCTCGTCGGGCTTGGTGAGGTCGGCGGGCGAGTAGACCGCCTTCACGCCGAACTCGCTCTCGATGCCCGTGCGCGTGCGCTCGATCTCCTCGGGCTTGCCGAAGCCGTTGAGGACGACGTTCGCGCCCTCCTTGGCGAAGCCGCGGGCGATGGCGAGACCGATGCCGCTGGTCGAGCCGGTGACGACGGCCGCTTTCCCATTCAGGCTCATGCACAATCCCTCCGCTTGCGGGCCGCGCGGACCCTCGCGCCGACCGACTTGCCCCAACCGGACCGCGAAGTCGATTGCGCTGCACTGCGGTCGCTGACGGGCGCCAGCGGTTGACACCCATCCCCGCTTCCCCGAACACCGCGCCCGGCCGCGGGTTCGCGCGCGCCTTGGTCTCGAAGCGGATTCCGATTCGAACCCGGGCGCGCGGCGGGGCCGAGCCGCGCGGATGCCGAGCAAGAGTTGGACCCACGATCGATGGCGGTGATGCGCTCCTATCTCGACTTCGAGAAGCCCGTCGCGGAGCTCGAAGCGAAGCTCGAGGAACTCAAGGCCCTGGGCCAGCGCGACGGCGCCGTCTCGATCAGCGAGGAGGTCGGACGGTTGGAGGCCAAGGCCGCTCAGGCGCTGGCCGAGATCTACGCCGCCCTCACGCCCTGGCAGAAGACGCAGGTCGCCCGCCATCCGCAGCGGCCCCACTTCGTCGATTACTGCGCCGGGCTGATCGAGGAATTCACGCCGCTGGCCGGCGACCGCAGCTTCGGCGAAGACGAGGCGATCCTCGCCGGCTTCGGGCGCTTCCGCGGCCGGCCGGTCCTCGTGCTCGGCCAGGAGAAGGGCGCCACCACCGAGGCGCGGCTGCGCCACAATTTCGGGATGGCCCGGCCCGAGGGCTACCGCAAGGCCGTGCGCCTGATGGAGACCGCCGACCGTTTCGGCCTGCCCGTGATCGCTTTCGTCGACACGGCCGGCGCCTTCCCCGGGATCGAGGCGGAGGAGCGCGGTCAGGCCGAGGCCATCGCCCGCTCCACGGAAGCCTGTCTCGGGCTCGGCGTGCCCAACGTCGCCGTGGTCATCGGCGAGGGCGGTTCGGGCGGCGCCATCGCCATCGCCACCGCCAACACCGTGCTGATGCTGGAACACGCCATCTACAGCGTGATCTCGCCGGAGGGCGCCGCCTCGATCCTCTGGCGTGACCAGGGCCGCGCCCACGACGCCGCCACCGCCATGAAGATCACCGCGCAGGATCTGCTGCGGCTCGGCATCATCGACGGCATCGTGCCCGAGGCGACCGGCGGCGCCCACCGCGACCGCAAGGCCGCGCTCGACGCGACCGGCGAGGCCGTGGCCCGCGCGCTCGCCGAGTTCGAGGGGCTGGGCCGCGACGAGATCCGCGACCGGCGGGCGCAGAAGTTCCTCGAGATCGGGCGCAAGTTGTGATCGGCGGCGCGGCGTGAAGCGGCCCACCGGCGCCGGGCTTCTCAGCGGCCTGCGCCGTCTCGGCCTACGGGACCTGCGCGAGCCCGGGCCCGTCAACCACATCTCCCTGGGCAGCCACTGCCACACGGCGCAGCTCCTCAAGGGGCTGGGCCTGCGCACGTGGTCCGCGCCCTTCGACTGGATCTTCTCCTCGCCGGGGATGGTGCGCGACTGCCTCGCCGACGACTTTTCGGACCTGCTCGACCGGCGCCACTACGAGAGCACGCCGGTCGGTGAGCGCGTGGCGCCGGACGAGACCCGCTGCCGGCATCGGCTCTACCGCGACCGGCACGCCATCCCCTTCGTCTTCAACCACCACGACCCCGCCACGAGCGAGGAGGATTACCGCTTCCTGCAGGCGGGCGTGCGGCGGCTGCGGGCGGCGCTGACCCGGCCGGGCGCGCGCAACGCCCTCTACCTGCTCACCGCCCTTCCGACCGAACCCGGGACGGTGCGGGCGATCCGCGACGGGCTGGCGGCGCGGGCCGCCGCGGCCGGTGCGGAAAATCACCTCACGATGATCAGCTTGCGGCAGGGCGAGGAGCCCTCCGTCCAGCGCCTAGCCCGGGAGCCGTATCTCGACTGGCTCGCGGTGACGACGCGCTCGCCGTCGGTCGGCCTGCGCTTCGCCGACCCGGCCGATGACGCCTTCGTGAAGGGTCTGCTGCCGCTCGCACGGCGCTTTGGTGCAGAACCGTGACCGTTCCGCCACGCTCGTCCACAAACCGTCCGGCCGCATTGCGGTAAGGTTCGGGTAAGTCTACCCGGGCTATTGGGTTCGGGGAGTGACGTCCGCACAAGAGGCAGGAGAAGCCTCGCGGGCGAGGACACGTAAGGACGGGTTCCCCATGGCTGTGCGTCCGTTTGCGGCGACTGCTCTCGTCGTTCTGGCGATGACCCTCGGCGCCTGCCAGGACAGCGCCATGCTCGGCGGCGCCTCGACCCGCAGCCTGACTCCGATTCCGCCCCAGGTCGTCTCGCTCATGCAGACCAAGGGGATGAGCCAGTCCGACCCGATCCTGATCCGCGCCTTCAAGAAGGAAGCGGAGATGGAGGTGTGGAAGCGCGGCGCGAACGGCCAGTACGCGCTCCTCAAGACCTATCCGATCTGCCGCTGGTCGGGCCAGCTCGGCCCCAAGACGAAGCAGGGCGACCGGCAGGCGCCGGAGGGCTTCTACACGATCACGCCGGGTCAGATGAACCCGAACTCCAGCTACTACCTCTCCTTCGACGTGGGCTATCCCAACGCCGTGGACCGGGCCAAGGGCGGCACCGGCAACTACATCATGGTGCACGGCACCTGCTCGTCGTCGGGCTGCTTCGCCATGACCGACGCTTCGATGTCGGAGATCTACGCGCTCGCCCGCGAGGCCTTCGGCGGCGGTCAGCGGGCCTTCCAGTTCCAGTCCTATCCCTTCCGGATGACGGCGGCGAACATCGCCAAGTTCCGCAACGATCCTAACGCGCCGTTCTGGAAGAACCTCAAGGAGGGCTCGGACTATTTCGAGACCCTCAAGGAGGAGCCGCGGGTCGCGGCCTGCGGCACCAAGTACGTGTTCGGCGGCGCCGACGTGGCCGCCGGCAACTGCACGCCGCGGGTCGATCCGCTCGTGGCGGAGAAGCGCGACCGGGACAGCCGCGACGTCGCCGACCTGATCGCCAAGGGCACGCCCGCCACCCGCGTCGTCTACGAGGACGGCAGCCAGAACCCGGTCTTCCGCCCGCAGAAGCCGGAGGGGCCGGCCTTCGCCAGCCTGATCGAGACCGACAAGGACAAGGAGAAGGAAAAGGAACTCGCCTACACGGCCAAGGAATACGGGCGCTACCATCTCGGCGAGATCAGCCGGCCGGAAAGCCTCGCCCTGGGTCCGAACGAGTTCGAGGTCGATGCCAAGGGCAAGCCGGTCCTCGTGGCCGCCGCGCCCGCCGACGCCCCCGGCCCGACCAAGGCCGCCGCCGCCCGCAAGGAGCAGGCGAAGCCGACGACCGTCGTCGCCGTGCAGGAGCCGGCCAAGACCGGCGGCAAGGCGCTGAGCGACAAGGCCAACCGCATCACCGTGGCCGATGCGGACGGCGATGTCAGCGCCTTCAGCAAGGTGCTCGCCAAGAAGGACGTGAAGGCCGCCGAGACCGCCCCGGCCAAGCCGAAGCCCGCGGCCAGGGAAACGGTGAAGGACGCGCCGGTCGCCTCGACGAAGCCGCACGCATCCGTGACGACGACCGGCTCGGTGCGCAACTGACCGTGCGGCGGCGACCTCGCGCCGCCCTCGACCCGACCGCGGTTTCCGCCGGGCGAGCTTCGCCGGCCTGTCACACGAGAATGCTCTAAGCGTCCGGCCCACCTCGACGACCGGACCCGGCCCCATGCGCGACGACAGCCGCCCGCACGCCTACGATTTCGACGCCATCCGCCGCGAACTGGCCGACAGCTACGACGAGGAACTGGAACTCGGCTTCGACGAGGCGCAGGAGACCGACGACTCCCTGTCCCGGCGGGCCTACTTCCACGAGCTGCTGCGGCTCCAGCACGAGCTGGTGCGCCTTCAGGACTGGGTAAAGCACGAGGGCCTGCGGGTCGTCGTCCTGTTCGAGGGGCGCGACTCGGCCGGCAAGGGCGGCGTCATCAAGCGCATCACCCAGCGCCTCAATCCCCGCATCTGCCGCGTGGTCGCCCTCCCCGCTCCGAGCGAGCGGGAGCGCACGCAATGGTACTTCCAGCGCTACGTCACCCACCTGCCGGCGGCGGGCGAGATCGTGCTGTTCGACCGCTCCTGGTACAACCGCGCGGGCGTCGAGCGGGTCATGGGCTTCTGCACCGAGGACGAGGTGGAGGAGTTCTTCCGCTCCGTGCCCGAATTCGAGCGCATGCTGGTGCGCTCCGGCATCCTGCTGGTGAAGTACTGGTTCTCGATCACCGACGCCGAGCAGGCCCTGCGCTTCCACATGCGGATCGAGGACCCGCTGAAGCAGTGGAAGCTCTCGCCGATGGATGTCGAGTCGCGCCGCCGCTGGGAGGATTACACCCGCGCCAAGGAGGACATGCTGGCGCGCACCCACATCCCCGAGGCGCCCTGGTGGGTGGTCGAGGCGGTCAACAAGCGGCGCGCCCGCCTCAACTGCATCAGCCACCTCCTGGAGCAGATCCCCTACCAGACCGTGGCCCACCCGCCGGTCGTGCTGCCCGACCGCGTGCGCAACGCCGACTACCTCCGCGCGCCGATCCCGCCGGAGATGTTCGTCCCGGCCCGCTACTGAGCGGAGCCGGCCGCCTCCCCGGCGCGCGCGGGAGCCCATCGACAAAGCCGCGCGCATCGGGTACAGGCCCGGCCAACTCACAACAGGATGCCGAAATCCTGACGCCCGGGCCTCACCGGACGGGCGCTAACGGCCGGAGCTTTCCAATGAACATCATCGAGCAGCTCGAGCGGGAAGAGATCGCCCGCCTCGCCAAGACCATTCCCGATTTCGAGCCGGGCGACACGGTCATCGTCAACGTCCGCGTCAAGGAAGGCGAGCGCACCCGCGTCCAGGCCTACGAGGGCGTCTGTATCGCCCGCAACGGCGGCGGCCTCAACGAGAGCTTCACCGTCCGCAAGATCTCCTATGGCGAGGGCGTGGAGCGCGTCTTCCCCGTGCATTCGCCGATGATCGATTCGATCAAGGTGGCCCGCCGCGGCAAGGTCCGCCGCGCCAAGCTCTACTACCTGCGCGACCGCCGCGGGAAGTCCGCCCGTATCGTCGAGCGCTCCGACCGCTCCGAGAAGGCTGCCAAGGCCCAGAAGGCCGCCGCCGCCACCGCCGCGGAGTAAGCCGTCGGAAGGCGGCTCCCCGGAGCCGCTGTCACCGCCGCGCCCGTCCCGAGATGATCGGGGCGGGTTTTTTGTTTGATCAGCTTCGTGCACATTGATCGATGCGCCCGGCGCCGGTTGGAAACGAAGGTTGGCGCCGGTCGACGGGGTGGATCACCAGCCGATGTCCGATCCGATGCAAGACACCGAGGCCGGCCGATCGCCGTTTCCGGACGATGTGACGGAGTGCAGCGTGCGCGCCTTCCTCAGGCGGATCGGTGCACGTTACCCGATCCGAGAGATCATCCTGTTCGGGAGTCGTGCCCGCGGCACGCATGGGGACGACAGTGACATCGACCTGGCCGTGGTCCTGGACGGCGACGGCGCCGAGAGAAGCCGGGTTTCAGGCGAGATGGCGGAGATCGCCTTCGATGTGCTGATGGAGACGGGCCTGCTCGTCCAGGCGCTGCCGCTCTGGGAGCGTGAATGGCGAGAGCCGGAGCATTTCTCCAATCCCACACTGATCGCCAACATCCGGCGGGACGGGGTGCCGCTGTGAAGCCGACGCCTGCCCTGGCCTTCCTTGAGAAGGCCGAGCACGCTCTGGTCGCGGCGCGGCTGCTCTTGCAGGCCGCAGATACCGAAGGCGCCTGCAGCAGGGCCTATTACGCCATGTTCGATGCGGCGCGGGCTTCGATCATGGCGGTAGAGCCCCTCTCGGAGGCAGCGACCGTCAAGACGCATCGAGGCTTGATCGCCGCTTTCGGACAGACCCTGGTGCAGACGGGTCGCGTGGACGCCGCGCTCGGCCGCGCCTTCAACCGACTGCAGGATATTCGCATACGCGCGGACGACATGGCCGGGGCGCCGTCCTCCGAGGAGGCCGAGTGGGCCGTGACACAGGCCGCCGACTTCGTGGCAGTGCTTCGGAACGAGTTCTTCTCAGACTGCGCCTGATCCGCGGCGCATCGCCGCCGCAGGTGCCGTACTCGATCGCATCGGATCGAGTGCGGCTTCAGACGTCCGACGGATGGCTCCCCCGGTGCGAAGCCGCATCCGCTTCGGCAAGGACATCACCCCCGCCGCAGCGCCTCCAGCACCTTGCCGCCCGGACGGCCCGTCGCCGGCATGCCGAGGCGGCGCTCCACGTCCTTGATGGCCTCGCGGGTCTTGGAGCCGACCTTGCCGTCCGGCTCGCCGACATCGTAGCCGCGGGCGATCAGGCGGGTCTGGAGGTCGCGGCGCTCGGCGCGCGAGAGCGGCGGGTCGTCGGTCGGCCACTCGGCCTGGACACCCGGGCGGCCGCGCAGGCGGTCCGAGAGCACGGCAATGGCCAGCCCGTAGGATTCGGCGGCGTTGTAGGAATAGATCGCGTCGAAGTTCTTCGTCACGAGGAAGGCGGGGCCGTTGATGCCGGCGGGCGCGATGATGCCGGCGGGGCCCTCCCCGCTCAAGGGGCGGCCGTCGATGCGGGTGACGCCGAGCGAGGCCCAGTGGCCGACCGCGTGCTTGTTCTTGCGGCCGGCGCCCGCGACGTTGAAGCCGCGCGGCAGCCGCACCTCGTAGCCCCAGGGCTGGCCGTTCGACCACTTGGCCACGCGCAGGAAGTTGGCGGTCGAGGCGACGGCGTCGGCCACCGAATCGACCACGTCGCGGCGCCCGTCCCCGTCGCCGTCCACGGCCAGACGCTGGTAGGTCGTCGGCATGAACTGCGTCTGGCCGAAGGCGCCGGCCCAGGAGCCGGTCAGGCGCGAGGCTTCGATGTCGCCGCGCTCGATGATCTTGAGCGTCGCGATCAACTCGCCGCGGAAGAAGTCGCGGCGGCGGTTGCCCGAGCAGGCGAGCGTGGCCAGCGACTGCACCAGCGGCATCTTGCCGAGGTTCTTGCCGAAATTCGACTCGACGCCCCAGACGGCGGCGATGGTGTGACGGTCGACGCCGTAGCGGGCCTCGGCATTGGCCAGCGCTTGCGCGTGCTGACGCATGGCGGCGCGCCCGTCCTCGACGCGCTCCTCGTCCACCAGCGCCGACATGTAGTCCCAGATCGGCGTCTTGAACTCCGGCTGCGCCTGGGAGAGCTCGATCACCTTGTCGTCGTAGGCGATGTTGGCCGTGGCGGCCTGGAAGGTCCGGGCCGAGACCCCGGCCCCGGCGGCCTGGGACTGGATGCCCGCGAGGCAGGACTGGAAGTCGGCCCGGGCTGGGCCGGCGGCGAGGGCTCCGGCGAGGGCGAGCGCGATCAGGCTCGTGCGGGTGGCTGGCGTCGGCATGGGTCGGCGCTCCGTCAGTTTCCGGGGAAGGGTCTCGCGCGATTCAGGCGATACGAGGGTTAACGAAGCGTGACGCGCCGGCCCGGCAGCCGGCTCCGGAATTGACGGCGCGGGCGTACTCGTTTAGCAGGCGAGCCGTGGACGGGGCTCCTGATCGGGGCCCCGTACCCTTTCATGCGCACCCGCGGGCGGTAACAGCCGCCCTGTCGCCCTCGCCGCGTCAGCGAGGAGGGAGAGGAGGGCGCGTTCCTCATAAATTTGTTCCAGAGGAACAGCGATGTCAAAACGCGTTCAGGCGAAGCACAAGCTCGATCGCCGCATGGGCCAGAACATCTGGGGCCGCCCGAAGAGCCCCGTGAACCGCCGCGAGTACGGCCCCGGCCAGCACGGCCAGCGCCGCAAGGGCAAGATGAGCGACTTCGGCACGCAGCTGCGCGCCAAGCAGAAGCTCAAGGGCTACTACGGCAACATCACCGAGAAGCAGTTCCGCCGCTACTACGCCGAGGCGATTCGCCTGCGTGGCGACTCCGGCGAGAACCTGATCGGCCTGCTCGAGCGCCGCCTCGACGCCGTGGTCTACCGTTCGAAGTTCGTGGCGACCCCGTTCGCCGCGCGCCAGTTCGTCAACCACGGGCACATCAAGGTCAACGGCCGCCGGGTCAACATCCCGAGCTACCAGGTCAAGGCCGGCGACGTGATCGAGGTGAAGGAAGCATCCCGCCAGCTCGAGATCGTGGTCGTGGCCTCGCAGCTTTCCGAGCGCGACGTGCCGGACTACATCGAGGTCGATCATCACAAGATGACCGCCCGCGTCACCCGGATCCCGGGCCTGTCCGAGGTGCCCTACCCGGTGCAGATGGAGCCGAACCTCGTCATCGAGTTCTACTCGCGCTAAGAATATTCTCTTCGGAACCATCCGGAGACGGAAAAGGGCCGCCCCTCGGGGCGGCCCTTTTTCATGTCGACCCCGTCAGGCCGGGACGGCCGCCGCGAGAAGGCGCGTCAGCTCCGCCGCCGGCATCTCCCGCGAGAGCCCGACCGCCTGCCCCGACCAGAGCGGGGAGAAGTCGCCCGAGCCGCGTGCCTCCGCAGCCGTGCGCAGGAGCTGGAGCGCGACGGCCGCCCCCGGAAAGGCGGGGGCGAGCGAACTGACCGGACCGAGTTCCCGCACGGCCCGGGTCAGCAGGCCGCGGGCGGGGCGGCCGGTGAGCACGTTCGTCAGCACCGTGTCCTCGTCCCGCGCCGCGCCCAGGGCCGCGCGGTAGGGGGCGGAGATGCCGGCCTCCGGGCAGCGCAGGAAGGCGGTGCCGACCTGAACCGCGCTGGCGCCGAGCGCGAAGGCCGCCGCGACGCCGCGGGCATCACCGATGCCGCCCGCCGCGATCACCGGCACGGCGACCGCGTCGGCGATCTGCGGCACCAGCGCAAAGGTGCCGACCTGGCAGGCTGCCGCTTCGGTCAGGAACATGCCGCGATGGCCGCCGGCCTCCGCGCCCTGGGCGATCACCGCATCGACGCCGTGCTCGGCGAGCCAGCGCGCCTCGCGCACGGTGGTGGCCGAGGACAGGATCAGGCAGCCCACGTCCCGCACCCGCTGCAGCAACGCCTCGGCAGGCAGCCCGAAATGGAAGCTGACGACGCGCGGGCGCAGCTCCGCCACGAGCTCGGCCATCGCCTCGTTGAAGGGCGCCCGGTTGGCCATGCTCACCGGCGCCGCCGGATCGAGGCCGAACGCTTCGTAATAGGGGGCGAGTGCCGCCCGCCACGCCGCCTCGCGATCCGGGTCCGGCGCGGGTGGCCGATGGCAGAAGAAGTTCAGGTTGAACGGCGCGTCCGTCACCTGCCGGATGGCGGCGACCTCGGCGCGGACCTGCTCGGGCGTGAGCGCGGCGCAGGCGAGCGAGCCGAGGCCGCCGGCAGCGCTGACGGCGGTGGCCAGCGCGGCCTTCGGCCCGACCATCGGTGCCTGGACGATCGGAGCGGCGATCCCGACCAGACCCGCGAAATCCGTGCGTCCCGCCATCCCGCTCTCCTCACATTGCCGACGGCGCGGACCGCCTTCGGGACGGTTCTACACCCCGGGCGCGGCCGGCCGCTCCGCGGTCTCGTCGGTGGCCTCGTTCGCCGCTTCCTGCTTCAGCCGCTTGCGGTACTGCACGGCGCCGAAGGGAATGGCCGCGAGGTAGCACAGGCTGACCACCGTGATCGCCTCGAAGGGGAAGCTGATCACGAGGCCGAAGCCCACCACGACGACGAGGAAGATCGGCACCACGAGGTCGCGCGGCACGCGCTTGCCCCAGGTTTTGCCCGAGAAGGTCGGCACCGTGGAGACGACGAGGAGCGCGATCACCAGCACGTAGGCCAGGATCACCGGCGTGCCCCAATGGTCGAAGGGCAGGCCGAGGAAGTGGAGGTAGAGCGGCAGCATGCCGGTGAGTGCCCCGGCGGGGGCGGGCATGCCGACGAAGTAGTCCTTCTTCCATTCCGGCCGGTTGGGGTCGTCGAGCATCGCGTTGAAGCGCGCCAGCCGCAGGCACATGGCGATGGCGAAGACGAGGGCCACGATCCAGCCCACCGACTTCAGATTGTGCAGGGTGAAGCTGTAGAGGATCAGCGCCGGGGCGCAGCCGAAATTCACGAAGTCGGCCAGCGAATCGAGTTCGGCCCCGAAGCGCGAGGTGCCCTTCAGCAGGCGCGCCACGCGCCCGTCGATCCCGTCGAGGCCGGCGGCGACGATGATGGCGATCACCGCGGGCTCGTAGCGTCCCTCGAAGGCCAACCGGATCGCCGTCAGCCCGAGGCAGAGCGCCAGCAGGGTGATCATGTTCGGGGCGATCATCCGGAACGGCACCGGCCGGAACCGGCGCGGCCGGTCGTTCGCGTCCGGCGCGAAGGGTGGGAACAGATCGTCCATGTCGCCCCTTGCGTCGTCGCCTCTCGGCCCGCCGCCTCTCGGCTCGTCGTCTCTCGCCATCGCGCGGCTCGCTTCCTCAGATGCGGCGGAAGGCCCGCTCCGGCCCGCCGCCGAGATCGGCCAGCACGGTCTCGCCGGCCACCGCCTTCTGGCCGAGCCCGACCAGCACGCGGGTGCCGACCGGCAGGTAGACATCGACGCGCGAGCCGAAGCGGATCAGGCCGAAGCGCTCGCCGACCTGCCGGGTGTCGCCCGCCGAGACGAAGCCGACGATGCGCCGGGCCACGAGCCCGGCGATCTGCACCACGCCGATGCGCAGGGGCTGTCCCTTATGCGTCGTCTCCATGACGATCCCGTTGCGCTCGTTGTCGTCGCTCGCCTTGTCGAGCTCCGCATTGAGGAACAGGCCCGGCGTGTAGTGGATCTGCCCGATCGTGCCGGAGACCGGCACGCGGTTCACGTGGCAGTCGAACACGTTCATGAAGACCGAGATCCGCAGCATCGGCTCGTGCGAGAGGTCGAGTTCCGGCGGGGGCAGCACGGTCGAGATCAGGTTCACGCGCCCGTCGGCGGGGGAGACGACGAGGCCGTCGCCCACCGGCACCACCCGCTCGGGATCGCGGAAGAAGTAGCAGACCCACAGCGTCAGGATCAGGAAGATCCAGCCGAAGAATTGCGAGAAGTAGCCGAGCACCACCGTCAGCACGATGCCGATCAGGATGAAGGGATAGCCCTCCTTGTGGATCGGAACGAGCGTCCGGCGGATCGTCTCGATGAGGTCGGTCATGGGCTCCGAAGGGGTCCGGCGGGGCGAATCTGACCCGCCGGATGGCAGGGGGGCGCGGTTCCGTCAACCGCCGGACCCGTCGCGGCCCGGTCCTTAAGCGACGGGTTCGGGTTCGGCGTCGCCGACGGCGGCGCTCAGGGCACGCTCGTCCTCGGCGCGCTTGAGCGCCTCGCGGGCCGCGTCGGCCTGCCGCTGGCGGTTCCAGAGCGCGGCGTAGACGCCGCCGCGGGCGAGCAGGCCGGTGTGGTCGCCCCGCTCCACGACGCGCCCCTGGTCGAGCACGAGGATCTCGTCGGCGTTGATGACCGTCGAGAGGCGGTGGGCGATGACCAGCGTGGTGCGGCCCTGGCTGACCCGGTCGAGGGCGGCCTGGATCTCCCGCTCGGTGAAGGAATCGAGCGCCGAGGTCGCCTCGTCGAGGACGAGGATCGGCGGACCCTTGAGGATGGTGCGGGCGATCGCCACGCGCTGCTTCTCGCCGCCCGAGAGCTTGAGCCCGCGCTCGCCCACGGGCGTGTCGTAGCCCTCCGGCAGGCTCTCGATGAAGCGGTCGATCTGAGCCAGCCGGGCGGCCTCGCGCACCTCGGCCTCGCTCGCGTCCCAGCGGCCGTAGCGGATGTTGTATCCGATGGTGTCGTTGAACAGCACCGTGTCCTGCGGGACCATGCCGATGGCCGCGCGCAAGGAATCCTGGCGCACGGCCGCGATGTCCTGCCCGTCGATGGTGATGCGTCCGCCCTGCGGCTCGTAGAAGCGGAACAGCAGGCGCGAGAGCGTCGACTTGCCCGCCCCCGAGGGGCCGACGATGGCGACCGTGCGGCCCGCCGGCACCTCGAAGGACACGCCGCGCAGGATCGGCCGCTCCGGGATGTAGGCGAAGCGCACGTCCTCGAAGCGCACGGTCCCGGCCTCCACCTTGAGCGGGGCCGCCCCCGGACGGTCGGCGATCTCGGGATTGCGGTGGAGGATCAGGAACATGTCGTCGATGTCGATCAGCGCCTGTTTGATCTCCCGGTAGATCATCCCCATGAAGTTCAGCGGCATCGAGAGCTGCACGAGCATCGTGTTGACGAGCACGAAGCCGCCGATGGTGGTGCGGCCCGCCATGATGTCGCGGGCAGCAAGCCACATCACCGCGGTCATGCCGATGGTGAAGATCACCGCTTGGCCCGCATTGAGTACGGCGAGCGAGACGTAGGTCTGGGTGGAGGCCTTCTCGTAGCGCTCCATCGAGGCGTCGTAGCGGGCAGTCTCGCGCTTTTCCGCGCCGAAATACTTCACGGTCTCGTAGTTCAGGAGCGAATCGACTGCCTTGGTGTTGGCCTCGGTGTCCGAGTTGTTCATCCGGCGGCGGATACCGATGCGCCACTCCGTCGCCTTCCAAGTGAAGCCGAGATAGGCCGCGATCATGCCCGCCACGACGACCGAGTAGAGCCAGTCGAACTCGTAGGCGAGGATGCCGAGCACGAGCACCAGCTCGACGATGGTCGGCACCAGGGTCAGCACCATCAGGCGCGACAATTCCTCGATGCCCGAGCGGCCCCGCTCCAGCACCCGGGTCAGGCCGCCGGTCTTGCGCTCGAGGTGGAAGCGCAAGGAGAGGCGGTGCATGTGCTCGAAGGTCTGCAGCGCGAGCTTGCGCACGGCGTGCATCGCCACTTTGGCAAACAGCCCGTCACGCACCTGCGTGAGCCCGGCCATGGCGATGCGCGACAGGCCGTAGAGGCCGATCAGGAGGAAGGGCGCCGAGAGCAGCCCCGCCGGCACGGCGGAGGCGGCATCGGCCGCGCCGTCCTTGGCGCCGATCGCCGCGACCAGCGCGTCGGTTGCCCATTTGAAGGTGAACGGCATCACCATCGTCGCGGCCTTGGCCACGAAGAGCAGGCCGAAGGCGAGGAACACCCGGCGCTGAAGGTCGGCGCGGCCGTGGGGCCAGAGATAGGGCCAGAGGCGGCGATAGGTCGTCAGGAGGCCTGGGCGTTCGAGGGGCGCGGGCGCGCCCTCCCCCGCCGGCGCGGGTGCTTGTGCCATCGTCGAGTTCGGAAAGACCTTGCGGCGCGGAAGCGGCCGTTGCCCGCCGCATATAGGCCGGCCGGGCGCGGCGCGCACCCTGCCGTGACCGCACCCTGCCGTGACCGCACCCTTTCCGAATCCTCCCGACGCGCTCGGGCGGTCGCGGTCTCAGGTGCGGCGATCGGTGCCGGACTTGACGGCCGGTCCGCCCGGAGCGGGCTCGTCCTTGGGCAGGACGAACATCTGGCCCGGATAGATCAGGTCGGGGTTGCGGATCTGCTGCTGGTTGGCGTCGTAGATCACGGTGTAGCGGTGGCCGTGGCCGTAGGTGCGCCGGCTGATCTGCCACAGGCTGTCGCCGCGGCTGATCCGGGCCGTGCTGATCTCCGGCACGAAGACGCTGCCCGCCTCGGCCGCGGACGGCGAGGCGCCTCCCGGCTCGGCCGTTGCGAGGCGGCCCTGCCCCGCCGAGGCCGGAGCGCCGGAAACCTTGCCGGGAAGAGCGGGCGCGAGGGCCGCCGCCGCCCGGCCGTCCCGCTCCGGCAAAGGGACCGTCGTGCCCGCCGTCGCGGCGATGGACGGCGTGCCGGACGGCGCGGGGCGGTCCGGCTCGGCGCCCGCTTGCTTCCCCGCCCGCGGCGGGGCGGCCGCGAGGCTCGGCGCCGCCGGTGAGGCCGCGGGTGCCTTCTCGGGCGCGGCCTGCGCCGGGTGCGTCGCCGGCCGCTCGGCGGGTATCGCTGCGGCGTCGCGCTTCTGGCTCGGCGCGGATCGCTCCTCCGGCCCGGCGCCGGCAAACCGCGTCGGCGGTGGGGCGTCGGGATAGACGAAGGCCACCTCGGCGCGGCTACGCACCTTGCCGCCCGCCGGATCGACGGTATCGACCCGGATGCGGTAGGCGCCCGGTTTCACGCCGCGCCCGATCGTGAAGGCCACCCGCCCGTCCGCGCCGGCCTGAACGGAGGCGACCAGCGTGTCGTTGAGGTAGAGGCGGACCGTGCTGCCCGCTGCCGCCTGGCCGGTCACGTCGAGGCGCCCGCCCTCCTGGGCGTCCACGCTGACGATGCGGGCCGTGCCCGTGACCGCGCCCGAGGTTCGGCCGCCCTCGGCGGTTCCGGCCGTCACGGGCGCGGCCTTGGGGGATTCGGTAACAGCCGTCGGCGGCGCGGTCGTCGCGCCCTGCGCCTCCGGCGCGTCGGGCTGGGAGAGCACCTGCGTCGGCCGATCCGGCGCGCTCAGCGCGATCAGCGGCCTGGTCTTGCGGGTTTCGGCCACCACCACGGTGACGCTCTCGCGGCCGGTCAGCATCCGCCCATCGGCGGCGGTGGCGCGCAGCGAAATCTCGCTCGACCCCAGCGGAAGATCCGGCGGCGTGAGGGCGAACTGGCCCGACGCGTCGGCTGTCGCCGCGGCGAAGGGGCGCCCGTCCCGCATGAGTTCGATACGGGCGTTCGGCACCGTGCGGCCGGCGATGACGCTCGCCCCGTCGGGTTCGACGCGGACGATGTCGAAGCTCGGCGCCCCGTCCGGTTCGGCCCCGGCACGCCCGGCCGCCCCGCTTTCCCCTTGCGGCACGGCCGGGAGAGCGGCATGAGGGGAGCCCGTCGAGGGCGCTTCGCCCGCGCGGTCCCCGGTTTCCGTCCCATTCGGCTTGTCCGGCGCGGCCGGCGTCTCGGCAGAAGGGTTGACCGCCGCGTTGCGCTTGAGGAGTTCCCCCGTCCCGAACAGCGCCACGACCATGGCGAAGCCGCCGAGCAGGCCGGCAGCCGCGAGGACGATGCTTCGCCGCAGCTCAGCCGTCATGATCGTGCACTCCCGTCCTGCCCGTGTCGGTGCGCATGCCCGAAAAGCAACGTCGCTTGTCGACAACCCGTCCAATTCCCGTGACATATTAACGAACATGAGAAGAACACCAAAGCTCGATCGCGTGGGGGCGCCCCGTTCGTCCGCGAACTCAGCATTCTTGCGCGTGAGCGGCGCGCGCCGCCGCGGCCGGGGGGTGCTGTAATGGCGCGGCTGACTTCCGTCTGCGTCTATTGCGGCTCGGGCTTCGGCGGCGATCCGGCCTTCGCCGACGCCGCCCGGCGCCTCGGCACCTCGCTCGCCCGGGCCGGGGTCAAGCTGGTCTATGGCGGCGGCAATGTCGGCCTGATGGGCACGGTGGCGGGCGCGACGCTCGACGCGGGCGGCCACGTCACCGGCATCATCCCCGACTTCCTGAAGTCGCGCGAGCGCATGCTCGACGCGGTGCAGGAGACGATCGTCGTCTCCGACATGCACACCCGCAAGAAGCTGATGTTCGACCGCGCCGACGCCTTCGTGGCGATGCCGGGCGGCATCGGCACCCTGGAGGAGCTGGTCGAGCAGCTGACCTGGGCGCAGCTCGGCCAGCACCGCAAGCCGATCCTGCTCTTGTCGGTCAACGGCTTCTGGGACCCGCTGATCACCCTGATCGACCACATGCGCAGCCAGGGCTTCATCCGCGAGGGGCTCGATCTGAGCTACCTCATCGGCGACGATCCCGACCGCGTGGTGGAGCGGCTGGAGGCGGCCCTGGCGGAGGCCGGCCCGGCCCCGCATGCCGACGCACTGATCGAGAAGCGATTCTGAGGGCGGCCATGCTGCGCACGGAGCAGGACGGGGCCATGACGGGTCAGACCATCGCGGGCGAGCATACCGGCCAGCATTATTCGGAGGTGCTGGCCCGCCTTTCCCGCAACGCCGCCGTCCAGCGCTACCTCGAGATCGGCGTGGCCCACGGCGACATCTTCGCGGGCATCGCCTGCCGCCACGGCATCGCCGTCGATCCCGAATTCCAGCTCAGGACCAACGTCGCGGCCAACAAGGTCCGCGTGTCGCTGTTCCAGGTCATGAGCGACCTGTTCTTCGAGCACCTGAACCTGCGCCGCGACCTCGGCGGACGGCTCGACCTCGCCTTCCTCGACGGGATGCACCTGTTCGAGTTCCTGCTGCGGGACTTCCTCAACACGGAGGCGATCTGCCGTCGCGACTCGATCATCGTGATGCACGACTGCCTGCCGGTGGCCGAGCCGATGGCCGACCGCGATCCGGTGCAGGCCGGCATCCGCGGCCGCGGCACGCCGTTCGAGAACTGGTGGACCGGCGATGTCTGGAAGGTGGTGCCGATCCTCGCCCGCTTCCGCCCGGATCTCGAGGTGATGCTGGTGGACGCCCCGCCCACCGGCCTCGTCATCGTCACCGGGCTCGATCCCGCCTCGCGCACCCTCGGACGGAACTACGAGGCGATCGTCGAGGAGTTCTCGCAGCTGCCCAACACGGCCGACGAGATCGCGCAGGTCTATGCCGAGCACCCGCTCGTGCCGACGGAGGAGGCCCTGCGCCGACTGGGCGGCCGCTCCTACGCGAACGGCCCGGGCTGGCTGCGGCGGCTGACGGGCTGAGGTCTCATATCAAATCCGGTTGATCCCTTCGGTCGCCTCCCCCGTCCTTGCGAGGCTCAGCGAAAGCAATCCAGGGCTCCGCATTGTCCGGATCGGTCGCGCTCTGGGTCGCTTCGGCTCCGCCTCGCGATGACGGAGCGGGACGATCAAACGGAGACGATATCATACCAAATCCGGTCGATCCCTTCGGGATGGCGGATTTGGGCTTCGCTCAGGCGCCGCGCGGGCTTGCCGATACGGCTCCCGCTCGGATCAAGCGGAAACCATCTCAGCCCGCCACCGTCCAGGTGGTGCTGCCGTCCTTGTTGTCCTTCACGCTCACGCCCATCGCGGTGAGCGCGTCGCGCACCCGGTCGGAGGCGGCCCAGTCCTTGGCGGCCCGCGCCGCCTTGCGCTCGGCCAGCAGCGCCTCGACCCGCGCCACGTCGATGCCGGTGGCGCTGACCCGCTCCGCCTCGCGCTGCGCCTTCGTGCGCGGCAGGAAGCCCATCAGCCCCGCGCCCGCCTTCAGGGCCGCGGGGCTCGTGCCGGCGAGCCTGTGCAGCTCGCCGATGGCGGCGGGCGTGTTCAGGTCGTCGGCGAGCGCCTCGACCACGCCGGCCGGCATCTCGGCATCGGGCGCCGCCTCGCCGGCCGCCTCGTACCAGCGGTCGAGCATCCGGCTCGATTCCTCCAGGCCGCGCAGGGTCCAGTCGATCGGTTGGCGGTAGTGCGATTTGAGCATGTTGAGGCGCGCCACCTCGCCGGGCCAGTCGTCCAGCACCTGGCGGATGGTGATGAAGTTGCCGAGCGACTTCGACATCTTCTCCCCCTCGACCTGCAGGAAGCCGTTGTGGAGCCAGACATGGGCCATCACGTCGGTGCCGAAGCAGCAGCGGGATTGGGCCACCTCGTTCTCGTGGTGGGGGAAGATCAGGTCGATGCCGCCGGCATGGATGTCGAAGGTCTGTCCCAGGTGCTTCCACGACATGGCGGAGCACTCGATATGCCAGCCGGGCCGACCGGCCGAATCGATCCCGCAGGGCGAGGGCCAGGAGGGCTCGCCGGCCTTCGAGGGCTTCCACAGCACGAAGTCGAGGGGTGAGCGCTTGTAGGGCGCCACCTCGACGCGGGCGCCGGCCTCCATCTCGTCGAGGGGGCGCTTCGAGAGCGCGCCGTAATCGGGCATCGAGGGCACGTCGAACAGCACGTGCCCTTGCGCGACGTAGGCGTGGCCGGCCGCGACCAGCCCCTCGATCAGCCGGTGCATCTCGGCGATGTGGTCGGTGGCCCGCGGCTCGATGAAGCGTGCCGGCGCGCCCGCCCGGTTCACGTCCTCGGCCATCAGCACGCCGAGGTCGCGGACGTCCTCGTGGAACTGCGCCAGCGTGCCGTCGGTGAGTTCGCGGATGGTGATGCCGCGCTCCGCCGCGCGGGCGTTGATCTTGTCGTCCACGTCCGTGACGTTGCGGGCGTAGGTGACGTGCGCCTCCCCGTAGAGGTGGCGCAGCAACCGGAACAGCAGGTCGAAGACGATGATGGGCCGCGCGTTGCCGATATGGGCCGCGTCGTAGACCGTCGGCCCGCAGGCATACATCCGCACGTTTGCCGGATCGATCGGCGTGAAGGCCGCCTTCTCGCGGGTCAGCGTGTTGTAGAGCCGCAACATCGGAGTCATCGACTGCGTTCCTGCCGGGCGGGCCCGGCCTCCCTGGCGGTCTGCCCCGCCCTCGTCGTTTGTCGTTGGGGCGCAGCGGCTTCCACCGCCCGCCGCCCGGCACCGAAGCGGCTTCGCCACATTGCCGCCGAAGCCGCCGGCCCTTGCTGTTGCGCTGCGGCGACGGCCATCGCACCCGGGCTGGGCTACCTCAAAACGGTGATGAATTCGAGAACGGCGGATGCCTGCGCCGCCGCTCCGACGACCGTGATCGGTTCGGCAAGGATTTGTTTACCGCCTCGTCCGAACCTCCGCTCCTGAACGAACCCGTTCACAAGGTTTTCACCATGCGCCGCGCGTCCGTCGCCCTCCTCGCCCTCGTTCTCGCCACCGCGACCCTGCCGGCCCGTGCCGGAAGCGAGGCCTCGCCGGTCAAGCACGTCGAGAAGACGTTCCTGATCCCGGCCGAGGAGGGCTACGGCGTCGGCGAGTGCCTGAGCGGCGGCCCGAGCGAGTGCGGACAGGTCGTCGCCAACGCTTGGTGCGAGGCGCAGGGCTTTGCCAGCGCCAGCACCTACGGCGTGGCCGCCCAGGACGAGTATACCGGCGCCATCGACGCCCCGGCGGCCCCGGTGAAGAGCGCACCGCGCCCGCTGCGCATCACCTGCCAGGATTGATCGACTCCCGGGCCTACTTCAGGAAGTCCGCGCATTTCGGCGGCGGCTCGGTTCCCCAGGGCGCCAGCGGTACGCTCGAGGTCGAGTTCTTGGGCGAGCCCTGCACCACCTTGTCCGAATAGACCATGTAGATCAGCGTGTTGCGCTTGGTATCGCAGCCGCGCACGATCTGCATCGACTTGAAGATCAGCGAGCGCCGCTCGCTGAACACGACCTCGCCCTGCTTGACCTTGTCCTTGAACTGGACCGGGCCGACCTGCCGGCAGGCCAGCGAGATGTCGGACACGTCTTCGGCGAGCCCGAGCGTGCCCTTGATGCCGCCCTTCTCGGGTTGGGTGTACCAGCAGGCCACGCCCGCCACCGCCGGGTCGTCGATGCCGTAGACCACGAGCTTGTCGTTGGGCGTGAGCGGGCGCCAGACCGTCGACTTGTCGAAGATCCGGTCGGGTTCCTGCGCCCAGGCGGCTCCGCCCGCCAGCAACGCCAATCCGGTGGCGAGGCCGGCTGCCGTCAACCGGGCCGTGTGTCCATTGGTGCTCGTGAGCCACATCGTCGACGCAATCCCCGCAAAGCTTGGCGCGAGAGACATGGTGTCTCTGTCCCCGCGGGTCGAGGGGCTTTAACACAGGTGCTGCTCGTCGGCTCCGCTTCGCCGAAGCCCTCCCCGCCCGCGCTCTCCTGCCTGAGATCCCCAGCATCCGCACCATGCCGATGATCGGAACGCAGTTTCGCCGCGCCGTCACCCTCGTCCTCGCCGCGGTCAGCCTCGGCTTCGGCGGGGCGTCTCCGGCCGCCGCCGCGCCGGATGTCTGGGCCTGCCAGCGCTACAAGAGCGAGCTGGCCAACCTCAATGCCAGCGCTTCCACCGCCGCCGCCCTCCAGAGCGAGGTGGCGCGCCTGCAGACCTACTATCGCAGCCTCAATTGCGAGGGCGGCAAGTTCCTATTCTTCGACACCCGGCCCCCGCAATGCGGGGCGGTGGAGGCGCGGATCCGTTCGCTCAACGCCACCTACGGCGGCGGTGACGGGGAGGTCGTGTCCACCCGCCGCCGTCAGCTCGTCGCGGCCGTGTCGAGCGCCTGCACCGGGCTGGTGCCGGAGGGCGGCCAGGAGGGGCATTCCGGCGGACAGACCGCTCGCGGCGGTCCGCAGGTGATCTGCGTGAAGACCTGCGACGGCTCCTATTTCCCGATGGCCAACCTGCCCGACGGGCGGGGCGGGGCCGACGAGATGTGCCAAGCCCTCTGCCCCGGCACCGAGGCGCTGGCCTACTCGATGCCTCACGGCGACGACGCCCTGAAATATGCCGCCACGATCAAGGGCAGCCGCGCCTACAGCGCGTTGCCGACCGCCTTCAAGTTCCGCAAGAGCTTCACGTCGAACTGCTCCTGCAAGAAGGAGGGGCAGAGCTGGGCGCAGTCGCTGGCCAAGGCCGAGAGCATGCTGGTGCGGCACAAGGGCGACATCTTCGTCACGCCGATGCAGGCCGAGGCCCTGTCCCGGGCGCCGAAGGTGCGCCTGACCCTGGTCGGCCGTGCCGACCGGACCGCAGCCGGGCTCGCTGCCGCCGCGGCGAGCCGCGACGGCGCTGTCCCGGCCCTGCCGGAGCTCGCGCCGGACGCGGCCGAACGGACCGGATCGGCGGGAGAAACCCGCAGCGCCGTCCGCGTCATCGCCCCCAGCATCGTCGCGCCGCTCGCCCTGACGCCGATGCCCTGAGGCCGACCCCTTCGCGGCCGCGCCCGAATGCCCGCCCCGGAGCGGAAGGCAGCCTCGAAAAGGGAACCAAATCAGTCCCGTCGTGTTCGGAACCGCCGATCGCGTTTTACGAGGCTGACTGCATGCGGATCACCCGCTCCCTGCTCCTGGCCGGCACGATGTTGCCGGCGCTCGTCCTGTCGGATCTGTCCGTCGCCCGCTCACTCGGCGACGGCGTGGACGGGCGGATCGAACTCGCGCAGCGGGAGGAGCCGGGTGAGGGGCCGCGCGGCGGCGGGCGTGGGCCGGGCGGTGCCGGTCCGGCCGAGCGCGGCGGTGCGGAGCGCGGCGGGCCGCCGGCCCGCGAGCGGCCCGAGCCGGCCGAACGCCCGTCCCGTCCCGAGCCCCGGCAAGCGCCCGCGGCCCGAGAACAAGCGCCTGCGGCCCGTGAACAGGCGCCCACGGCCCGCGAACGGCCGGAGCCGGCCGAGCGCCCGGCCCGTCCCGAACGGCAGGAGCGTCCCGAACGGCAGGAGCGCCCGGAGCGGCAGGAGCGTCCCGAGCGGGCGCCCTCCCCCGCGCCGCGCCCGGACCGCTCCGAGGAGCGCGCCGCGCCGCCCGCCGCCCGGGAGCGCTCGCCCGAGCGCGAGGCACCGGCCCGGCGCGAAGCCCCGGAGCGCGAGGCGCCATCACGCCGCGAGGCGCCCGAGCGCGAGACGCCCTCTCGTCGTGATGCGCCGGAGCGTCAGCCCGACCGCCAGCAGGATCGCCAGACCCCGGATCGCTCCGGCCGGGACGCCCCGAACCGTCCCGATCGTCCGGCCGGACGCGAGGCGGATCGGCCCGATGCGGCGCCGAACCAGCGCCGGACCCCGGATGCGCCGACGCCGCCCTCGGCCGACCGCCCCGACCGCCCCGACCGTCCGACCCCGCCGGCCACCCAGAACCCGGCGCAGCCGACCGCGCCCGCCACGCCGCCGAACCAGCGGCCCGGCGTTCCCGGCCGCCCGGTCGCGCCCGGTGCGGAGCAGCCCGGCCGCCCCGCTCAACCGACGAATCCGTCCGCGACCGATCCCGACGGCACCCGCGAGGCGCCCGGCAGCCGCACGGCCCCCAACCAGCAGCCCGGCGTTCCGGGACGGCCCGTCGCGCCGAACCAGCAGCCGGGCGTTCCCGGCCGTCCGGTTCAGCCGCCCGGCGCCGACCAGCCCGGCACGCCGCCGGACGGCCGGTCCGACCCGCGCGGGCTCGACGACCGGCGCGGCGACGACGATCGCCGTGATCCGGATCGCCGCCGCGGTGAGGACGATCGCCGTGACTCCGATCGCCGTCGCGACGACGACCGCCGCGACTTCGACCGTCGGCGCGGGGACGACGACCGGCGCGGCGACCGTTCGGACCGTCGCGAGCGTTTCAACGTCCCCGGCACGCCCGCCTACGTGCCCGGCGGCTTCCGCGACGACGATTACCGCGGGCGCGACTACGAGACCGTGCGCCGGGACCGTCGCGAGTACGAGGTCGGCGGACGCACCTATTACCGCGAGCCGGGCCGCATCATCGTGCGCGACCGGGACGGCTACTTCATCCGCCACGACGAGAACGAGCGCTTCCGCACGATCTACGGCGATCGCGGCTACCGCAGCGAGCGCCGCGGTGGCGAGGTCTACAGCTACGTCGACAGCCCGGCGGGCGGACAGATCATCACCGTCGTGGACGATGACGGCCGGCTCCTGCGCCGCTCGCGCCGCACCCGCGACGGCCGCGAGGTCGTGCTGATCAACAACGCCTATGGCGGCGCGCCCCGGCCGATCTACGAGGACGTGGTGGAACTGCCGCCGCCGGACATCCGCATCCCGCGCGAGCGCTACGTCGTGGATTACGAGCGGGCGGACGGACGCGCGGTCTACGAGGCCCTCTCCGCGCCGCCGGTGCAGAAGCTCGACCGGCGCTACACCCTCGATCAGGTGCGCTACAGCCCGCAGCTGCGGGCGCGGATGCCGTCGGTGGACATCAACACGATCACCTTCGACACCGGCTCCTTCACCGTCACCCCCGATCAGGCCAAGCGCCTCTCGACCATCGCGGAGGCGATCAACCGGACGATCAAGGACAATCCGCAGGAGGTGTTCCTGATCGAGGGCTACACCGATGCGGTCGGCGCCGACATCGACAACCTGTCGCTGTCCGATCGACGGGCGCAGTCGGTGGCCGCGGTGCTGACGCAGGACTTCCAGGTGCCGCCGGAGAACCTGACGACCCAGGGCTACGGCGAGCAGAACCTGAAGGTGAACACGCAGGAGGCCAACCGCGAGAACCGTCGCGTCACGGTGCGCCGGATCACCCCGCTGCTCCAGCAGCAGGCCGAGGGGCAACAGCCGCCCGCACCCCGTTAGCCGAAACGCTTGACCCCTCTCCCGATCGCGGGAGAGGGTATCTCGCGGCGCGGACGCGTGGGCGGCCCGAACAAAGGTTCGGAACCGTCATTTCTCGCCCGCCGCTTCCTGCCGAGGCAGGACCAACCCTCCCCCGCACAGGCGGGAGGGTTTTTCGTTGGCAAGGACACGTCGCGGCATGACGGACGATAGCGACCGGTTGATCGAGGCCGGGACGCCGACCTTCCGCCGCTCCACGCTGGCGCTGTTCGCGGCCGGATTCTCCACCTTCGCGGTGCTCTACGGCGTCCAGCCGCTGCTGCCGATCTTCGCCGACACCTTCGCGGTCTCGCCCGCCGAGAGCAGCCTCGCCCTGTCGCTGCCCTGCGCAACGCTGGCGATCTCGCTCCTCTTCGTCAGCCCGCTCTCGGAGGTCTGGGGTCGCAAGCCGGTGATGGCGGCCTCGCTCTTCGCCTCCGCTCTCCTCACCATCGGCGCCGTGCTGATGCCGAGCTGGCACGGCTTCCTGGCCCTGCGGGCGCTGACCGGCATCGCCGCGAGCGGTCTGCCCGCGGTGGCGATGGCTTATCTGAGCGAGGAGATGCACGGGCGGGCCATCGGCCTTTCGATGGGGCTGCTCATCGGCGGCAACGCGCTCGGCGGCATGGTCGGGCGGCTGCTCGCGGGCATCATCGCCGATCACGCCTCCTGGCGCTGGGGCCTGGGCACCATCGGCGTGCTGGCCCTGTTCGCGGCGCTCGCCTTCCAGTTCGCCCTGCCGGCCTCGCGCCGCTTCGTCGCCCACCGCATGCGCTGGCGGGAGGTGCCGGGCACCTTCACCCACCACTTCCGCGATGCGGGCCTGCCCTGGCTCTTCCTCGAACCGTTCCTGCTGATGGGCGGCTTCGTCTGCGTCTACAACTATATCGGCTTCCGCCTGCTCGATCCGCCCTATTCGCTCAGCCAGACGGCGATCGGCCTCATCTTCATCGTCTACCTCGCCGGCACGGCGAGTTCCGCCATCACCGGCCACGTCGCCGGGGTGCTCGGGCGGCGCAAGGTTCTGTGGCTCGCGATCCTGCTCGGCATGATCGGCATCGCGCTGACGATGGCGCAGAGCCTGATCCTCATCATCCTCGGCATCGTCGTCGTCACGGTGAGCTTCTTCGGCGCCCACTCGGTCGCGTCGAGCTGGGTCGGGCGGCGCACTTCGAGCGACCGGGCCCAGGCCTCGGCGATCTACCTGTCGATGTACTATCTCGGCTCGTCGCTGCTCGGCACGGCGGGCGGGTGGTTCTTCCTGCATTACGGCTGGACCGGGGTGGCGGCCTTCTTCGGAGCGCTCTACGCTGCGGCGCTCCTCGTCGCCGTGAGGCTCGCGCGCCTCGCGCCGCTGCCGCCGGGAGGGCCGGCCCCATGACCGATCCGATCAGCCACGACGCGCAGATCTCGGCGCAGTTCGGCGGACGCGCCGCCGACTACGTCGCCAGCGCCGTCCATGCCGGGGGCGAGGATCTCGCGGCGCTCGCCCGCTTCGGCGCCCTGCCCGGCGCCGCGGTGCTCGATCTGGGCTGCGGCGGCGGCCACGTCACCTACGCGGTGGCGCCCCACGTCGCCTCGGTCGCCGCCCTCGACCTGTCGCAGGCGATGCTCGACGCGGTCGCTGCCGAGGCGCAGCGGCGGGGGCTGACGAACATCGCCACGCGGCAGGCCAGCGTCGAGGCCCTGCCCTTCCCCGACGGGCGCTTCGGGCGGGTGCTCTCGCGCTACAGCGCCCACCACTGGGGCGACGTGCCGGCCGCGCTTCGCGAGGCGCGCCGGGTTCTCGCGCCCGAGGGACGCCTCGGGCTGGTGGACGTCGTGCATCCCGGCCCGCCGCTCCTCGACACGCATCTCCAGGCCTGGGAGCTTCTGCGCGATCCCTCGCACGTGCGCGACTACGGCGAGGCGGAATGGCGCGCGATGCTGGCAGAGGCCGGCTTCGTGCCCGGCGCCGCCCAGGGCTGGCGCGTGCGCATGGATTTTTCCGCCTGGATCGCCCGGATGGGCACGCCGGAGGCGAGCGCGGCGGCGATCCGCGGCCTGCAACGCGGCGCGCCGGAGCCGGTGCGCGCGCATTTCGCGATCGAGGACGACGGCAGCTTCACCCTCGACGTGATGCTGATCGAGGCGGAGCCGGACGGGCTCTAGGCCACTTCCCCGGCAAGACGCTGCGCCGCCCGCTCCCGCCCGATCAGCGGCAGCAGCGCGGAGAGATCCGGGCCGTGGTCGAGCCCGGTCAGCGCGAGGCGCAGGGGCATGAACAGAGCCCGGCCCTTGGCGCCGGTGCGCGCCTTCACCGCGTCGGTCCAGGCCTTCCAGGTGCCGGGGCCGAAGGGCGCCTCGGGGAGCAGACTCGCCGCGGTGGCGATGAAATCCGGCTCGGCGATGACCGGCGTCACCGGGCCGGCGACCACGCGCCACCACTCGGTGGCCTCCGAGACGCGGCCGAGATTGGCCCGCACCGCGAGCCAGAACGCCTCCGCGTCGCCGGCCGGGATGCCGAGGGCGGCGAGACGGTCGCGGACATCGGAGAACGGCATCTCGTGGACGAGGCGGGCGTTCATGCCGTCGAGTTCGGCCGGGTCGAACCGGGCCGGCGCCCGCGAGAGATGGGCGAGATCGACGAGGCCCGCCAACTCGTCGAGGGAGGCGATCGGGCGCACGGCCTCGGCCGAGCCCGTCAGCACCGCGAGCGAGCGCACGGCCGCCGGCTCGTAGCCCGCCTCGCGCAAGGAGCGCAGGGAGAGGTGGCCGAGGCGCTTGGAGAGCCCCTCCCCGTCCGCCGTGGTGAGCAGGTTGTGGTGGCCGAAGGCGGGGATCGAAGCGCCCAACGCCTCGAACAGCTGCACCTGCACGCCCGTGTTCGTCACGTGATCCTCGCCGCGGATCACGTGGCTGACGCCCACTTCCGCGTCGTCCACCACGGAGGGGAGCGTGTAGAGGTAGCTGCCGTCGGCGCGCACCAGCACGGGGTCGGAGAGCGAGGCGCTATCGACGTGGCTCTCGCCGCGCACGAGATCGTTCCAGGCCACGATCCGGTGATCGAGCCTGAAGCGCCAGTGGGGGCGCCGGCCCTCGGCCTCCAGCGCGGCGCGCTCGGCCTCGCTCAGGGCGAGCGCCGCCCGGTCGTAAATCGGCGGCAGGCCGCGGCCGAGCTGGCGCTTGCGGCGGCGCTCCAACTCCTCCTGCGTCTCGTAGCAGGGGTAGAGCCGGCCCTGGTCCTTCAGCCGCTCGGCGGCCGCGTCGTAGAGCGCGCTGCGATCGCTCTGGCGGAAGAACAGGTCGGGCTCGATGCCGAGCCAGCCGAGATCCTCCGACACGGCACTGGCGAATTCCTCCGTCGAGCGCTCGCGGTCGGTGTCGTCGAGGCGCAGCAGGAAGCGGCCCCCCTGGCGGTGCGCGAAAAGAGCGTTCAGGAGCGCCGGCCGGGCGTTGCCGATGTGCAGGAAGCCGGTCGGCGAGGGCGCGAAGCGCACGAGAGGAGCGGTGGACATGCCGCCGCTCTACCCAATTTTTCGAGCCGCCGCACCGCCTACGGTGCCGGCGGGTCGCGTCAGGGGGCGTTCTTCACGGCCGGGGCCGCCGTGTCCGCCGCACCGAACAGGCCGCTGCGCAGGGCCGTCACCCAGTCCGCGCGCCGGCCTTTTCCGTCGCCGACGACCACGGTCGCGGTCATGCCCGCCACCAGCGTCACGCCCTCGGGAACGCGGTCGATGCGGATGCGCACGGGCACCCGCTGGGCGAGCCGCACCCAGGTATAGACCGGATCGACGTTCGGCAGCCCCTGCGTGCTCGGCGCGGCGTTGGCGGTGGAGATGCCGAGCGTCACGCTCTCCACCGTTCCGCGCAGGGGCGCGTCGTAGCCCATGAGAGCCACCTCGGCGGGCGCCCCGGCCCGGATATGCGGCATCTTCGTTTCCTCGAAATAGCCGTCGATCCAGAAGGAATCCGTGTCGATCACCTGGAGGTTGGCGGTGCCGGTCGTGGCGTAGTCGCCGACTCGCAGCAGCAGGTTGGTCACGCGGCCGTTGACGGTGGAGCGGACCTCGGTGCGCTCCAGGTTCTTCCTGGCCTGGGCGAGCTGCGACGTGGCCGTCTTGAGGGCGGCCTCGGCGATCTTGGCGGTGCCGGCAAATTGCTGCTTCTCCTCGACCGAGGTCGAGACCGTGGAGAGCGCCGCGCGCCGGGCCGACTGGGATTGCTTGACCGAGAGATCCGCCTCGCGGTTCGCGATCTCGGCCTCCGCCGACACCACCGCCTCCTGAAAGTCGAAGGGATCGATCACGTAGAGGATGTCGCCCTTCTTCACCTCCTGGTTGTCGGTGACCCGCAGCGCGACGATGGTGCCGGAGACCTGCGGAGCGATGTTGGCGACCTGCACGCGCACGCGCCCGTCCCGGGTCCAGGGCGCGGTGACGTAGAACTGCCAGACGATGAAGGCCGCTCCGGCGGCGCAGGTGAGAATGACGGCCGTCGCCGTGAGCCGCAGCACGCGGCCTCGGCGCCCGCGCCGCACCGCTGTGGGTTCCGCGGCCGAGGCGGCCTGCTGGCGGCGCGCCTCGTTCGCGGAGGCCGCCTCGCCCGCATTCCGCTCCGGGGCGCGGCCCGGAGACTCGGCGTGGGCCGGCGCGTCGTCGTCGCGCCTCACAGCATCACCACGACGAGCGCGAGCAGGCAGACGTAGATCCCGGCCTCCGCCAGCGGCGGGTTGGCCACGAAGCGTCCGAAGCGGATCCGGCGGAACACGACCCGCAGGGCCACGAGCAGCGCGAAGGCGACCAGCGCCTGGGCGATGAAGGGCGAGACCAGTATCCCGCCGATGGTGAGGTCGTGGTGCATCCGTGCGTCAGGCATCGAGGAGGGACAGGCGCCGGAAGAGGCGCCCGTGTCGCGTGATAACGCGCGAGGCCGTCGCGAGGTCGCTCACCGCCCGCGCCAGCCTCAGGCGGCCGTCGCGGTCCTGCGTGGCGGCCGCGGCCACGAGATCCTGCGCCGCCCGGTCGAGGTCGCGCGGGCGGGCGGCGGCCAGCGCCGCGCGCCCGCGGGCGAGCAGCGGGACGAGCGCGTCCCGCCCCTGCAAGTGCCGCAACTGCGCGTGCGCCCGGGCGGCGGCGGCTTCCAGCCGCGCCACGGCGAAGGCGTGGTGCAGGCTCGCCCGGCGCACGGCGCCGCTGCCCGAGTTCCAGGCGGAGAACTGGAAGAGGCGGTCGGCGTTCAGGCTGGTGCGCGTGGCCGCATCGCCCCCCTCCCCGGCCAGGGCCTCGGCCAGATCGCGGCGCGCCTCCTCCAGCGCGAAGGCGCGGTGCTGCGAGGCGGAGATGGGCAGGACGAGCCGAACGGTCAGGAACAGGATCACCGCCGCGACCACCACGAGCAGCGCGTTCAGGAGGAAGGTCTGCGGATCGTAGGTTTGCGGATTCTCCGGCGCCATCAGCACGGGATAGAACACGATGGTGATGAAGCCGATGGTGAAGGTCGGCGGGTTCAGCGACACGAGGCAGCCGACGATCACGACCGGCGCCATCGCGATGGCGAGCAGGGGAAAGCCCTGGGTGCCGTCGAGCATCACGAACAGCGTGAGTCCGGCGCAGAGTGCGGCGAACGGCATCCCGATCAGCACCCCTTGCGCGAACTTGCGCGGATCGGGGGTGACCGAGGAGAGCGAGCAGGTCGCCGCGACCTGCACCAGGGCGAAGGAGGATTGCGGCAGCCCGGCCAGCACGAGAAAGCCGGCGGTCACGCCGAAGGCGATCACGACGCGCAAGGCCGCGCGCAGGGCGACCTGGAAATCGCGGTGGGTCGGGAGCGCGACGTCGCGCAGCGGCCGGTGGCCGTCGGCCAGAGCGCGCAGACCGTCCTCGGCGAAGGCCGCGGCCTCGGCGAGATCCAGGGCGCGCTGGAGCGCCACGATCTCGTCCAGCGAGCGGCCGGGCCCCCGCATGCCCTCGTCCACGATGTTTCGGAGCCGGTCGCCGAGGCGGGCGAGCGCGTCGGGCCGCGCGTCCTGCCCGTCCGAGACCGATCGCAATGCCAGGGCCTGCGCCTCCCGCACGAGTGGGCCGGGTTCGGGGAGGCGGTCCATGGCGGCGGCCAGGGCGCGGCTTGCCGCCGCCAGCACGTAGAGCGCGGCGATGGCGCTGCGGGCCCCCGCCGCCCGGTGCCGGCCGTCGTCGAGTTCGGCGGCGATGGCGCCGGCATCCGCGCGCATCGGGGCGATGCGCCGGATCAGGTCCGCCGCGCGCTCGGGACCGGGATCGCCCTGCGTCAGGCTCTGGCGGGCGAAGGCCCGGGTCGCGTCATGCGCCTCGGCGAGGCGCGGAAGCAGGGTCCGCCAGGTGCTCGGCGAGGCGAGCGCGTCGTTGATGAAGGTGATCGCGACGATGCCCACGGTGATCGCGGCGATGCGGCCGATGGCGGCGTCGAAGGCGGTCTGCGGCGCGTCGATATGGGCCACCGCGATGATCGCGACGGTGTAGCCGGCGAGCATCGCCCCGTAGGTGCGGGTGTCCTGCAGGAATTGCGCGACGAAGACGCAGAGCCCCAGCCAGACCGCGAAAGCGACGAGCAGCAGCACTCGATCCTGCCCGAACAGGGCGATCAAGGCGATGGCGACGACACCGCCGACCACGGTGCCGAGGAAGCGGTATCCGGCCTTCGAGAGGGCCTGCCCGCGTTTGGGCTGCGCCAGGATGGCGACGCAGACCGCCGCCGAGGAGGCGCTGTCGAGCTGGAGCCAGAAGGCGGCGTAGAGCGCCAGCATCATGGCGAGCCAGATCCGCAGGGCGAAGGCCCAGGCGGAGGGCTCGGGAACCCGGCGGTCGATCGCGTCGAGCAGGCGGTCGCCGAGGGAGACGGTGCCCCCCGCCGCCCGGCTCACCGCGCGGTTCCCGCCGTGCGGACCGCATCGAGCGCCGCGTCGCGCGCGAGGCCCGCGACCCGCGTTTGCCAGAGGCAGAGCAGCGGCGCGAGGCCGAGCTCCACCGCCAGCGCGGCCAGCATCGTCACCGAGGGCACGCCGGTGAGGTAGAGGCCGAGCAACCGGGCGAGGCCGCCGAGCACCACCACGAGGGTGAGGAACCGGAACAGGGTGGTCTTGCCCTCGATCCCCGGCACGCAGGTGAAGAACAGGATGCCGATGCCGGTGAGCAGGCCCGAGAGGTAGCGGAAATGGCTGTCGGCCGAGACGTTCGGCGGCGTGCCGCCGCCGATCCCGTCGATGCCGAACAGAACGCCGTAGAGGCCCGCCAGCACGGGGATGACGGCGGCGAGCGCCACCGCGCGCTGCAGGAAGCGGCGTTCACGCTCCATCGGGATCGGGCTCCGGGCACGGACAGGTCCGCCGGGCAACACCGCGGCGGCCGATCGGTTCACGCGGGTCGGGCCATGCGCCGGCGCAGGGGTCGGGCCGTGAGCGCGTCAGGCCTTCTGCTCCTTCAGGCGCTTGACGCACTTGCTGTAATATTGCGGCCATTTGGGCCCCTGCGCGGACTTCTCGGTCGCCGAGAGCGCACGCCATTCCGAGCCGCACTTCTTCTGCCGTTCCCGGGCGGCCGACTGGGCCACGCTCGGCTCCTTCGCCGTCTCCTTGGCGGCCGCTCCGGCCTCCCTGGCCGTGGCGGCCTGCGCGAGAAGGAGCGGCGCGGCCAGCATGGCCGCGGCGAGGAGACGAGCGAACATCGGGCAACTCCGCTGGATGGATTCGGCGCACCGGCCGTCCACGCGGCAACACAGCCGCATCGGCGCTCAAAGAGCAAGCGTCCGGCACAACTTGCGCACGATCGTCGTCGCGCCTGACCCCGCGCTTGAGCCCCCGGGGCGATCCGCGCTACGTCCTCGGTGAGGATGGGCGCGGGCCCGCTTTTTCCGGGATGCCAGCATGGCGACCACGACGGCGCAGCCGATCGACCTCTACACCTGGAGCACACCGAACGGGTGGAAGATCCCGATCATGCTCGAGGAATGCGGGCTGCCCTACCGCGTGGTGCCGGTGAATATCGGCAAGGGCGAGCAGATGGCGCCCGACTTCCTCGCCCTCTCGCCCAACAACAAGATTCCGGCCATCGTCGATCCGCAGGGACCGGGCGGCGCGCCGATCTCGGTGTTCGAGTCGGGCGCGATCCTGCAATATCTCGGCCGCAAGACAGGCTGCCTCTACCCGGCCGACGAGCGGGCGCGCACCGCGGTCGATCAGTGGCTGTTCTGGCAGGTCGGCGGCCTCGGGCCGATGCTGGGCCAAGCCCACCATTTCCGGATCTACGCGCAGGAGAAGATCCCCTACGCCATCGAGCGCTTCACGGAGGAGGCCAAGCGCCTCTACGGCGTGCTCGACCGGCGGCTGGCCGATCACGAATATCTCGCCGACGACTATTCCATCGCCGACATCGCCACGCTGACCTGGGCCAAGTTCCACGAGAAGCAGGGCATCGCGCTCGCCGACCGGCCCCACGTCCGCCGCTGGCTCGATACCCTCCTGGCGCGGCCGGCGGTGCAGCGCGGGCTCGGCGCGATCTGAGCGGCGGACCGGCGCATCCGCCTCGGGGCGTCGCGCCGATCCGCCGCCTGCCCTGCCGCTGGGGGGATCGAGGCGAGGACGGGCGCCAGTTTCACCGACGATTGATGCTGCTTTGTGTCCGGCCCCGTTCGCGTCGAGTCCGGGCGATGCCCCCCCCGCGCCTTGAGACAAACCTGTCCGTCTGACGTTGTCCAGGAGCGGCCGCTCACCGGCGGCCGGCAGGAGACAGACGATGCGCCGGCCCACGCGACATGCCTTCGCCCTTCTCGCGTTCGCGGGCGGGCTCATGCCTCTCGCCGCGCGGGCGGAGCCCGAGAGGGTCGCAGTCTTCGATTTCCAGTTCGCCCGGGGCGCGCCGACCGAACCCGGCCGGGCAGAGCACGAGCGGCTGCGGCGCACCAGCGACACGTTCCGCGCGCTGCTGGCCGAGAGCGGACGCTATACGGTGGTGCCCACCGATTCCCTGCGGGACGAGGTGGCCAAAGGCTCGGATCTGCGGGCCTGCAACGGCTGCGCCGAGGATTTCGCCCGGCGCCTCGGCGCACAGGCTGCCGTCACCGGAGAGGTGCAGAAGGTCTCGAACCTCATCCTCAACATCAACGTCTACGTGAAGCCGCTCAGAGCCGACGCACCCGAGCAGGCCTACAGCGTCGATCTGCGCGGCAACACGGACGAGACCTTCGACCGCGGCATCCGCTACCTCGTCAAGAACCGGCTCCTGGAAGGGCGCTGACGGCGCGGCCCGCCCGCATCGGCCGTAGAACATTCTTCCCCGCTCTTGCGTAACGCCTTGCAGGCGAACGGTTTTGTCGCGCAAGAATTCGCTGAGGACAAAATCAGTAGGCTTGGCGGCATTTTCCCGCTTGACGGGCCGCGAACACAGTCGCAGTCTACCCGGGTGCTTCGCGATCGCAAGCACATCTGCCAGGAAGCGGCGTTGTTTTCGCGCGGTTTGTTGGCGAAAGCTGGAGGAGACAGGAATGACTCCACCGCAGCGCGAAGCCGCAACGATAGGCTGAGAACCCGTTCGGTCTCGGACTTAGCGGCCCGCCACGAACACCCGGCGGAAGCGGATCCCTAGGGGCGCAGAAGCGGCCGACACGGCGCGACTTCGAACACGCATCAGCCCCACCTGCCGACCGCTTCCGCCGTCGTTCCTTTCTCCTCGAAGACCGTCTCGCCGTGCAAGCCGGACCCGGCTCGCGCGGTCTTTTGCATGGCCGGATGGCCGTTGGCGTTGCGTGCTCAGCGCCCCGCCAGAAGCGGCGACCACGTCGGGTCAGAGGCGAAGGAGGGCGTCGGCACCGGCTGCTCGACCTTGCCGGTGATGTCGACCATGTAGAGCTTGCCGCCCCCCTGCCCGCCTGGATCGCGGAAGAACATCACGTATTGGCCGTTGGGGGAGAAGGTCGGGCTCTCGTTGTGGAAGCCCTCCGTGAGCACCCGCTCGCCCGAGCCGTCGGGCTTCATCACGCAGATGGCAAAGCCTCCCTTGCGCTGGCGGGTGAAGGCGATCAGGTCGCCGCGCGGCGACCATGCGGGCTGCGAGGCCGCACCCTCGCCGAAGGAGATGCGGCGGGGATTCGAGCCGTCGGCACCCATCACGTAGATCTGCTGCGAGCCGCCGCGGTCGGATTCGAACACGATCTGGCTGCCGTCCGGCGCGTAGGAGGGCGAGGTGTCGATGGCGAGCCCCTGCGTGATCGGCGTCTGCGCCTTGGAGGCGAGATCGACCGTCACGATGTCGGCGTTGCCCCCCTGCTGCACGCTCATCACGAGGCGGCGCCCGTCCGGCGAGAAGCGCGGGCTCGCGCTCATGGAGGCGAAGTTGCCGACCGTCTGGCGCTTGCCGGTCTCGAGGTCGATCATCTGCACCTTCGGCTGCTGGCCGGTCGCCTGGGTCATGAAGGCGATCTCCTGGCCCGCCGCCGAGTAGCGCGGCGCCACCACCGACACGTCGGCGCCGCCGGTCAGCGCGCGCACGTTGGCGCCGTCCTGATCCATCACCATCAGGCGCTTGCGGCGGTTCTCCTTCGGGCCCGACTCGTCGACATAGGCCACGCGGCTGTCGAACCAGGGGCCGAGGCCGGTGATCTTGGTGTAGACCGCGTCCGAGACGAGGTGTCCGGTCCGGCGCGCATTGGCGACATCGGTGCCGTATTGCTGGCCGGTGATCTGCTGGCCCGAGGCCACGTCCCAGAGGCGGAAGGCGACGGTGAGCCGGCCCGAGGCGTCGCGCCCGACCCGGCCGGTGACCAGGGCCTGGACGCCCGCGCCCTTCCAGGCCTCGAAGTTCGGCGCGGCGTCGAAGCTCGGGTTCTCGGGGAAGCGCCCCTTGTCCAGCGGCGTGAAGTAGCCGGAGCGGCGCAGGTTGTTCGTGATCACGCTGGAGACGAGTGAGCCGAGGCTCGCGTCGCCCGCGAAATCCGCGATCGCGATCGGCATGGGCTGGAAGGCGCCGCTGCCGATGCGCAGCTGGAGTTGCGCCTGCGCCGGGGTGGCGGCGGGGAGCGCCAGGGCGAGGACGCCGAGAGCGACCGAGAGCGCCGGCAGGAGCTTGCGCCGGGTGATGGCTGTTCCAGGCATGGAGAAGTCCGGGATCGTCGGGAAGGGATGCTGGGAGGAGCCGAGCGCGCGAGGCGGTCGGCGGGGCCGGTCGAGGCTCACACGGGCGAGAACTCGAACTCGGCGTTGATGGCCTTCCAGTCGTTGTAATAGGGCGCGTACTGGGCCGGGATCTTGTAGGGCGCGCAGCGCCGCACCGCCCGCAGCGCGGCCTGGGCGATCGATTGGTCGACCGCGTTGGAGCCCGACCGCATCACCCGCGGCTCGCTGGTGAGGGAGCCGTCCGCGTTCAGGCGGATGTCGAGCATCGGCAGCACCACGCCCTGCGTCGCTCCGGGCGGAGCCGAGTAGCAGCGCTCGATCTGCTGCTGGAGCATGCCGACGAGCGCATCCCGCAGGGAGGGCGAGAGGCGCTGGGCATTGCCCGTCGCCGTCCCGAGCGAGGCCGTGCGCTGCACCTCGCGGCCGGTGGCGCCGGTCGATTGCGACGGCGAGCGGGCCAGGGTCTCGCGGATGTCGCCGGGGCTGAACTTGTTGGCGAGCTCCGCCTGCTGGCGCGCCTTGGCCTCGGCATCCGCCTTCGCCCGGGCGTCGGCCATCGCCTTCGCCTTGGCTTTCGCGGCGGCCTCGGCTTTGGCCCGCGCATCGGCTTCCGCCTTCGCCTTGGCTTCGGCGACCTGCTTGCGGTGCTCGGCCTCCGCCTTGGCCTTGGCTTCCGCCTCGGCCTTCGCCTCCGCAGCCTTGGCGGCTTCCGCCTTAGCGTGGGCTTCGGCCTCGGCTTTCGCCTTGGCGTCGGCCTTGGCCTTGGCATCGGCGCGCGCCTTGGCCGCGGCGTCCGCCTTCGCCTTGGCGTCGGCCTCCGCCTGCTCGCGCTCGATCAGTTTCTGCAATTCCTCGCGCTTCTCGGCCTCTGCCTTCTGCGCGGCCGCCTTCGCCTCCGCGGCTTTGGCGGCCTCGGCCTTCGCAGCTTCGGCCTTGGCGGCGGCGTCCGCCTTCGCCTTGGATTCGGCTTTGGCCTTCGCTTCGGCAGCCTTGGCCGCTTCCGCCTTGGCCGCTTCGGCCTTCGCAGCCTCCGCCTTGGCGGCAGCGGCTTCCGCCTCCTCCTTCACGGGGTCGGCCTCGTTCGCGCGCAGGGGCATGGCGTCGACGGCGGCGATCTTGGTGTCGGCGGTGCGGGTGGGGGCGGCCGGCGCGTCGGTCTTGGCGTTCTCGGGCTCGCGCTGCTCCTGCTTCTCCGCCACGCGGTCGGCGCGGTTGGGCGTCTTCTCCGGCCGCTCCGCGTTGCGTTCGCCGCGGGTCAGTTCCGAGAATTGCTGCTCGGTCAGCACCTCGACCGGCACGCCCTCCTGCGCGTCCGGCAGGGCCGGCGCGGCGACGGCAAACAGGGCGAGACCCAGCACGGCGGCATGCGCCCCGGCGGAGATCCAGACGCCCGGTTCGCGGTTCTTGAAAGGCTCTGTGAGAGCGTTGGGCCAGCGCAGCGCCACGATGCCTCGCCCCGCTAGTTCGATTCCGGCTCGGTCACGAGGGCGACCTTCTTGAAGCCGCCGCCGGTCACGATCGCCATCACCTGGGCCACGCGCCCGTAATCGACGCGCTTGTCGCCGCGCACGAACACGCGCTCCTCGGTGCCGGTCTTGGCCGTCTGCATGAGCTGGGGCACGATGTCGTCGTCCTTCAGCTCGACCTCGCCGAGATAGACCTCGCCGGTGCGGCGGATCGAGAGCGTGATCGGCTTCACGTCGGAGTTGAGCGGGCTCGCCTTCGACTGGGGCAGGTCGAGGGGCACGCCCACCGTCATCATCGGTGCGGCGACCATGAAGACGATCAGCAGCACCAGCACGACGTCGATGAACGGCGTCATGTTGATCTCGTTGATGGCGCCGTGCCCGCGCCGTCCGCGGCGGCGGCGCTTGCCGCCGCCCTGCGCCGCGCCGTGCGTCATGCCCATATGTCTGGCTCCCGCTTGTGCGAACGGCCGATCAGGCGGCGACTGAGAGGCGCTCGTCGATCTGGCGGGAGAGGATCGCCGAGAACTCGTCGGCAAAGCCCTCCAGCCGCGACTGCGACTTGGCGACCGAGGCCTGAAGCTTGTTGTAGGCGAGCACCGCGGGAATGGCCGCGAACAGGCCGATGGCGGTGGCGAACAGCGCCTCGGCGATGCCCGGCGCCACGACCGCGAGCGAGGTGTTCTTGGAGGCCGCGATCGAGGTGAAGGCGGTCATGATGCCCCAGACCGTGCCGAACAGGCCGATATAGGGACCGGCCGAGCCGATCGAAGCGAGGAAGAGGAGGCGCGAATCGAGCCGCTCGACCTCGCGCTGGATCGTCACGTCGAGCACCTTGTCGATGCGCTGCGAGAGCGAGTGGATCTGCCGGCCCGAGCCCTCGAAGGAGCGCTTCCATTCCCGCATGGCGGCGACGAACAGGGCGCCGAGACCGGTCGGCTGGCGGTCGTTGAAAGAGCGGTAGAGTTCCTCCAGCGAGCGGCCGGACCAGAACGCCTCCTCGAAGGCATCCATCTCGGCTTCCGTGCGGCGGAACAGCAGCGTCTTGTCGACGATGATCGACCAGCACCAGATCGAGGCGCCGAGCAGGCCGACCATCACGAGCTTCACGACGAAGTGGGCCTGCCAGAACAGGCCGAACAGGCTCATGTCTGCGACGGGCGCGGCCTGCATGGCATCGGCTGGGGTCATCGAACGATCCTCGCGTCGTCAGGGCCGCGCTGGAGCGCACCGGACTGCCGACTGATCCTTTGAGCGATGTGGATTGAGATCACTCGGGAATCTGTCGAAAGTAAGGGTCGGGACCGGCTCCGGCTCCACCCGTCCCGGGGCGCAGCGCACGTCGTCACGCGCCCGAGTCTAAGGCCGCGTCAGGGTTAAGAAACCGTTACGGCCGGGCTTGCGCTTTCCTCTGTCAACGGGCCGAGCGAAGGCCCGGGTGACAGACGGGAATTTCCGAAACGACGGAAATTCAGTGTCCGGGGTGCGCGGCCCTCCGCAACCTCGACGATAATATTTGGATATAGTTGCTTATGCGTGATCGTTTACCAATCATAAACAAACATATGATAACCCTATCGCGATCGAAAGGGCCTTCACAAGCCCTATGACGCGCGAGGGCTTTTGCATGATCCTCCAACGAAAGTTCTTCTCTGCCGCGGGCCCGGTGCAGCAAGGTTCGGCGAAGCCGGGGCGACTGTCCGTCGACTTCGCGGCGGTGCTGAACGCGCTTCCCGTCAACGTGCTCGTCCTTCATCCCACCGATGCGACGATCACCTTCGCCAACCAGCGCAGCGTGGAAACGCTGCACAGCCTGCGGGCGCATCTGCCGGCCTCGGTGAACCCGGACGCGAGGGTGGGGCTGACGATGGACGTGTTCCATAAGAACCCGGCCCACCAGCGCAGCATCGTGGCCGACCCGGCCCGCCTGCCCTGGCGCACCAAGATTAAGCTCGGGCCGAAGACGCTCGACCTCCACGTCTCCCCGGTCCGCGACGCGGATGGCCACTACGTCGCCGCCGTGCTGTCCTGGGCCGACGTGACGCCGTTCACCGAGTCGATCGCGAGCTTCGACGCGGCCATCCGCGCGGCGCTCGGCGAAACCTCCGAGGCCACGGCGGCGATGCGCGGCGCGGCCGAGCGGGTGCTGTCGGCGACCGGTGCGACCTCCGAGGCCGCCGAGACCGCTGCGACCGGGGCCGCGGAGACCACCGTGAACGTCCAATCCGTCGCGGCCGCGGTGGAGGAATTGACGGCCGCGAATGCCGAGATCACCCGGCAGGTCAGCCGCTCCAGCGCATCGACCGGCGAGGCGGTGACCGAGGCGGGCGCGGCGATGGACAGCGTCAAGGCGCTGGTCGAGACCTCGCAGCGGATCGGCGAAGTCGTCGGGCTGATCTCCTCGATCGCCAGCCAGACCAATCTGCTGGCCCTGAACGCCACCATCGAGGCGGCCCGGGCAGGCGCCGCGGGCCGCGGCTTCGCGGTCGTCGCCACCGAGGTCAAGGCCCTGGCCGGGCAGACCGCCAAGGCGACCGGGGAGATCGCCCAGCAGATCGGCCTGATCCAGGGCGCGACCTCGCAGACGGCGACGGCGATCGAGCGGATCGCGGGGGTGATCCGTGGGCTCGACGAGGGCGCCACCACCATCGCTGCCGCCGTCGAGGAGCAATCGGCCACGGCGGACGAGATCAGCCGCAGCGCCCGCGAGGCGGCCGAGCGCACCGGTCGCGTCGGCGGCAGCATCGCGCAGGTGGCGACCACCGCCGAAACCTCCGCCGGCTCGGCCCGGTCCGTCCTGTCCGCGACGACGATCCTCGACCAGCAGATGGAGCAGGTCACGCGCGCGGTTCAGGACTTCCTGGTCGAGGTCAGGCGGATCTGACGGCCGGCGGCGTGAGGGCGCGGCGCAGGCTGTCCGGCAGGCGGATCGCCCGCCCGTTCCGGACGCAGGCGACGACGACCTCGGCGCGCACCAGCACCTCCTCGCCCCGGCGCACCTCCTGGGCGAGATGCATGGAGGCACCGCGCAACTCGCTCGAGCGGGTGTGAACCTCGATCAGGTCGTCCATGCGGGCGGGCTTGAGATAGTCGAGGTTCATCTTCCGCACGACGAAAACGAGCCCGGCTCCCTCCGCGTGCAGTTCCGACTGATCGCCCGCCAAGCCGCGCAGCAACTCGGTGCGCCCGCGCTCCATGAAGCGGAGATAGCTGGCGTGATAGACGAAGCCCGAGAAATCGGTGTCCTCGTAATAGACGCGCAACGGGAGGCGGTGCGCGTCGGCGCCTAGGGTCGGATCCATGGGTATCCGGGTCTGGAAGAAGGGCCGGTCTTTACCGGCTCAGCCCCGCGGTGGCGAGAGGCAGGGTGCCAACGGCGAGGGCCGCCCCCTTTCGAGGGCGGCCCTGCCGGCATGGCGAACTCCGATGGCTCAGCCGCCGATGCGATTGGCGAGGGTGGCCGAGTGGGCGTGCTCGTCGGCGATGTAGGGCAGCGCCTCGCCCGCGAAGGTGCGGCCGGCGGCGCTGTCGCCGTTGCGGGCATAGCTGCTGTAGAGGGCCAGCGTGCGGGCGTCCGACCGGGCCTGCTCGTTGACGTAGGTGCGGTCGAACTCGCGGGCGGAGCGGGCCGAGCGCAGGCGCTCCAGACGCTGCTGGCCGTTCGGGCCGAGGGCGACGCGGCGGCCGGGCTCGCCCGGGCTGTTGTCGATCAGGCCGACGCCGCCGAGCACGCCGCCGACGATGCCGGTGCCGATGTTGGCGGCCAGCGTCACGGGGGCGAGCACCACGCCGACCGGGTTGTCGAGGCGGGTCGGGATGCCCTGCTGGTCGGAGACCACGCGACCGCTGGCGGTCAGCGAGGTGCCCTCGGGCAGCAGCGCCTTGGTGGTGGCCTCACGCTCGACCAGAACCCGGTTGGCGTAGTTGCGCACATGCGGGTTGCGGGAGCGCTCCAGGGCGATCCGGCTCGCCTCGATGCTGGCGGCGTCCGAGCGCAGGGCCTCGGCGCGGAACTCCCGGGTGTCGGTGGCCGCACGGCCGATCGGGGCGTCGGCGCCGATGCGCAGCGGCAGGGCGTCCTGGGCCAGGGCGGGCGCGGTGAGAGCGACGGACAGGCCGAGGGCGGCCAGGACGGTCGACTTCATGGCGGTGTTTTCCTTGGAAGGTCGTGCTGGGATCGTGTGGGGCCGGCGCTTCTGAGAGCGCGGTCGCGGCCTCAACTTGTGCACTGCACGCATGTTCCCGCCCGACACGCTCCTGTGATCACAGGCCGCGGGCTGGATGGCTCGAAAGCCGGATGCCGACGGCTCCGAGAGAAAATCGTTCTCTATCAGGTGCTTGCATTTGTGGATTGTGACTTCGGTACGCTTCGATGCGCTGGAGGTCCGAATTCTTCCGCCGCTTTTTGCACAGCCTGATATGCGTTGAGCGCATCGTCAGCGGGTTGAGCTTGGCTCCGTTCCGAGATCGACCACGACGATCTCCGGCGGGATGCCGAGCCGCACCGGCGCGATGCTCATGCCGAGGCCGCCGGACACGATTAGGTCCGCCTGCTCGCGCACATGGCCGTAGGCGAAGCGGTTCCGATAGCGGGAGGGCACGACCGGCGCGGTGCCGAACAGGCGCACCTGTCCGCCATGGGTATGACCCGCCAGCGTCAGCGCGATCCGGGGCGGGACCTCGGGGAAGATGTCGGGCTCGTGCGCGAGCAGGATCGCCGGCGCCCCGTCCGGGATCTGGGCGAGCGTGCCGGGCAGGTCGTCGACGCCGATCCGGGCGTGGCCCCGCTTCTTCGCGCTCGGCTGGAAGGCGACCTGATCGCCGAGGCCGGCGAGCCATACCGCGTGGCCGCGCACGGAGAGCGGCAGCGCCTCGTTCTGCAGTACCCGGATGCCGTTCTTCCGCAAAGCCTCTCCCGCGATGGTCGGACCCGCGCCGCGCGCCTGCGCCGATGGGTCCTCCCACCAATCGTGGTTGCCGAGGATGGCGTAGGTGCCTAGCGGCGCGGTGAGTCCTGCGAGGATCGGCGCCCACTCCGCCGCATCGAGGGTGCGGGTGACGAGGTTCATGCCCGAGACGTAGTCGCCGAGCAGCACGGTCACGTCGCCCTTCAGGGCGTTCGCGGCGGCCACGATGCCGGCGATGCGCGCGGCCGACATCCAGGGCTCGCAGGCATGGATGTCGGCCAGCGCGACGATCCGCAGCCCCAGCCCCTCGGGCCATGGGCCCAGCGGCCGGAGCCGGTAGCGGGTGATGGCGAGGCGCATCGGCTCGACGCCGACGGCGTAGGCGCCCGTGCCGGCTCCGGCCAGGGCGGTGGCACCGAGGCCGATCAGGACGGAGCGACGGGTGACGGAGACGGGCCTTCCCTCAATTGACGGAGCGCGCTCGTCCGCCTCAGGCATCGGGATCGTCGCCGCCGCCGAACAGGCCGAATTGCGTGCCCGGATCGCGGCGCGGCTCGGCAAAGCCCATGTGGCGGAAGGCGTGCGGGGTCAGGACCCGCCCGCGGGGGGTGCGCTGCACGAAGCCCTTCTGGATCAGGTAGGGCTCGATGATGTCCTCGATCGCGTCGCGGGGCTCGGAGAGCGCGGCGGCGATGGTCTCGATCCCGACCGGGCCGCCGCCGAAGGAGGAGGCGATCAGGCTGAGGTACTTGCGGTCCATCACGTCGAGGCCGACGGGGTCGACGTCGAGCATCTGCAGCGCCCGGTCGGCGATGGCCCGGGTCACCGTCGGGGCGTCGTCGACGATGGCGAAGTCGCGCACCCGGCGCAGCAGGCGCCCGGCGATGCGCGGCGTGCCCCGCGCCCGCTTGGCGATCTCGTTGGCGCCCTCCTCCGACATGCCGAGGCCGAGCACCCGCGCGCCCCGGCGCACGATGAGTTCGAGTTCGTCGATCTCGTAGAATTCGAGCCGGATCGGGATGCCGAAGCGGTCGCGCAAGGGGGTGGTGAGCAGACCCGCGCGGGTGGTGGCGCCGACGAGGGTGAATTTCGGCAGCTCGATCTTCACCGAGCGGGCGGCGGGGCCTTCGCCGATGATGAGGTCGAGCTGGTAATCCTCCATCGCCGGATAGAGGATTTCCTCCACCGCCGGGTTGAGGCGGTGGATCTCGTCGATGAAGAGAACGTCGCGCTCCTCCAGATTGGTGAGCTGCGCGGCGAGATCACCGGCCTTGGCGATCACCGGGCCGGAGGTGGAGCGGAAGTTCACCCCGAGCTCGCGGGCGACGATCTGTGCCAGCGTGGTCTTGCCCAGGCCCGGCGGGCCCACGAACAGGACGTGGTCGAGAGCCTGGCCGGTCTTCTTGGCCGCCTCGATGAAGATGTTCATGTTGGCGCGCGCCGCCCGCTGCCCGATGAACTCGGAAAGGCTGAGCGGGCGGATCGACTGATCCACGTCGTCCGGCCGCCGCTCGGGATTGAGCAGGGTCTTGCCGGGCTTGGAGGGCTTGTCTTCGCTCACGGGGGTCTCGCGGGGCGGCGGCTGACAAGGCGTTTTGCACATCCCGCGCGCCGGGGCCACCGCGGCGAAATCGACCCCGGCGGCAGGGGGCGACGTGCCGCGGCACACGCCGCCCGCGGGGCCTTCAGCGAGTTGGTAACCAAGGCCGCGGATGATCGGACCGTGCCGCCGACGAGAACCGCGATGCCGAACGTTTCCTCTGCCCCGCGCGGGCCCCGCCGCGCCCGGCTCCTCGGCGGCACCGGCGCCGCCCTCGCCCTGCTGCTCGCCGGCCCGCTCCGGGCCGAGCCGGCGCCCGAGGCAGGCGCCGATTCCCGCATCAACCTGCGGATCGAGCCGAAGGCCGAGGGCGCGCCCGAGCCCAAGCGCGAGCTGCGGGCCGATCCCAAGCCGGACAAGGCGGAGGCCAAGCCCGAGCAGAAGGTCGAGCGCCCGACCGCCGGGACGGTGGCCGTTCCGACCGAGGCGCCGCAGCCGAAGAAGGCGTCGCGGGAGCTGCCGCCGGTCGTCTACGCCCGGGTCTCGGAGGACCCGCTGCCGACCTACACCGCCCAGACCTTCGTCGACACGATGCGGGCCGCCGAGCGTTACCAGGTCTACGCCGAGGCCGGCGGCTGGAAGACGCTGCCCGCCGACTTCGCCCCGAAGCCCGGCGACAGCCACCCCGCCATTCCCTCGCTGCGCCACCACCTGACCCTGACCGGCGACCTTCCCGCCGACGCGCCTCCGTCCGACCGCTTCGACCCCCCGCTGGTGGCCGCGGTCAAGTCGTTCCAGGCCCGCCACGGCCTGCCCGATGCGGGCATCTTCGGCCGCCTGACCCTGAACGCGCTCAACGTCCCGGCGGACGTGCGCCAGCGCCAGCTGCGCGCCTCGGCGCAGCGCTTGATGGGATCGAGCTTCGGCTTCGGCGAGCGCTACGTGACCGTGAACATCCCCTCGGCCACGGTCGAGGCGGTGGAGGGCGGTGCGGTGACCCGCCGCTACGTCGCGGTGGTCGGCTCGCCCGACAAGCAGACCCCGGCGGTCGAGACCCGCATCACCGACGTGAACCTCAACCCGACCTGGACCGTGCCGATCTCGGTGATCAAGAACGAGATCATCCCGACGATGCGCAAGAATCCGGGCTATCTCGCCAAGAACCGCATCCGCATCCTCGGTCCGGGCGGCGTCGAGGTCGACCCGACCACCATCGACTGGACCACACAGAAGGCGGCCAACTACACGCTGCGCCAGGATTCCGGTCTCGACAACTCGCTGGGCCAAGTGCGCATCGACATGCCGAACCGCCACGCGATCTACATGCACGACACGCCCTCGAAGTCGCTGTTCGCGGGCTCGGTGCGCTTCCACTCCCACGGCTGCGTGCGCGTCGGTCAGGTGAAGGAATTCGCCGCCTGGCTGCTCCAGGGCACCGAGGGGCCGAACGGCGCCGGCTCGGCCTGGGGGCCGATCGAGATCGAGACCGCCGTCGCCGCGGGCGAGCGGCGTGACGTGAAGCTCGTGAAGCCCACCCCCGTCGCCTTCGTCTATCTCACCGGCTACGCCACCTCGGACGGCCGGGTGCATTTCCGCGACGACATCTACGGCCTCGACGCCCCCCCTGCCCCAGCGGCCGCGACGCCGGCGCCCGACGTGACGACGACGGGGGCCATCACACCCCGCCCGGCGCCGGCCGCTCGCCCGGCCGCGCCGGCCCGTCCGGCGGCGGCTCAGGGCCCCGCGCCCAAGCCGGCGGTGCGGACGGCGCCCGCCCCGGACGCGCCCGCGCCGCCGAGCGCCGCCTCGAAGCCGCAGGCGCGCAAGATCGCTCCGCCGCCCCGCGCGCCCGAGGGCGAGCCGGCGCTGCTGCCGCCCGGCCTCGTGGGCGGTCGCGGCTGAGATCGGCGCCGCATCCACAGCAGCGCAGCCATGCGGGGCGGAACAAAGCCCCCGCGTCCCTCATTTTGCCGACCGAGTGCCGGCGCGCGTCGCCGGCTCGATTGCGTTTGCAGACTTTCAAGGACGATCCCCATGGCAAAGGCTAAGCTGCGCGTCGGAAGCGACCGGCTGAACACGCCGACCGATCTCGATCCGAACGATGTCGCGAAGATCTCGGAGGGCCTCACGGTCCTGCTGTCGGATCTGTTTGCGCTCTACATCAAGACGAAGAACTTCCACTGGCATGTCAGCGGGCCGAACTTCCGCGACTACCACCTTCTGCTGGACGAGCAGTCGCAGCAGATCTTCGCGATCATCGACGCGGTGGGCGAGCGCGCCCGCAAGATCGGCGGCACGACCCTGCGCTCGATCGGCCAGGCCTCGCAGCTCAAGCGCGTGCCGGACAACAACGCCGAGTATGTCAGCCCGCTGGAGATGCTCAAGGAGCTGCGGGACGACAACAAGGCGCTGACCGCCAACATGCGCGAGCTGCACGGTGTGACCGACGAGGCCAACGACGTGTCGACCACCAGCCTTCTCGAGGAGTGGATCGATCAGTCCGAGGAGCGCACGTGGTTCCTCTACGAATCGACCCGCGAGGCGACCGAAGGCGGCCACTGACCCCGATCCGCGCTCGGGAACGATGATGGGAGGAGGCCGCCGGTCGGAAGACCGGCGGTCTTTTTTGTCACGACGTCCTCGTCATCGAGAGACGGAGCCGAAGCGATCTCCCGCGTTCGTCGATCCCGGGATGCCCGCGCGGCCCGGTCGTCAGGCATCGGCTCGCTGTAAGGGGGACGAAGCGGCCTCGGGCGTGCAGGGTGCGACCTTCAGCGTCGCGGTCACGAGGCTGGGGTCATCGGGGACCGGCCGCTCCTCGAAGCCGAGATGGCGGCAGACGGCCCGCATCGGCCTGTTCTCGGCGAGCACGCTGCCCTCCACGCAGCCGATGCCCTCGGCCCGCGCCCAATCGATCATCATCCGCATCAGGGCGATGCCGAGACCGGTGCCCTTGTTGTCCGAGCGCACGAGGATCGCGAACTCGCCCGTGTCATGGTTGGCATTGGCGTGCAGCCGCACGGCGCCGAGCATGCGGTGCTCCTCGTCGGCCTCCTCGGCGATGGCGACGAAGGCGATGGCCCGCGAGTAGTCGAGCTGGGTCAGCCGGGCGAGGAAGGCGTGGCTGAAGTCGCGCACCGGGGCGAAGAAGCGAAGGCGGACATCCTCGGGATCGACCTGCGCGAAGAAGCTGCGGAACATGCCCTCGTCGTCGGGGCGGACGGGCCGGACCTGGACGCGGCGCTCGCCGAGATCGAGATGCCGTTCCCAGTCGGAGGGATAGGGCCGGATCGCGAAGCGCGGGTGCCAGTTGCCGCGGTGCCCTTCCGGGGCCGGCTCGGCGGCGACGCGGACCCGGGCGTCGAGGGCGATCACCCCGTCGGCATCGGCCAGGAGCGGGTTGATGTCGAGTTCGCGCACGGCCGGAAGGTCGGCGGCGAGCTGCGCCAGCTTCACGAGCACGAGGGCGATGGCCGGCACGTCGGCGGCCGGCACGTCGCGATAGGCCGCGAGCCGCCGCGCCACGCGGGTGCGGCCGATCAGCTCGCTCGCCAGGGCGAGGTCGAGGGGCGGCAGGGCCAGAGCCCGGTCGTCGATCACCTCGACGGCCGTGCCGCCCCGGCCGAACACCACGACGGGTCCGAAGACGGGGTCCTCGGCGAGGCCGGCGATGAGTTCGCGCCCCTCCGACCGGCGGACCATGGGCTGGACGGCGAACCCCGCCACCCGCGCCTCCGGGCGCAGCGCGCGCACCCGCGCGAGCATGGTGCGCGCGGCCTCGCGCACGTCGGCCTCGGAGGTGAGGCCGAGCCGCACGCCGCCGACCTCCGACTTGTGGACGACATCGGGCGAGACGAGCTTCAGGGCGATGGTGTTGCCGCTGGCGATCAGCGGCCAAGCCGCGGCGGCGGCCCCGTCCGGATCGGGGGCCAGGGTCACGGGCACCGAGTCGATGCGATAGGCGGCGAGCAGTTCGGCCACCGCGTGCGGATCGAGCCAGGTGCGGCCCTCTCGAAGGGCCTGATCCACGATGCGGCGTGCCAGCGCGATATCCGGCGAGAAGTCGCGCGGCAGCGCATCGGGCGTGCGCATGAGGTCGTCCTGGGCCTCGCGGTAGCGCACGAGGTGCAGGAAGCCCTCGACCGCGTCGTCGTCGGTGGCGAAGACGGGGATCTTGGCCCTCGCGTAGATCGCGCGGATCGCCTCGTCCTCGCCGATCGCCACCGCGAAGACCGGCTTGCGGCGTCCGGCCCTGCGGGCGGTGGCGACCGTGCCGGCGACGGCCTCGGCGACCGCGTGGCTGCCGGCCCGCGCCGTCGGGACGTGGACGGAGACCAGCGCGTCGCTGTCGCGCCCGGCCAGCAGCGGCTCCAGCGCCCGGGCGAAGTCCCCGGCGAGCGCATCGATGCCGAGGTCGAGCGGGTTGGCCTGCGCGCCGTGGCGCAGCGTCTCCAGCTGCGCCAGCGTCGCCTCCGCGGGCGCCGCCAGGGTGCCGCCGCGATCGGCCAGGCGATCGGCGGCGAGCGCGCCGATGCCGCGGCCGTTCGAGACGATCATCAGCCGGTTGCCGGGGAAGGGCCGCTGGCGGCCCAGCGTCTCCACCGCCGAGAACATCGCGTCGAGCCCGTCCACGGCGAGCAGGCCGGCGCGGCGGAAGGCGGCCTCGTAGACCGCGCCGGGCCGGGCGAGCGCGCCGGTATGGGTTTCCGGGCGGTGGCCCGGCGCCTCGTGGCGGCCGGTGCGCAGGACCACGACGGGCTTGGCGCGGGCCGCCGCCCGGGCCGCGGTGAGGAATTTGCGCGCATCGGCCACGTGGTGCAGCGACAGGATGATCGCGCGGGTGCGGTAATCCTCCGCGAAATGGTCGAGGCAGTCCGCCACGTCGATGTCGGCGGAGCGGCCGAGCGTCATTACCGCCGAGAAGCCGACCCCGCGCCGCCACGCCCACTCGGCGATGGCCGAGCCGACGGTGCCCGATTGCGACACCAGCGCGAGGTCCCCGGCCTTCGGCGGACGTGCCAGCAGGCTCGCGTTGAGGCCGCCGGCCGGAACGCTGAGGCCGATGCTGTCGGGGCCGATCAGCCGCAAGCCGTAGCGCCGGGCCACCGCCTGGGCCGCGCCGACGGGCGCCGCCTCGCCGTTCCCGAGATGGGCGGACAGGATTACCGCCGCGGCCGCTCCGACCGCTCCGGCGTCCTCCACGATCGCCGGCACCGTCGCGGGCGGCGTGGCGATCATCACGAGGTCGGGGGCCTGCGCGAGGTCGGCGAGGCGCGCGACGCAGGGCAGGCCGTCGACGCTGGCCTCGCGCGGATGCACGGGCACGATGCTGCCGGCAAAGCCGCCCGCGCGCAGGCCGTCGATGATGGCCCGGCCGACGGAGCCCGGCCGGTCGCCCGCGCCGACCACCGCGATTCGGCGCGGGGCGAGCAGAGCCTCGAAGCGATAGGTGCTCATGGCAGCGGTCTATACCATCCGGAGCGGATGCGCGGAGGGCGCGGCCTCTCGGGGATGCCCGCCTCCGCTCACCGCTCCGTCCCCGCGGCGCGCACGGGCGTCCCGAAACGGGTGGGCCGCTTCGGCCACTGCGCCCGCTCGGCGAGGGCGGCCCGGCTCATCCATTCCTGTTTCACCGGCGCGCTCCCCCGGATACAGTTCGTCCGCGATGCCGCGGCATCGTCCCGAACTGCGGCTGCCGCTCTTCAGAACGTGATGATGCGCTCGGGATTACCGCTCAAACCGCGTCGAAACGGGTCCGTTCCGACGCGGGTCCTCCGCCGGATCGCGGACCGGCGTCCAAGGGAGATGTCCCGGTGTCCACACTCGCGACCCGCCAAGCGATCGCCGGGGCCATGGGCCGCCTGCTCGATCTCGGCCTCAGCCAGGGCACCTCGGGCAACATCTCCGTGCGCGTGGACGGCGGTTTCCTCGTCACGCCCTCCGGCATTCCGGCGGAGGATCTCGCCCCGGACGATCTCGTGGCGATGGATTTCGACGGCCGCTACGAGCATCCGCTGGCGCCCTCCTCGGAATGGCGCTTCCACCGCGACATCCTCGCGGCCCGGCCCGAGATCGGTGCGGTCGTCCACGCCCATCCGCCCTACGCCACCGGTTTCGCGATCTGCGGCCGGGAGATTCCGGCCGTGCATTACATGATCGCCATGGCCGGCGGACCGACCATCCGCTGCGCGCCCTACGCCCCCTACGGCACGCAGCGCCTCTCGGACCTCGCCCTCGCGGCGCTGGACGGCCGCAGCGCCTGCCTGCTCGCCAACCACGGCATGATCGCCACGGGCCCGACCCTGGCGAAGGCGCTCTGGCTCGCCGTCGAGGTGGAAACCCTGTGCCGGCAATACGCCATCGCCCTGCAGGTCGGCGCGCCGGTCGTGCTGTCGGATGCCGAGGTGGCCGAGACCGTCGAGCGCTTCAAATCCTACGGCCCGCGCGAGAAATCGGAAGCGTGACATCGGAGGCGAAGCGTCGCTTCGACGTTCGCCGCGGGCCGATCCCGTTTCTGCATTCGATTTTGCTTGAGCCCGCGGGATTTCCTCGGCGGACTGCCGAAAATTACAAAGTGGTCAGACTTGTTTCATCGAGCCGCATGGGTCGCATAGAGCGGATTAATCCGTCTCGCGTCCAAAAGTCCAATTGATTTCTGGAAACTCCACAAATCCATCTTGCGATTCATTCAATCAAAGGTTAAATCCGGGCTAATTCAGCGCAGCGAGTTCGGGTTCGGCAAGGGCAGTGCCGACATGATGAAACGTATTGCCTGCGAACGACGGCGCATATTGGAAGGATAATCAGAATGTCGCTCGAGGACGGCGTGGCCGGTGACTGTGTCTCCCTGACGGTCGACATCGTGTCGGCTTTCGTCGGGAATAACTCGCTGGCCGCCGGTGAACTGCCGAACTTGATCGCCTCGGTCCACGGCGCCTTGACCCAGTTGTCCCAGGCATCCGTCGAGGCCGAAGAGGCGCCGCCGACGCCGGCGGTCTCGATCCGCCGCTCGATCCAGCCCGATTATCTCGTCTGCCTGGAGGACGGCAAGCGTTTCAAATCGCTCAAGCGGCATCTGCGCACGCGCTACAACCTCTCGCCGGACGAGTACCGGGCGCGTTGGAACCTGCCGGCCGACTATCCCATGGTCGCCCCGAACTACGCGGCCACCCGCTCGGAGCTGGCCCGGACCATGGGCCTCGGCCAGCAGCGCCGGAAATGGCCGGCCAAGACGGTCCCTGCGCCGGAGGCCGCCGAAAGCGAGTCGTCCGCCGAGGGCGCGGCTCCGTCGCGTCGGCGGCGTAGCCGCACCCAGGACGTGGCCTGAGTCCGGCATCGCACGGCTTCCACTTATCCACACGCGATCCGCCGTCCCGCCCGAGGGACGGTGTTCCGCCGGCCAGTGGCGTTAGAGTTCGGGCAACGCCTGCCTGAAACAGTTCCCGCGATCCGGGCGAGGGCCCGGCCACGCGGGAGAAACGATGTCCGGCCGGTCGCCCACCGCCACGCGCCTGTTCTGGACGATCGTGATCGGCTCCGGCGCAGGCTTCTGGTACGGCCCGCCGGCCTTCGCGGCCACGGCGCTTGCCGGCCTCGCGATCCTCCTGCACCGCCTCGACCGTCCGCGCCGGTTCCGATCACTCGTGCGCCGCATCGCCCGGCGCCACGCGCCGATCCTGGCCCTGCGCCGCCACCAGGAGCGCTTCCTCGACGCCTACGGCAACACGATCGAGGACGGCTGGCTGCGCGAGCGGGACTATTTCGTCGAGCGCACGATCCTGCCCCTCGTCGAGGAGCGGGGCTTCGCCGAGGAGGCCGAGGCGCGCTTCGAGCAGATGGTCGAGATCGTCGAGCGCGTGGCCAGCACTCACCCGCTGCCCGAGAGCATCGAGACGCCGGAGGACGGCGTCGCCTACGAGCGCTACTGCGCCGACCTCCTCGAAGAGGCGGGCTGGCAGGCCCGGGCCACGGGGGCGAGCGGCGACCAGGGCTGCGACGTGATCGCGGAGCGAGCGGGGGTGCGCCTCGTCGTCCAGTGCAAGCGCTACACGCGCCCCGTCGGCAACGCGGCGGTGCAGGAGGTGGCCGCGGCGGCCCTGCACTGGTCGGGCGACATGGCCGCCGTCGTCTCCAATGCGGGCTTCACCCCGGCCGCGCGCAAGCTTGCCGGCACCACCGGCGTGCTGCTCCTGCACCACGACGATCTGCTCGACCTCGCGCCGGTCCGCACCGCCGGCCGGCGTCGCATCCTGGCGCGCGAGCGCTGAGCGCCGCGCTCAGGGCTACTCCGCCGGCACGACGCGACCGGCGGGCAGGAGCGCGGCCTTGCGGCGCACCGACAGGCGCGCGGCGCGCTTGCGCCACCAGATCACGACGCCCGTGACCGACAGCATCGCCACCACGAGGCCCATGACCGAGATCAGGATGCGTCCCGGCAGGCCGAGGATGCGGCCCGAATGCACCGGGAACTGCGCCTGCACGAAGATATCGGCGGCGGTGCCGACCCAGGGCTGCCGGTCGCCGATCACGCGGCCATCCGCCCCGTCGAAATAGATCGCCGCCGGGCCGACGCCGGCCGCGCCGTGGTCGTCGCCGGGCCGGAAGTAGCGCGCGGTGTATAAGCCCTGCAGCGGCGAATAGGCCAGCGCGCCGACCGGCTCCTTCCAGCCGCGGCGTTCCCCTTCCGCCCGGGCGGCGTCGAGGATGCGGGCGTAGTCCACGCCGGGCTCGATCGGCTTGAGGGGCGAGGCGAAGGGACGGGTGTTCGCGGGCTCGGGCGTCACCTGCGAGACGCTCGACATCAGCGGCAGGAACACCTCGCGGTAGAGGTTGAGCGAGAAGGCCGTGAAGGCGAGCAGGAATAGCAGCGCGAAGGTCCAGAGGCTGACCGCCCGGTGCAGGTCGAAGGTGATGCGGTAGGGGCTGCCCGCCGTCTTCACCTTCCAGGCCGGCTTCCAGCGCGACCACCAGCCCCGCCCGAGCTGCCGCTCGACCGCGGCCGGGCGCGCCGGGTTGGCGGCCTTGCGCACCGGTAGGGTGAGGTAGAACCCGACGAAGGAGTCGAGCGTCCAGACGATGGCGACGATTCCGAGCAGCCAGATGCCCCAGCGGTCCTCGCCCCACATCTCCGGCAGGTGCAGGGAGAAGTGCAGCTTGTAGAGGAAGGAGATCAGCGTCTCCCGCGTGATCGGCCAGACCTGACCCCATTCCCGCCGGCCGAGTTCGTCGCCCGTGACGGGGTCGAGGAACACCTGATTGTAGCCCAGGCTGTGCAGGCGCCCCGTCTGCGCATCGACGCGCGGCATCACGAACAGCGCGAGCGAGGCGCCGGGCTCGGCCGTCAGGGGAGCGTAGGCCACCCGCGCGCGGGGATCGCGGGCCTCGAAGCGCCGCGCGAGGTCGAGGGCGGGCAGCGCCGGGCCCCGGCTCTCGACCGTGTGAAGGTGCGGGTTGAGGAGATCGTCGAGTTCGTGGTCCCACGAGATCACGGCGCCGGTCAGCCCCGCCACGAACAGGAAGGCGGCGATCGTCAGACCGGCCCAGCGGTGCAGGAGAACGAAGAGCGCGCGCGCCATCAAACCCTCGGGTCCGGTGTCCTGGAACGCCGGCCCCGGGGGCGCGGCGGGTCGTTGCCGCGAGCGCGGCCGGGCGGACCCGATGTCGGTCCGATCGAGGCTCGGGGCTCTCGGGCTGCGGGCGCCGCGAAAGCGGGACCACTCGTTAGAGTGTCCCGCGCCGTCGCGCCACTGCTTTGATCGTGCACCAATGGATCATGCGTGAAGATCCGGTGAACGGCCCCGAGCCGTGCCCGCGCTGGTTTAAGATCCCTTAAACCCGCCGCAATTACTCTCTCAGAGGCAGGGGGGCGGACCGGTCGGGACGCCCCGCTCGGATCAGGTCCGGCGGGCCGTATCCGTCCGGATGATCGCTGAGGGGAGCACGGTCGCGGGAGGCCCACGGTCGACAGATCGACCGCCGGCCCCGGACGCTTGGAACGCATGGCGCAGGCACGCGGACGCAAACCACGCAGCGAGCCCACCTTCGACATCCCGGAAGGGAGCGAACCGGGGCGCCTCGACGTACGCCTGTCCCGCAGCGACCGCTCGGGCGGCGGGTCCGCGCCGCGCGGCAGCGGGCGCGCCAGTGCCGCTCCCAAGGCCAAGAGCCGCAAATCCTCCGGCGGTAGCGGGGGCCGGCGCCCGCCGCGGCGGCGCTCCTGGCTCGGCCGTCTGGTCTATGCCGGCGTGGTGCTCGGCATCTGGGCGGCGATCGGGCTGGCCGGCCTCATCGCCTACCACGCCTCGCAGCTTCCCCCGATCGACCAGCTCAGCGTCCCGAAGCGCCCGCCCAACATCGCCATCCTGGCCAGCGACGGCAGCCTGCTCGCCAATCGCGGCGAGACCGGCGGACGCGTCGTCTCGATCAAGGAGTTGCCGCCCTACCTGCCCCGCGCCTTCGTGGCGATCGAGGACCGGCGCTTCTACGACCATTTCGGCATCGATCCCGTCGGCGTCGCCCGCGCGGTGACGCAGAACCTGACCCGGCGCGGCCTGGCCCAGGGCGGCTCGACGCTGACGCAGCAGCTCGCCAAGAACCTGTTCCTGACGCCCGAGCGCTCCGCCTCGCGCAAGATCCAGGAGGCGATCCTGGCCCTGTGGCTGGAGCACAAGTACACCAAGGACGAGATCCTCGAGCTCTACCTCAACCGGGTCTATTTCGGCGCGGGCGCCTACGGCGTCGAGGCCGCGGCGCAGCGCTACTTCGGCAAGCCCGCCAAGAACGTGACGCTGGCCGAGGCCGCCATGCTCGGCGGCCTCGTGCAGGCGCCCTCGCGGCTGGCGCCGAACCGCAACCTCAAGGCGGCCCAGGCGCGCGCCGCCCAGGTGCTCGCGGCCATGGAGGAGCTGGGCTTTGCCAAGAGCGCCGACGCGAAGGTCGCCCTGGCCCAGCCGGCCCGGCCCGCCTCGACCCGCGGCGGCGGCTCGCCGAACTACGTCGCCGACCTCGTCATGGACGTCCTCGACGACTTCCTGCCGAAATTCGACGAGGACATCGTCGTCGCCACCACCGTGGATGCGGGTCTGCAATCGACCGGCGAGAAGGCGCTCACCGACGAGCTGAACGCCAAGGGCACCCGCTACAACGTCGGCCAGGGCGCCCTCGTCTCAATGCGGCCCGACGGCGCGATCCGGGCGCTGGTGGGCGGGCGCGACTACGCGCAGAGCCAGTTCAACCGCGCCACCACCGCCAAGCGCCAGCCGGGCTCGGCCTTCAAGCCCTTCGTCTACCTCGCCGCCGTCGAGAAGGGACTGACCCCCGACACGATGCGCGAGGACGCGCCCGTGCGCATCGGCAATTGGGCGCCCGAGAACTACTCCCACAATTACCGCGGCGCGGTCTCGTTGCGCGAGGCGCTGGCGCTCTCGCTCAACACGGTCGCGGTGAAGCTCGGCCAGGAGGTCGGCCCGAAGGCGGTGGCGCAGACGGCCCAAAGGCTCGGCATCGCGTCCCCGCTCCAGGCCAACGGCTCGATCGCGCTGGGCACCTCGGAGGTCACGCCGCTGGAGCTGGTCGGCGCCTATTGCGCCTTCGCCAATGGCGGCACGGGCGTGATTCCCTACGTCATCGCGACCATCAAGAGCGCCAACGGAAAGGTGCTCTACAAGCGCGGCGAGGGCGGGCTCGGCCGCGTCATCGACCCGAACGCGGTCGGCATGATGAACGCGATGATGCACGAGGTCTTCACCGCGGGCACGGCCCGCAAGGGCGACATCCCGGGCTGGGAACTCGCGGGCAAGACCGGCACGAGCCAGGATTTCCGCGATGCGTGGTTCGTCGGTTACTCGGCCACGCTCGTGACCGGCGTCTGGCTCGGCAACGACGACGGCGAGCCCACGAAGAAGGCCTCGGGCGGCAACCTGCCGGTGGACATCTGGAAGACCTACATGACCGCGGCGCTCAAGGGCGAGAAGCCCGTCGGCCTGCCCGGCATGAACCGCTGGCGCGCCCCCCGCCCCGAGGCGCAGCCCGAGCGCGAGAGCGGCCCCGGCGGCCTGATCGGCGCGCTCCTGGGAGAACCGGAGCACACCGCCTCCGCCCTCCCCCCGCGCCCGGTCCCCGGCGCCCGGCCGCGCGGACCGAGCCAGGACGACCGCAACTTCCTCGAGAAGCTGTTCGGGATCGGCGATTAGGATTGCCTGAAGCTCCCGGAGCGGGCGTCCGAAACCGCCCGTTTCTTTTCGGCCTCGGCGGGGCCGGTGCATGGTCCGAACCCTGCATCGGCGCCCCGCGCCACATTCGCGCCACGATGCGGGAATGAGCCTGCGCGGCCCGACGTTCGGCGCGGATGTTTCGTTCGCGCCGCCGGGCGACCGAGAGAGGGACTTCCGTGCCGACCCGCCTGCCCCGACACCGTTCGCAGGGCTCTCCGGGCCCGGCGCGCGCGACGGGCGCCGAGACGCTGCTCGAACCGTTCGTCACGACGTTCGCCGGCCATCGGAGCCGAAGCTGATGCTGCCGCACCATCGCTGGTTCTGGCTGCTGATTCTGCTCGCGGCTGGCGGGGCGGGCCTGCTCTACAACGTCATCTTCGCGGGCGGAGCGACGCCGGCGGCCGGCTTCACCTACGGGCTCTGCGTCGGCATCTCGGCGCTCGCCTTCGACCGCGGCGTGCTGCTCTCGGGCGTCCAGTCGCGCATCCGGCGCCTGCCCGCCGGGCTCTACGTGGTTGCCGCGGAACTCTCCTACGTGGCGATGATCGTGGTCGGGAACGCGCTCGGCGGCTTCGTCGTCTGGCTGCTCGGCCTGACCGGGGACAGCTTGGAGGAGGCGGTGCGGACGACGCCGCGGGTGCTGGCCTACGCGCTCGCCGTCTCGGCCCTGCTCGTCTTCGTGATCCGCATGCGCGACCTGATCGGCGGCGAGGTCTTCATCAACTTCCTCATCGGCCGCTACCACCGCCCGGTCGAGGAGGAGCGCATCTTCCTGTTCCTCGACGTGGTGGGCTCCACCGCCTTCGCCGAGACGCACGGCGACCTGCGGGCGCAGGAATTCCTGAGCGCCGTCTTCGCCACCCTGGCCGAACCCGTGCGCCGCTTCCACGGCTCGACGGACGACTATATCGGCGACCTCGCCATGATCACCTGGCCGATGGAGCGCGGCCTCAAGGACGCGCGCTGCGTCGCCTGCCTGTTCGCCGTGCGCGACCGGATCGAGGCCGAGGCCGCGGCCTGGGAGGAGCGGTTCGGCAGCGTGCCGCGCCTGCGGGCGGGCCTGCATGGCGGCCCGGTGGTGACGGCGGAAGTCGGGGTGGACCGGCACAAGATCGCCTATTTCGGCGATGCCGTGAACGTGGTCGCCCGGGTCGAGGCCCTGTGCCGTCCGCTCGGCGTCGACACCCTGATCTCGGAGGATCTGCTCGCTCGCCTGCCGCGTCTGCCCGAGGGCGTCACCGTCCGCCCGATGGGCACCCAGGTGCTGCGCGGGCGCGGCCAGCCGCTCTCGGTCGCGACGCTCGAGCGGAACAGGGCGATCGAGGCCACGCCGCAGAGTCCGGCGGCGCCGGCCATCGCCGTGCGCTGACCCGGTGGCCGAAGGCCGGCCCGCGCTCGAAGTCCGTCAGGCGCTCCGAAGCAGCAGCAGGATCGCCGCGACCGCCATCACGGCCAGCGTCGCGATGATGCCGCCGCCACGGCAGGCGAACTGGCGCGGCGAGTTTGCCGGGGCGAACATGCCGATCGGGTGCAGGATGCGGGCGATCACCAGCACGATCAGCAGGCCGCGGACCCAGCCGGGCGCGCCGCCGGCCGCCTCGTAGAGCCCGATCAGGATCAGGGTGAACGGAACGTATTCCTGGAAATTCGCGTGCGAGCGGATGCGCCGCTGCAGCCCATCCTGCCCGCCGTCGCCGAACAGGACGTTGCCGCCGAGCCGACCGCCGATCACCCATCCGGACAGGCCGGCGTAGATCAGGCCCAGGATCGCGGCGTAGAAGGCGGTGATCGTCGGAAACGTCATGAGGCGGCTCGTCCTGGCGGGCGCATCCCCGGAATGGCGGATGTCGTCGGCGCTTCGCAAAAGACGGTCATCCCAGCCTTGTTCCGCGTCACACGCGATCGCGAACGGCCTTTCGCCGTGACCGGTCGCGCGGGCGGCAGAACCCGGTCATCCTCCGGTGCACAGTCCGTCACGGGTGCCTCGGCACCGGTTGACCTGTGTTGCCCGAAGCTTGTCGGATGAGGCATGCGGGGCCGGTCCGATCCGGCGGGGCGGCGGCGCGGAAGGGGCGAACGGTGGGCGGCAAGCTGATTGCGGTGGCGAACATGAAGGGCGGGGTCGGCAAGACCACGACCGTCGTGATGCTCGCCGAGGCCCTGGCCGCGGGCGGGTCGCGCGTGCTCGTGATCGATCTCGACCCGCAGTCGAGCGTGTCCGTCTGCCTCGCGGGCGATGCGATGCTGGGCCAGATGATCACCCGCGGGCGCACGCTCGAAGCCTATCTCGCCCTCAAGCTCATCACCCGGCACAAGCCGGATCTGGCTGCCCGCATCCAGTCGGGCGTCAGTCTGACGATGCACAAGAACGCGCCCCTCACCCTCTCGCTTCTGCCCTCCGGCCCGCATCTGCGTCTCATCGAGCGCGAGATCATCTACGAATTGACCGAGCGGAAATTCTCGATGCACGCGATCGAGGACAAGCTCTGGAAGATCTTCCACGAGGATTTCGTGCCGCTGGCCGAAGCCTACGATTACGTGTTCTTCGATTGCGCCCCGGGCATCTCACCGATGACCGAAGTGGCGGTGCGGGCCGCCGACCTCGTCCTCGTGACCTCGATCCCGGACTTTCTCTCGACCTACGGCCTCAACGCCTTCGTCGAGACGATCTGGCGGCGCTCGACCCGGCAGGCGAGCCACATCGCGCCGAAGAGCGCGCCCTACGTCCTCGTGACCCGCTTCCAGGCCCAGGTGCGCCAGCATCAGCAGACTCTGGCCCGGCTCCAGGCGGAGGCCGATGCCGCGGATGCGGGCTTCCGGCTCCTCCAGACCCGCATCCCGCAGGCGGCCGCGCTCGCCGATGCGCTGGTGCCGACGAACGGGGCGCCCCCGACCTTCTCGGCCAAGTATGGCGCCCATGTCCCGAACGTGCTGATTCCGCTCGTCGCGGAAGTGAAGGAAATCCTCCATGGCCCTTGATGTCGACGGTTTCGCGGTGCTGCAGGCGATCGCCGCCGCCCCCGAGGCGTTCCCCGACATCCGCACCGAGATCCCGAAGGCCGCCCGCGCCCTGGTCGTGCGACAGTTGAAGGCGCGGGGCCTGCGCCCGGCCTCCCTGCGCCTGATCCGCGAGGTGCTGGGCGGCGAGACCTTCGCCCTGATCGCCGACGGCATGAGCGAGGCGGAGGTGAAGGGCGTCGTCACGCGCCTCGACCCGCACCATCCCTCGCTCAAGACCGCGACGCCGGGCTGGCATCGGCACCGCCTGACGGCCCTGGCTGCCGGGGAAGCCCCGCTGCGCAAGGGGGAGTCGGCTGCCGCCGCCAAGCCGGCTGCGGCCCGGGAGCCCCCGCCCGAGCGCGCTCTCGGCAGCCGTCCCTTCGCTGCGACCTGGGACGGCAAGGACCACGACGCGCCCGCGCGAAAGCCGGAGCGCGACAAGAAAGAGGACAAGAAAGAGAAGAAGGCCAAGAAGAAGAAGGGCTGAAGCCCCGCCCCGTCGCGGCGTCTCCCGGGCCGAGGTTTCGATGCGCCTTCCGATGAACCGGTGTCCGCTTCGTCGGAAGGGGATTTAGCGCTCGTCCGGGAACAGAATCGCGTAGCGCGCCTGGAGAGCTGCGAGCCGGCCTTGGCCCTGCAGCACCGCCACCCGGTGGTCGCGTACGACGGCGAGGAGCCCCTCGGCCATCTCCGCCTCGCCGGTCAGGAGCGCCCGCTCCGAGATCAGGGCGAGCTGATCGGCCATCAGGCCGTCGATCCGGATTCCGTCGGCAAGGGTCCGCATCAGGCTCTGCATCTCGTTGCGGGACGAGGAGGCGTGAGGGGATGGGACGGGTGTTCGGTCTGGCACGGGATTGATGGGGGATCGGACCTGAGAAGCCTTCCAGCTTCTCCACCCGCCGGGCCTGCGGCTATTGCATAGGATAGGTCGCGCCCACCTTTTTCAGGACACCGTCCGGCGTTCCCGGCATGCCCCTTCTCGGTTCACGCTTAGTAGCGTGGCTTTAAACCGTCTCCGTCATCGCGAGCGGCAACGAAGCGATCCAGGGCGCGGCGTCTCAGGAAAGGTCGCACCCTGGATTGCTTTCGCTGAGCCTCGCAAGGACGACGAAAGAGACCGAAGCGATCAATCGGAAACCGTATTAGAAGTCCATGCCACCATGCCGCCGCCGGGCCCGGGTTGTCCCTCTTCGGTGCGTCGGCGACCATGGCTTCCATGATCACCACCAGGCCGGCGACCGAGGTCGCGTCTTGGAGGGCGGTGCGCACGATCTCGGTCGGTATGAACCGCCGAGGACTAGTCAGACATCTCCGTTCTCAATGCTAGATCTTAGGCGCTCTCGTAAATCATTTAGAGATTCAAATGCTGATTTGTCGTATTCGTCCTTTTTGTCGCGGAATGTCCACCAATTTTTGATTAAAGACGAAACGCCATCCAAAAAGATCTGTTTCTGGACGTTATCAATTTCATCGAAGTAGAAAGACGAATCGTTGAATTCAACGGAAGCTTTAAGATCTCTGGCAAACGGTGTGCCGTCTGCTCGGCCAGCAACGTAGTCTAGCACCACATGTAGTAAGCCGCGCGAGCAGCCCCATACATCGCGGTCGGTTATCTTTATTAGACCCATATCAAAGTCCAATTATTAGGATCTTGCCTTTTTGTCTCGGAGAAAGAGACAATATAAATTTATGATGCTTTGTATTTCGCTTTGCCTCAAGCCCGATCCGTTTATCGGTACAAAATTAATGCCGCTTGTATTTGAAACTGCGCGTTTCTCTGCGATTAGAGCGTAAAGCAATTTGGGCGTAAAAAAGAAGGGCCGCCTCTCGGCGACCCCTCTCCCGTCTCTCGATGGTGGCGTGGACTTAGAAGTCCATGCCGCCCATGCCGCCGCCGGGCATCGCCGGGGCCGGGCTGTCCTTCTTCGGCGCGTCGGCGACCATGGCTTCCGTGGTCACCAGCAGGCCGGCGACGGAGGCCGCGTCCTGAAGGGCGGTGCGCACGACCTTGGCCGGATCGACGATGCCGGCCTGGATCATGTCGACGTACTCTTCGGTCTGAGCGTTGAAGCCGAAGGTCTCGGAGCCGGTGTTGTCGGTGATCTTGCCGACGACGATCGAACCCTCGACGCCCGCGTTCTGGGCGATCTGGCGCAGCGGAGCCTCAAGCGCCTTGAGGACGATCTTGATGCCGGCCTGGACGTCCGGGATGTCGGACTTCAGCTCGGCGACCGCCTTCTTGGCCCGCAGGAGCGCGGTGCCGCCGCCCGGAACGATGCCCTCTTCCACCGCGGCGCGGGTGGCGTTGAGCGCGTCGTCCACGCGGTCCTTCTTCTCCTTGACCTCGACCTCGGTCGCGCCGCCGACGCGGATCACCGCGACGCCGCCCGCGATCTTGGCCAGACGCTCCTGGAGCTTCTCACGGTCGTAGTCCGAGGTGGTCTCCTCGATCTGCGCCTTGATCTGCCCGACGCGGGCCTCGATGTCGGCCTTCTCGCCGAGACCGTCGATGATCGTGGTGTTCTCCTTCTCGATGCGGACGCGCTTGGCGCGGCCGAGCATCGGCAGGGCGACGTTCTCGAGCTTGATGCCGAGATCCTCGGAGATGGTCTGGCCCTTGGTGAGGATCGCGATGTCCTCGAGCATCGCCTTGCGGCGATCACCGAAGCCCGGAGCCTTCACGGCCGCGACCTTGAGGCCGCCGCGCAGCTTGTTCACGACGAGCGTGGCCAGAGCCTCGCCCTCGATGTCCTCGGCGATGATGACGAGCGGCTTGCCGGTCTGCACCACGGCCTCGAGCACCGGCAGCATCGGCTGCAGCGAGGAGAGCTTCTTCTCGTGGATGAGGATGTAGGGATCCTCGAGCTCGGCGACCATCTTCTCGGCGTTGGTCACGAAGTACGGCGAGAGGTAGCCGCGGTCGAACTGCATGCCCTCGACGACGTCGAGTTCGGTCTCGGCGGTCTTGGCCTCCTCGACGGTGATGACGCCCTCGTTGCCCACCTTCTGCATGGCGTGGGCGATCATCTCGCCGATCTCCTTGTCGCCGTTGGCGGAGATCGTGCCGACCTGGGCGACCTCTTCGGAGGAGGCGACCTTCTTGGCCCGCGCCGTGATGTCCTTCACGGCGGCCTGGGTGGCCAAGTCGATGCCGCGCTTCAGGTCCATCGGGTTGATGCCGGCGGCGACGTACTTGGCGCCCTCGCGGACGATGGCCTGGGCCAGCACGGTCGCGGTGGTGGTGCCGTCACCGGCGATGTCGTTGGTCTTCGAGGCCACTTCGCGCACCATCTGTGCGCCCATGTTCTCGAAGCGGTCGGCGAGCTCGATCTCCTTGGCGACGGTGACGCCGTCCTTGGTGATGCGGGGCGCGCCGAAGCTCTTCTCGATCACGACGTTGCGGCCCTTGGGGCCGAGGGTGACCTTGACGGCATCCGCGAGGATGTCGACGCCGCGCAGCATCTTGTCGCGAGCGTCGGCGGAGAAACGAACGTCTTTCGCTGCCATGTGAGTACCTGCCTCAGATGAGAGTGTCGGATGCCCTGAAGCGCGCGGGAGCGGCCTCGAAGGGCGGTGAAGCGGGCGTCGGCCTTAGGCGGCGACGACGCCCATGATGTCGGATTCCTTCATGATGAGGAGATCCTGGCCGTCGATCTTGACCTCGGTGCCGGACCACTTGCCGAACAGCACGCGGTCACCGACCTTCACGTCGAGGGCGTTGACGCGGCCCTGCTCGTCACGGGCACCCGGGCCGACGGCGACGATCTCGCCCTCTTGCGGCTTCTCCTTGGCGGTGTCCGGAATGATGATGCCGCCCTTCGTCTTCTCTTCGCTCTCGATGCGACGGACGACGACGCGGTCGTGCAGCGGACGGAACTTCATGAGCTGCCCTCTTGCTTCGAATGTGCGGTTGGTCTTCATGCGGCCGGAGGCGACCGCGCTCCACCCAGTTTGTTAGCACTCCTAACGAGTGAGTGCTAACGACGGTCGCGAGATAGGCCCGCGCCGGAAGCGAGTCAAGGCGCAGCTTCTCCCAGGCGGCTGCGCGGGCGCAGGATTTTTCCGGCCGGCGCCGGATTGGGGAAGACGCACGCGATGATCAGCCTTCACGGGCCCGACGGCGCGGTCGAGGCCGGCGCCACCGGCTCGCCGGGCCACGCCGTCTGGATCGACCTGAACGATCCGACCGCCGAGGAGGCGGCTCAGGTCGAGCGGACGACGGGTATCCGTGTGCCCTCGCGCTCGGCGCTCAGCGAGGTGGAATCCTCGAGCCGCCTGCGGCGCAACCGCGACGGCCTCTCGCTCTCGACGCCGATGGTGACCTTCGACCGGGCCGATTTCAGCCTGAAGCCTCTCGGCTTCCTGCTCACGCCCGACCACCTCGTCACGGTGCGTTTCCACGACCTGCGCGCCATCGATGCCGTGCGCAAGCGCGTGGATGAGCGGGACGGCGACGGCAGCACGAGCACGCGCATGTTCCTGCTCGTGGTCGAGGAGCTGGTCGACAACCTCGCCGACCTCCTGGAGGAGATGTCGGCCGACCTCGATGCCCTGTCCACGCGCATCTTCGACTTCGACGCCGGCGCCCGGCCCGGCGCGCGCAAAGGAGATGCGACCGCCCCGAAGCGCCGCGACCTCGCCCTGCGCCGCCTGCTCCGCGCGGTCGGGCGTCATGGCAAGTCGCTGGCGAAGGTCCGCGCGAGCCTGCTCGGGCTCGGGCGGGTCGTGGCCTTCGCCAAGGGCGAGTGCGGTCAGATCCTCGCGGAGGACGACCTGCCCCGCTTCGACACCCTGGCGCAGGACGTCGCCTCGCTGGACGAGTTCGAGACGCGGATGTCCGAAACCGTCCAGTTCCTGCTCGACGCCACCCTCGGGCTCATCAACATCGAGCAGAACAACGCCTTCCGGGTTCTCACCGTCGTCTCGGTGGTCGGCGTGCCCCCGACCTTGGTCGCGTCGATCTACGGCATGAACTTCAAGCACATGCCCGAGCTGGACTGGGCCTACGGCTACCCCTACGGCCTCGCGCTCGTCGCGATCTCGGCCGTCGTGCCGCTGATCTACTTCCGGGTGAAGGGGTGGCTCTGAGCACCGGATCACGAATCCGAGTGCCGAAATCCGTTTAGCCTGTCGCTTCAGGCTTCCTTTGCCGCCGGCTGCGAGGCTCGCGCCTTGAGAAAGCCTCTCGAACCTGATGAGGGGCACGAGAAGGAGCCTCGGGCTCGACCCGCGGGCGCGCGAATTCCTGAGCCATGGCCGTCATCGCCGCCTTCGTCCTCAATGCCGGGCTGAACTTCGTCCTCGGCATCGCCATCGCCCGGATGCTGGGGCCGGCCGATTTCGGCCGCTTCGCGCTGGCGACGGCCGGGGCGGTGGTGCTCAACACGATCCTGTTCGAGTGGCTGCGCCTCTCGGCGACGCGGTTCTACTCGGCCCGCGTGCGTGAGGCCGAGCCCTGGATCCGCCAGGGGCTCGACCGGGCCTACGCCGTTCTCGCCCTCGCCCTGTTCGCGGCCGCCGCGCTCTGCGCCGGGCTCGGGATCGCCGTCGATCCGACCCCGCAGGGCCACCTCGTCATGACCGCCGGCACCATGATCGCGGCCATCGGCATCGGCCTGTTCGACTATCACGCCGCGCTCGCCCGCGCCCGCTTCATCGGCGGCGCCTATCTGCGGCTCGTGGTGTGGAAGAACGCGCTGGCCTTCGTGCTGATGGCCGGCACGGCGTATCTCTTCCCCCAGCCGGTCTGGGTGCTGGTCGCGGCCGGCGTGAGCCAGTTCCTGGCGGTGCTTCCCCTGCGGAAGGTGCTCGGGGACGCGCCCGCCCGTCCCCACGGCAGAGGCCGCGAGACGCTGCGCCTGTTCGCGGCCTATGGCCTGCCCCTGATCGCGGCCAACGCCGTCTATCAGCTCCTGCCCTTCCTCAACCGCGCCGCCATCGCCGGCACGGCGGGCTTCGCCGAAGCGGGCTACTTCGCGCTCGCCGCCGATCTCGGCTCGCGGGCCTTCTCGACGCTGGGCGCCGCGCTCGACCTGCTGCTGTTCCAGATCGCCGTGCAGGCGGAGGAGCACCATGGCCGCGAGGCGGCGGAGGCGCAGGTCTCGCGCAACATCGCCGTGGTGGTGGCCCTGCTCCTGCCCTGCGCCGCCGGCTACTGGGCGGTGACGCCCGCGCTCCAGGCGCTGATCGTGCCCGAGGCGTTCCGGGGACCGTTCGCGATCTACACCAACCTCTTGATCCCGGGGCTGTTCTTTCTCTCGATCATGAACTTCGCCCTCAACCCGATCTTCCAGATCCGCCGCCGTACCAGCCCGGTCGTGGCCGCCGCCCTGCTCGGGCTCGCGGTCAACGGCCTCGGCCTCGCGCTCCTGCCCCGGCTGATGGGCCCCGAGGGTGTCGCCCTCGCGCAGACCCTCGGCCTCCTCGCGGCGGTCGCCCTGCTCGCCGCCCGGGCGCTGACGGGCGCGCGGCGCCTGCGCCTGCCCCTGCGCGACCTCACGCTCACGGCCGGCGCCTGCCTCGCCATGCTCCTGGCCGTGCTGCCCCTGCGCGGATTGGAGCCGATGCTGGCGCTCCCGGCCTGCATCGCGGCCGGCGTCGCCGTCTACGGCGCCCTGGTCTGGTTCCTCAATATCGCCGGGCTGCGCAGCGCCCTGCGCGAACGCTTTCCGAACAGGCTCTCAGCGGCGGCCCGCTAGGGCCGGCTTGCCAGAGCGCGCCAATCGGGGTTTGAGTCCGGCGGCTGCATAAGACGCCCAAAAGAAGCCCACGGGACGGAAACGATGACCTCATACGCGCCGGCCAACGAGCAGGAGGCGGCCGCCATCGTGGCGCAGGCCGCCGGCCGGTCGGAACCGCTGCGGCTCGTCGGCGGCGGCACCAAGGCGGCGCTTGGCCGCCCGCCCCAGGACGAGGCGACGCTCTCCGCTGCGGGGCTGACCGGCATCACCCTCTACGAGCCGGCCGAGATGGTGGTCGCGGCCCGCGCCGGCACGCCGCTCGCCGAGGTCGAGGCGCTGCTGGCCGAGCGCGGTCAGATGCTGCCCTTCGAGCCGATGGATCACCGCCCGCTCCTGGCCTCGACGGGCGAGCCCAGCTTCGGCGCGGTGGCGGCAGCCAACAATTCGGGACCGCGCCGGATCAACGCGGGCGCGGCCCGCGACAGCCTGATCGGCGTGCGCTTCGTCAACGGCCGCGGCCAGCCCATCAAGTCGGGCGGGCGGGTGATGAAGAACGTCACCGGCCTCGACCTCGTGAAGCTGATGGCCGGCTCCTGGGGCACGCTGGGGCTGCTGACGGAGGTGACCTTCAAGGTCCTGCCGAAGCAGGAGCAGACCTCCACCCTCGTGCTGCCGGGGCTGGACGACACGGCGGCGGTCGAGGCGCTCTGCGCCGCCCTCGGCTCGCCCTTCGAGCTGACCGGTGCGGCCCATCTCCCGGCGGGGATCGGCGGGCCGGAGGCGCGCACGCTGATGCGCGTCGAGGGCTTCGCCAAGTCGGTCGCCTACCGGCTCGGCGAGTTGCGCCGCCTGCTGCGCCGCTACGGCGAGCCGCGGATCGTCGAGGGCGAGGAGGGCGCCGCGCTCTGGCGCGCCGTGCGCGACGCCACCCCGCTCGCCGAACCCCGCGAGGCCGCGATCTGGCGCATCTCGACCGCGCCGACCCGCGGACCGGCGGTGACGGCAGCGATCGCGGCGGGACGGCCCGCGCGCTGGTTCTACGATTGGGGCGGCGGCCTGATCTGGCTCGCCACCGAGGCGTCCGACGATGCCGGCGCCGCCGCGATCCGCGCGGCGGTGAAGGCGGCGGGAAGCGGCCACGCCACCCTGGTGCGCGCCCCGGACGCCCTGCGCGCCGCGATCCCCGTCTTCGATCCGCTGCCCGAGCCGCTGATGCGGATCACCGCCGGCATCAAGGCCGCGCACGACCCCGCCGGGATCTTCAATCCCGGCCGGATGTATGCGGGCGTCTGAGCAGGCCGCGCGTCATACCCAATCAAATCCGGTTGATTCCTTCGGGATGGCGGATTTGGGCTTCGCTCAGGCGCCGCGCGGGCTTGCCGATACGGCGCCCGCTGATCCGAGCGGAAGCCGCATCAGAACAGCTGGCGCAGGGCGGCGTAGAGCAGGCCGGCCATCACGATCGCCGCCGGCAGGGTCAGCAGCCACGCGGCGGCGAGGTTGCGCACCGTGCTCCATTGCAGCCCGGCGCCGCTCGCCGCCATGGTGCCGGCGACGCCGCTCGACAGGATGTGGGTGGTTGAGACCGGCAGGCCGTAGGCCTCCGCGAGGCCGATGGTCCCGGCCGCCACCATCTCCGCCGAGGCGCCCTGGGCGTAGGTGAGGTGTTTCTTGCCGATCCGGCTGCCGACGGTGACGACGATGCGCTTCCAGCCCACCATCGTACCGAGGCCGAGCGCCAGGGCGACCGAGACCTTCACCCAGGTCGGAATGTAGCGGGTGCCGTCGTTCAGGCTCTGCTCGTAGGCCTTGACCGCCTCAGCCTCCTCCCCGGCGAAGGTGCCTTCCCGCTTGGCCAGGCCGTGGAGCGCGTCGCCCGCGAGATACATGTCGTTGCGCAGGTTCGGCGTCGCCTCGGCCGGTACGTGGCGGATGGCGCCGTACGCCTTCACCTTGGTGGCGATGTCCGCCGTCAGCGTCGTCAGCGCGGCGTAGACTGCCGGTCGGTCGAGATCTCCCTTGCCGAGCGCTTCCTTGACCTGCCGGCGGGCCTCGGCCGGGTCGCGGGGCGGAGCGACCGCGCCGGCCCGGTTCCGAAGGATGCCTCCGGCGCGTTCCGAGACCTCGACGAAATGCGGCGTGGCCGATTCCGCCATAGTGCGGTTGAGCGCGTAGGCGGTGGGCGCGGCGCCGATCAGGATCAGCATGATCAGGCCCATGCCCTTCTGCCCGTCATTGCCGCCATGGGCGAAGGAGACGCCGCCGCAGGTGAGGATGAGCAGGCCGCGAATCCAGAGCGGGGGCGGCGCGTCGCGGGCCGGCTCCTGATAGAGGGCGCGGTTGCGGATCACGAGGCGCATGGCCAGGAGCAGCAGGCCGGCCATGACGAAGCCGAGCACCGGGCTGAAGAGCAGGGCGCGCAGCACGCTCCAGGCCTGATCCCACTGGACGCCGGAGGTGGACTGGCCCTCCGGCGCGAGAAGCTGGTTGGCGAGGCCGACCCCGAGCACGGAGTCGATCAGGGCGTGCGAGGAGGAGTTCGGCAGGCCGACGGCCCAGGTGCCGAGATTCCAGAAGATCGCCGCCAGCAGCAGGGCGAAGATCATGGCGTAGCCGGCCGGGGAGCCCGCCGTCAGCACTAGCTCGACGGGCAGCAGCGTCACCACGCTGTAGGCGACCGCGCCGGTCGAGACCACGACGCCGAGAAAGTTGAGGACGCCCGAATACACCACGGCCGCGACCGGCGGCAGGCTATGGGTGTAGATCACCGTGGCGACGGCGTTGGCGGTGTCGTGGAAGCCGTTCACGAACTCGAAGCCCAGCGCGATGAGGAGCGCGAGGCCCAGGAGCACGAAGGCGCCGATGGCGAGCGGCGGCTGGCCGGCGGCCTGCATGTCCGCGACGAGGTTGTAGAGCGCGTAGCCGAGACCGCCGACGAGCACGAGGGCGAAGAGCGCCGGGCCGGCCGGATGCATCCGGCCGTCGAGGTTGGGCCCGCGCGATGGGGGAGCGGAGGCGGCCGAGCCCTGCCTCTCCAAGCTGACGGCGTCGGACATTCGAACCTCAGGTGCACGGTGGATCGGCAACGCAAGGCACGCCTGCCGGACCCCTCCCGGGCCTCCGCGGGCGGTGGACAGGAGGCGGTCCGGCCACCACAATCGCCTCGTTCAGGTCCGGACGGCCGGGCCGGAACGAGGAGCGCTTGGACTTCCGGTGGCGAGAGCGGCCGACGCCGGATCGGCCTAACAAGGAAATGGCCGGGCCGAAGTTCCGTGAACATTTGATGACGCGTGTGGCTGCCGAGCGGGGATCTTGAGGTATCGTGCCTGTGACTGAGAGAGCGCTGGTGGGGCCGAGGTCAGGAGGGCCGAAGCGTGCGGTCGGCCGCTTCCGCGGCGGCGGGGACCTGCCATGCTGACGGCTCTGCTCTGCCTGGCGCTCCTCGTCGTGCTGATCCTGATGGTGGTCCGGCGGCGCCATCTGACCATTCTGATGAGCATCGCCAGCCTGATCGGCGCCATACTGGGCCTGATCTGGCTTCAGGATCTCGGGCTGCTGCCGGGCTCGCAGGGACCGCTGAGCCACAAGCGGCCGACCACGGTCGAGGATGTGCGCCGCTAAGCGCAGCCCCGGCCGGACGGAACTCTTCCGACCCTCGCGCGTCTGTTGCGGTGACACCGGCCCGTAGGCCGAAGCCCGTCCGAATGGAGCCCTCCGGTGCGCAATCTGATCCTCCTTCTGATCCTGCTCGGCGCCGGCTTCGTGCTGACGGCGATGTACGTCGCGCCGGGCCAGCCCGAGCTGCGCGGCTGGTACGAGACCAATGCCTGCCCGCATCTCGACCGGATCAGCCCGCAGATCTGCGCGCCCATCCGTGCCGCCCGGGGCGGCTATCGCATCTGAGGCAACGCTTGCGTCGCGCGCTCGACTGGTTCTTCCGCGATCGGCGCAGCGGCGCCATCGTGATCGGGCAGTGGCCGAACCTGCCGCTCTGGATCTTCGCCGTGACGGCGGGCGCGAGTTGGCTGCTGGAGATGGCGATGCCCGGTCTGCCGGTGCTCGTCTTCCTGATCCTGCGGATCGTCGCCCTCGTGAGCCTCGCGGTCTGGGCGGCGGATGAGATCCTACGGGGCGTGAATCCCTGGCGGCGCTGCCTCGGCGCGGCCGTTCTGGTCGGGCTGGTGCTCAGCCTTGCGGGCCGCCTGTGAGCGTGAGCGCGCCCTACGACCTCCTCGTCATCGGCGGCGGCATCAACGGCACCGGCATCGCCCGCGACGCCGCCGGGCGGGGCCTGCGCGTGCTGCTCTGCGAGCGGGGGGATCTGGCCGAGCACACCTCCTCCGCCTCGACCAAGCTGATCCATGGCGGTCTGCGCTACCTCGAACAATACGAGTTCAGGCTGGTGCGCGAGGCCCTGGCCGAGCGCGAGCGGCTGATGCGGCTCGCGCCCCACATCATCTGGCCGCTGCGCTTCGTTCTGCCCCACGATGCGGGCCTGCGCCCGGCCTGGATGCTGCGGCTCGGCCTGTTCCTCTACGATCACCTCTCGCGCCTGAAGGCGCTGCCGGGCTCGCAGGCCCTGCGCCTGACCAGCGACGGCCTCGGGGCGCCGCTCCAGCCCCGGCTGACCCGCGGCTTCGCCTACTCCGATTGCTGGGTCGAGGACAGCCGCCTCGTCGTGCTCAACGCGGTCGATGCCGCCGAGCGCGGGGCGCAGATCCGCACGCGCACCACGGTCGAATCCGCCCGGCGTGAGGCCGGCGCCTGGACCGCCACGCTCTACGACGCCGAGGCGCGCCGCCGCGAGAGTGTGCGGGCGCGGATCGTCGTCAACGCCGCCGGGCCCTGGGTGGCCGAGACGCTGCTGCGTACGCTCTCGGTCGAGGCCCGCCCCAAGGTGCGCCTCGTGAAAGGCAGTCACATCGTGGTCCGGCGGCTCTACGAGGGCGCCCAGGCCTATATCCTGCAGCAGCCGGACAAGCGCATCGTCTTCGCCATTCCCTACGAGCGCGACTTCACCCTGATCGGCACCACCGATGTGCCCCATGAGGGCGGCCCCGGCCCCGTCGCGATCTCGGCCGAAGAGACCCGCTACCTCTGCGGCTGCATCAACCGCTCCTTCGTCCGGCAGATCGGCCCCGACGACGTGGTCTGGAGCTTTTCGGGCCTGCGCCCGCTCTATGACGACGCGGCCGAGAACGCCTCGGCCGTCACCCGCGACTACGTGCTCGAGCGCGATCTCGACGGCCCGCCCCTGCTCTCGGTCTTCGGCGGCAAGATCACGACCTATCGGCGGCTGGCCGAGCAGGCTCTCGAAAAGCTCCGCCCGAGCCTGCCCGGCCTGCAACCCGCCTGGACGGGAACGATCTCCCTGCCCGGCGGCGATATCGGGGACGGGGATTTCGACGCCTTCTGCCGCCAGTTCGCGGGCGAGCGTCCCTTCCTGCCCGAGGCGACCGTCCGGCGGCTGGCCCGGGCCTACGGCACCCGGGCCGATCGCCTGCTCGGCGACGCACGCTCGCTCGCCGATCTCGGCGAGACCTTCGACGGCGATCTCAGCGCCCGCGAGGTGGATTACCTCGTGCGGCACGAATGGGCGCGCAGCCCCGACGATATCCTCTGGCGCCGCTCGAAGCTGGGGCTGCGCACGGGCCGCGAAGCCGTCGCACGGCTCGGACGCTACGTGGCGGATCGTTCCCGGTCTCAGCGTCCGTAGACGTCCTCGACGCGGATGATGTCGTCCTCGCCCGTGTAGGAGCCGACCTGCACCTCGATCAGTTCGAGCGGGATCTTGCCGGGGTTCGTCAGCCGGTGCATCGAGCCGATCGGCAGGTAGACCGCCTCGTTCTCGTGGACCAGCACCACCCGCGCATCGACCGTCACCTCGGCCGTGCCCTTGACCACCACCCAGTGCTCGGCCCGGTGGAAGTGCTTCTGCAGCGAGAGCCGCCCGCCCGGCGTCACCATGATCCGCTTCACCTGGAAGCGCTCGCCGATGTCGATGCGCTGGTACCAGCCCCAGGGCCGGTACATCCGGCGATGGGCGTCCGCCTCCGGATGCGCCTTCGCCCGCAGGACGCTCACGAGATCCTTGACCTTGCCGGACTGGGCCTTGGAGGCGACCAGCACCGCGTCGGGGGTGGCGACCACGACCACGTCGTCGAGCCCGACCACGGTAGTGAGCCCCTCACCCTCGCTGTGGACGAGGCTGCCCGTGGTCTCCACGAGCTCGACCCGGCCGCGCACGGCGTTGCCCCGCGCATCGCGCTCCAGCACCTGCCAGACCGCGTCCCAGGTGCCGACATCCGACCACGCGAAGGAGACCGCCAGCACGCCCGCGCGGGTCGTGCGCTCCATGACCGCGTAGTCGATCGAGGTCTTGGGCGCCCGCGCGAAGGACTCCGCCTGGAGCCGCACGAAATCGAGATCCGTCGCGGCATGGGCCAGCGCGCCGCGCGCGGCCTCCAGCACCTGCGGCGCGTGGGTCTCCAGTTCGGCGATCATCACGTCGGCGCGGAACAGGAAGTAGCCCGAGTTCCACAGGGCGCCCTCCCCGATCAGCCGCTCGGCCCCGGCCGCGTCCGGCTTCTCGACGAAGCGCTCGACCCGGTGGAGACCGGGCGCATCCGGGAGGGCGTTGCCGGTGCGGATGTAGCCGTACTCGGTCGCGGGTCGGGTCGGGGTGATGCCGAGCGTCATGATCTGGCCGAGGCGGGCGCCGCGGGCCGCGTGCTGCGCGGCGCTCGCGAAGGCGGCGGCATCCTCGATCACGTGGTCGGCGGCCATGATCAGCACCACGGTCTCCGGACCCCGGCCGGCGGCGTGGAGCGCGGCCACCGCCACCGCAGCGGCGGAGTCGCGGCGCTCGGGCTCGAGCAGGATGTCGGCGGCGATGCGGGTCTGAGCGAGCTGCTCGGCGACGATGAAGCGGGACTCGGCCGAGGCGATCACCGTCGGCTTGGCGAACACGGCCGGATCGGCGACGCGCCGGACCGTGGACTGGAAGGTCGAGGTCGTGGGGTCCACGAGCGGCGTGAACTGCTTGGGCATGCTCTCGCGCGAGGCGGGCCAGAGCCGCGTCCCCGAGCCGCCGCACAGGATGACGGGCAGGATGTTTCCTTGGTCCGCCTCGGTCATCGCCCAGCCCCGTCGCATCGCAAGAGGCGCCAGCCGGTCGGTGAAAGCGCGGGAGCGGCGGGCGCGAGAAACTGATCCTGCCGTCTTATCCGATCCGTTCTCACGGCACCACGACGGGCGCGATGCCGCCTGCAATTCCGGTAAATTCGATGGAATGGGAAACGGGCGGAGGTTTGACCTCTGCCCGATCCGCGAAAAGACCACGCGCTAAAGAAAATTATTCGGCGGCCTGCCGCTCGCCGTAGCCCAGCCGCTCGTTGAGTTCGCTCAGGAGCTTCACCGCGGCCTCCGCGATCACCGTGCCCGGCGGGAAGATCGCCGAGGCGCCGGCGGCGTGGAGTGCGTCGTAGTCACCCGGCGGGATCACGCCGCCGACCACGATCATCACGTCGTCGCGGCCCTCCTGCTTCAGCGCGGCCTTCAGCTCGGGCACCAGCGTCAGGTGGCCCGCCGCCAGCGAGGAGACGCCGACGATGTGCACGTCGTTCTCCACGGCCTGCCGCGCGGCTTCGTCCGGCGTGGCGAAGAGCGGCCCGATATCCACGTCGAAGCCGAGATCGGCGAAAGCCGAGGCGATCACCTTCTGGCCGCGGTCGTGCCCGTCCTGGCCCATCTTGGCGACCAGGATGCGCGGACGGCGCCCGTCATTCTCCTCGAAGGCCTCGACGAGGCCGCGGACCTTCTCCACCACCGGCGACATGCCGCCCACCTCCCGCTTGTAGACGCCCGAGATCGAGCGGATCTCGGCGCGGTGACGGCCCCAGGCCTTCTCCAGCGCCTCCGAGATCTCGCCGACCGTGGCCTTGGCCCGCGCCGCGTTCACCGCCAGTTCGAGCAGGTTGCCCTCGCCGTCCGCGGCCTTCGTCAGCGCGGCCAGCGCCGCCTCGACCTCGGCCGGGTTGCGCTCGGCGCGCAGGCGCTTGAGCTTGTCGATCTGCTTGGCGCGCACGTCGGCGTTGTCGACGCGCAGCAGGTCGATCTTCATCTCGTCGTCGGGCTTGTACTTGTTGATGCCCACGATCGTCTGGCGCCCGGAATCGATCCGCGCCTGGGCGCGGGCCGCCGCTTCCTCGATCCTGAGCTTCGGGATGCCCGCCTCGATGGCTTTCGCCATGCCGCCGAGCGCCTCGACCTCGCGGATATGCTCCCAGGCCCGGGCGGCGATGTCGTGGGTCAGGCGTTCGACGTAGTAGGAGCCGCCCCACGGATCGATGATCCGGGTGGTGCCGCTCTCCTGCTGCAGGAAGAGCTGCGTGTTGCGGGCGATGCGGGCGGAGAAGTCGGTGGGCAGGGCCAGCGCCTCGTCGAGCGCGTTGGTGTGGAGCGACTGGGTGCCGCCTTGGGTGGCCGCCATCGCCTCGATGCAGGTGCGGGTGACGTTGTTGAACACGTCCTGCGCGGTCAGCGACCAGCCGCTCGTCTGCGAGTGGGTGCGCAGCGGCAGAGACTTGTCGCTCTTGGGGTCGAACTCCTTCACGAGCTTGGCCCAGATCAGGCGCGCGGCCCGCATCTTGGCGATCTCCATGAAGAAGTTCATCCCGATCGCCCAGAAGAACGACAGGCGCGGAGCGAACTGGTCGATGGTCAGGCCGGCGGCCAGACCCGCCTTGATGTATTCCACGCCGTCGGCGAGCGTGTAGGCAAGCTCCAAGTCCTGCGTCGCCCCGGCTTCCTGCATGTGGTAGCCGGAAATGGAAATGGAGTTGAACTTCGGCATGTTCTTGGATGTGTAGCCGAAGATATCGGAAATGATCCGCATCGATCCCTTGGGGGGATAAATGTAGGTGTTGCGGACCATGAACTCCTTGAGGATGTCGTTCTGGATCGTGCCGGCGAGCTTTTCCGGCGGCACGCCCTGCTCCTCGGCCGCGACGATGTAGAGCGCGAGAATGGGCAGCACCGCGCCGTTCATCGTCATCGACACGGTCATCTCGTCGAGCGGGATGCCGGAGAACAGCGTGCGCATGTCGTAGATCGAGTCGATCGCCACGCCCGCCATGCCGACATCGCCCGACACGCGCGGGTGATCCGAATCGTAGCCGCGGTGGGTGGCGAGGTCGAAGGCGACCGAGAGGCCCTTCTGACCCGCGGCGAGGTTGCGCCGGTAGAAGGCGTTCGAATCCTCGGCGGTCGAGAAGCCGGCATATTGCCGGATCGTCCAGGGCTGGGTCACGTACATCGCCGGATAGGGCCCGCGCAGGTAGGGCGGCAGGCCCGGATAGGATTCAACGCCCTCCAGCCCCTCCCGGTCCTCGGGCCCGTAGAAGCCCTTCACCGGGATACCTTCCGGCGTCATCCACGGCTCCGAGACCGGCGGGGGCGGCGCCTTGAAGCCATCGGCCGCGAAGGCGACGGCGGTGAAATCGGGGATCCGGGAGCTCATGGCACGGGTTTCCTGACCTCAGCCTCGAGCTTGCGAGGCTGTCGTGATTTTTGGTGATTTTTTTTGAGCATTATAGGCGAGCCGCCAAATGCGGCTACTGTCAAAAAGGCCGGCCTCACCGGCTCCGCTTCCGCCGCCCCGCTCCCGTCGCGCGCCGTCCCATCGCGTCCCAGCGGACGCTCGGCGCCGGGCCGGACGGCGTGGTGAGCCACGCCCGGCGCTGGGCGATCAGGTGCTTGAGGCGCCGCGCGCGCTCCTCCTTCCGGCCGCACGCGCCGGGGCAGTCGCAATCGAGGCCGTGCGGGCCGCCCTCGCCGCTGAACAGGCTGAGCAGCGCCAGCACGATTCCGATCAGGCCGACGACGCCGATCACCAGGGTCGGCCATGCCAGCCCGAGCCCGACCGCCAGGGCGATCGCGGCCTTGCCGGCCAGCGTCCCGACGAGCTTCAGCTTGACCAGCGCGCCTAAGGTCGCCGCCGCGCCGGCCGTGCCGCGCAGCGCCCGGAGAGACCGTCGGCGAAAGCGCTTGCGCCCCGCGAGCCCTTCGAGCCGGCGCAGCTCGCGCTCCATGCGCCGACGGGCCCGCCCGCGATCCTCCACCTGCTCCGCCTGCACGCCCCCTCCCCGCTCTGCCCTTCGACGGACTGTGCGGCGCTGCGCCGGTGAACGTCAAACCGACGCTTTCCTGCGCTCCGCTCGCGTGTCGATTCGGACGGCGGACGGGACGGGCGGAATGGGGTTTGCGGGAAGAAAGGCGCCGAGCGCGGCGCGCACCTGGCCGTTCCTGGCCGGGTTCGTCACGGCCGAGGGCCGGCTCGCCGCCCGGGCGCAGGCACGCGGAGGGCTCACCGCCTTCGCCTACGAGTTCCTGCGCTTCGGGGTGAAGCAGGGCTGGGCCTGCCTGTTCGGCGGCCTGATCTGCGCGCTCCTGATCGGCACGCACCTGTTCTACCCGGCCGACGCGCCGCTCACGCGATACGACTTCCTGACGATCGCGGCCGTGCTGATCCAGGTCGCGCTGCTCGCGCTCGGCATGGAGACCTGGGAAGAGGCGAAAGTCATCGCGATCTACCACGTCGTCGGCACGGCGATGGAGATTTTCAAGACCGGCGTCGGCTCGTGGATCTATCCCGAGGCGAGCCTGCTGCGCGTCATGGGCGTGCCGCTGTTCACCGGCTTCATGTATGCCAGCATCGGCTCCTACATCGCCCGCGTCTGGCGCCTGTTCGACTTCCGCTTCACGCGTCATCCGCCGCTGGCGCTGACGCTGCCCTTGGCCGGCGCCATCTACCTCAACTTCTTCAGCCACCATTACGTGGCCGACATGCGCGCCCTCCTGTTCATCGCCACCGGCGTGCTGTTCGCGGGTACGGTGGTGCATTTCAAGGTCTGGCAGGTGCATCGCAAGATGCCGCTCCTGCTCGGCTTCGTCCTCGTCTCGCTGTTCATCTGGCTCGCCGAGAATATCGGAACGGCCACCCGCGTCTGGATCTACCCGAACCAAGCGGCCGGCTGGTCGCCGGTCTCGGCGGCCAAGCTCGGCTCGTGGTTCCTTTTGATGATCGTGTCCTACGTGCTGGTCACGCTGGTGAACCGGCCCGAGCCGATGCCGGAGGCTGCTCCGGCATCGCGGCCGCGCCCCGGCTCGCCGGCGGCCGCACCGGGAGCGGTCGATCAGTTGACGTAGGTGCGGATCCAGTTCGGGGAGAGGATCTCGCCCTCCTCCGTGATGATCCAGGGCTGCTTGGAGGGATCGCCCAGGGCGCCCTTCGCGGCGGCGAGCGCCTCGCGCAGGGTGCCGTAGCGCTCGGGCTGCGCCAGCGGGGAGGAGGCCGGCAGCGTGCGCCAGATCGTGAGGTCGGCAGGACGTTCGAGAGCTTCGGTTTCCATCTCTTGTTCTTCCTGTTTGAACCGTGTCCGTCCGGAGAGGACCGCCGCGACGACTAGAGCCGCCGGGCCGGTATGTTCGAAGGTCTAGGGCGATCGAAGCATCTCTGGGGCGGCTTTGCGATCAATTCGAGTGCTCGACAGCCTTGTCGGTCACCGTTCCGTCGCAGTTCCTCGCCTCGACCTTGCCTTGGTTTTGCCAAGATTGATCCAGGCCCACCCACCGATGCCTTTCATCAGTGTGAAGACACTGCGTGTGAAACAGTATGCAATTGGTTACTCGGGCCGCGCTGGCTTGGCCGTGCGGTGTCGCACCCCGCCGGCCTGTGCGGAAAAGCGGGGATTTGTTGACCGGAAGCCACACCGCACCCAGCTAAGCCTCTCTCGTACCTCTCTCGCGCCGGCCGTCACGGTCGGTGGCGTCTGCGAGTGATGGTGGAGAGAATCTGAACGCAGCCTGTGCCGCCCCGCGGTCCGGGCCTGCCGTCGAGGACGGGGACACCGGTGCCGGATCGTTTCGTGCGGATCGCCCTGGGGGTGACGCTGGGGCTGCTGATCGCCTTCGTGGCGCAGCCCTACATCCTGGCCTTCCTCTACTCGGCGGATGCGCCCCGCGCCGTGACCGCCCGGGGCGACCTCTCCTCGGCGGAGAAGAGCACCGTCGAGCTGTTCGCCCGCGCCGCGCCCTCCGTGGTCCACGTCTTCGCCCAGTCTGCCGCGCAGGGGCGCGCCCTGATCGAGCCGGAGGACGAGTTCGGCCAGGGTCCGGGGCAAGGGCCGGGGCAAGGGCCGGGCGGCGGCGAGCAAAGGGGCTCCGGCACGCAGACCGGCACCGGCTTCGTCTGGGACGCGGCCGGCCACGTCGTCACCAACAACCACGTGGTCGAGGCCGCGACCAAGGGCGGCGGCTCGATCTCCGTGCGTCTCTCCTCCGGCGAGGTGGTGAGCGCGCGGGTGGTCGGCACGGCCCCGAACTACGACCTCGCCGTGCTCCAGCTGGGGCGCGTGGCCAAGATGCCGCCGCCGCTGGCCGTCGGCTCCTCCGCAGACCTCAAGGTGGGGCAATCCGCCTTCGCCATCGGCAATCCGTTCGGGCTCGACCACACGCTGACCAGCGGCGTCATCAGCGCGCTGCAGCGCCGCCTGCCGACGCAGGAGGGGCGCGAATTGTCGGGCGTGATCCAGACCGACGCGGCGATCAACCCGGGCAATTCCGGCGGTCCGCTGCTTGATTCCGCCGGGCGTCTGATCGGCGTCAACACGGCCATCTTCTCGCCCTCGGGGGCGAGCGCCGGCATCGGCTTTGCCGTACCCGTCGATGTGGTGAACCGCGCGGTGCCCGATCTCATCAAGAACGGCCGGGTGCGCAGCCCCGGCATCGGCATCATCGCCGGCCAGGAAGCGACCGCGGCCCGCCTCGGCATCGACGGCGTCGTCGTGGTGCGGGTGCTGCCCGGCTCTCCGGCCGCCCAGGCGGGTCTGCGCGGCGTCGATCCGCGCACGGGCGACATCGGCGACGTCATCGTCGGCGTGAACGGCCAGCCGGTCCACCGCCTGTCGGACCTGACCTCGGTCGTGGAGGAGACCGGCCTCGACCGTCCCGTCACGCTGCTGGTCGAGCGGGACGGCCGGGTGCGGACGGTGCGGGTGAACACCGCGGATGTGGCGGCGACGCGGCTGTGACACCGCCCTGCGGCGACACGCTCGGCTCGAGCGCTTTACGCGCGCCCCGTTCCGTCCGATGAGCGCGGAATGCTTCTCGCCCTCGGCCTTCTGGCGCTCATCGGCTTCTGGTGGCTCGGCCGCCGCAAGGGACGCCTGCCCTTCGGCCTGACGCCGCGGCGCCTCGCCGGCTACCTGGCCCTCGCCGCGGCCTTCGCCCTGTCGCTTCGCGGCAGCTTCCTGCTCTCCCTCCTGCTCGGGATGGGCGGGGTCTGGCTGATGGAGGGGGCGAGCGGCCTCGGGCAACGGTTCGCCGCCCTGCGCGGCGCGGGAACGCCGCAGCGCCTGCGCACGGCCTCGCTCGAACTCGAATTGCGGCCCGACGGAAGCCCGGGCGACGGCACGCTCTTCGTCGGCCCCTTCGCGGGGCGGCGCCTCTCCGAGGTGCCGCCCGCCGCGCTCGTCGAACTCGCCCTCCTGCTCGCGGCGAACGATCCGGAGGGCGCGCGCGGGCTAGAGGCGTATCTCGACCGCCGGCAGCCCGGCTGGCGTGTAGACGCTGATGGCGATCGCGACCCGCGGCCGGGCGGCGCGGCGAAGCCAGGGACGATGACGGAGCAGGAGGCCTATCAGGTCCTGGGGCTTGAGCGCGGGGCGTCCCTGGAGGAGGTCCGCGCGGCTCATCGGTCGCTGATGAAGCGGCTGCATCCCGACCAGGGCGGCAGCGTCGAGCGGGCGGCGCGGGTGAACGCGGCGCGGGACAGGCTGGTGAACCGACATCGCTAGAACTCCACGCGCGTTGTCAGGATTTTTTCAAAGGTCGTACGTCCGGGGCCGCTTGCGACGGCTCTCGTTGCGGACGGACGCGGCACGGAACTCGGCCGCGTGTCCGGATCGACGGCGGCCTGCCGACGGGCAGGCACCGAAACGACAAGGTTTGAAAGGCGTTCAGCTCCGCGTGGCGAAGCAGTTGAAGCCGTTCTTCTTCAGCGCGGCGCAGGCATCCTGCGCGGCGCCCTGCTCCGAGAAGCCGGAGAAGCGGGCCCGGTAGAGCGTGGCGCCGCCGTGGGTCACGCGCACCGTGTAGGGCGCGGCCTTGGAGAGCGCGCCGGTGCGGCTGCGGGCGTCGGACAGGATCGACTTGGCCTTGTCCTCGTCGTCCATCGCGCCGAGCTGGATCACCCAGGGGGTCGGCACGACGGCCTTGGCGCTCTCGGAGCGCGCATCCTTCGGCGGTCCCTCGGCGCGGGAGGCGACGCCCTCGACGGCGGGCAGGCGCGCGGTCGACTTTCCGCCCGTGCTCGGGAACGGCGCCTGACCGGCGGGGCCGGCATAGGCCTGGGCGGCACCCGGCAGGGCCTGGAGGCCGGGACGGCGCATGCCCGGGGTCGTGGTGGCCTGTGCGACGCCGCTGGGGCGGATGTCGAGGGGCGCGGTGCTGGTGGAGCTCGTCGTCTCGATCTCGTCGTCGTCGGCCGAGGCGACCACCGTGCGGGTGCGCGAGCCCGCCTCGGCGACCACCGCCGGGCGGCCTCGCTCGGCCGTCTCGATCACGGGCCCCGTCTGGCGGGCGCCGGCATAGGCGCGGGGCAGGTTGGCGCGGACGAGGTCGGCCATGATCCGGTCGCGGCTCGCGCCCGACTTGCCGCCGAGCACGATCGCCACGATCTGCCGGTCGCCGAGCTTGGCCGCGGTCATCAGGTTGAAGCCGGAATCGCGGGTGTAGCCGGTCTTGATGCCGTCCACGCCCTCGACATTGCCGAGCAGGCGGTTGTGGTTGCCGATGGTCCGGCCGCGGAAGGCGAAGGAGCGGGTCTGGAAGTAGCGGTACTGGCGCGGGAAGCGGTCCTGGATGGCGCGCGCCAGGATGGTGAGGTCGTGGGCGGTGGTGATCTGGTCCGGGTCGGGCAGGCCCGAGGCGTTGGCGAAGTTCGTGCGGCTCATGCCCAGCGACTTGGCCTTGCGGGTCATCATCTCGGCAAAGCGCGGCTCGGAGCCGGCGATGTTCTCGCCGATGGCGCAGGCCACGTCGTTGGCCGACTTGGTCACGAGCGCCTTGATTGCTTCCTCGACGGTGATGGTCGAGCCGGGGCGCAGGCCGAGCTTCGACGGCGCCTGGGCGGCGGCGTTGGCCGAGATGCCGAGCGGCGAATCGATCTCGTAGCGACCCTTCTCCATCTGCTCGAACAGCATGTAGAGGGTCATCACCTTGGTGATCGAGGCCGGGTGGCGCAGGGCGTCCTCGTTGACCGCGTGCAGGGTGCGGCCGGACTTCACGTCCACCACCATGGCGGCGTAGGGCGGGTTGTAGCCGCTCACCGCCTTGCGCGTGTGCCCGCGGCGGCGCGCCTCGGCCGGATCGGCCACCGCGACGAGAAAACTCGTCGCCAGGAGCAGAACGGCGACAGCGCGGGACCCCGTGGGCCGGCCTTCTACGCGACGCATCTGGAAACCTTCGCCTCGACACCCGGGCATCGGGCCCGGCTGGCACCATTCGTTCGCGGATGCCGGCCCTCCGGATCCGCGTTCTCTGTGGCGAAGCTAGGATGAACGCGGTTACGCGGCCGTTAATGCCGACGGCTCGAGAGACGAGATCGTCCTTTCGCCACAGGGGTTAAGCCGACGTTGACGGCGCCCTTCCCCGGATGTCCCGCGACGGCCTGCGGCCGTTTGCCCCGAAGCACGTCTGAGAGTGCGCGGCCAGCGACATCGATCTCGGACAGTTTCGCGCACGCGACTGGCGGACTCGTTTCCCGGCCTATAGATTGCGTGTCGAGCGATGCGCTCTCTCGGGGGTGCATGCGCCGAAGGCTGCCAGACCGAGGTCGCTTCGATACCGATGTCTCTTCAGCAGATCCAGGACGAGGTGCGCCGGGCCGGGCGGTTCGCCGCCCCCGTTGCCGCAGCCTCGACCCCGCCCGGTTCGGGTGACGACGACCGCTCGGGCACCGCGATCATCACCCGCACCAAGCCGCGGGCGAAGCGGCCGAGCCTGTACCGCGTGCTGCTGCTCAACGACGACTACACGCCGATGGAATTCGTCGTGCACGTCGTGGAGCGGTTCTTCAACAAGAGCCATGACGACGCCTACCAGATCATGATGCACGTCCACCACAATGGCGTGGGGGAGTGCGGCGTGTTCACTTACGAAGTCGCGGAAACGAAAGTGACGCAGGTGATGGATTTCGCCCGCAAGCACCAACATCCGCTTCAGTGCGTTATGGAAAAGAAATAGGCATCCAGCGAAGGCCAGAGCATTGCCCAGCTTCTCACGTAGCCTCGAGCAAGCCCTCCACCGCGCCCTGGCCCTGGCCGGAGAGCGCCGCCACGAATACGCGACCCTCGAGCATCTCCTGCTCGCCCTCGTCGATGATCAGGATGCCGCCGCCGTGATGCGGGCCTGCAACGTCGAAATCGACGTGCTGCGCCGCAATCTCGTCGAGTATGTCGACACCGAACTCTCGAACCTGACCGGCGACGGACGCCAGGACGCCAAGCCGACCGCCGGCTTCCAGCGGGTGATCCAGCGCGCGGTGATCCACGTCCAGTCCTCGGGCCGCGAGGAGGTGACCGGCGCCAACGTGCTCGTCGCGATCTTCGCCGAGCGCGAGAGCCACGCCGCCTACTTCCTGCAAGAGCAGGACATGACCCGCTACGACGCGGTGAACTACATCAGCCACGGCATCGCCAAGCGGCCCGGTGCTTCGGAAGCCAAGCCCGTGCGCGGCGCCGAGGAGGAAAGCGGCAGCGAGCGCCCCGGGCCCGAGGACAACGAGGCGCGTCCCAAGAAGAAGGGCGATGCGCTCGACGCCTACTGCGTTAACCTCAACAAGAAGGCGCGCGACGGCAAGATCGATCCGCTGATCGGCCGCCATTCCGAGGTCGAGCGCACGATCCAGGTGCTCTGCCGCCGCCAGAAGAACAACCCGCTGCTGGTGGGCGATCCCGGCGTCGGCAAGACCGCCATTGCCGAGGGACTTGCGCGCAAGATCATCCAGCACGAGGTGCCGGAGGTTCTGGCCGACGCGACCGTGTTCTCCCTCGACATGGGCACGCTGCTCGCCGGCACCCGCTACCGCGGCGACTTCGAGGAGCGCCTCAAGCAGGTGATGAAGGAGATCGAGGCGCACCCCAACGCCATCATGTTCATCGACGAGATCCACACCGTGATCGGTGCGGGCGCCACCTCCGGCGGTGCGATGGACGCCTCGAACCTCCTGAAGCCCGCGCTGGCCTCCGGCGCGCTCCGCTGCATCGGCTCGACCACCTACAAGGAGTACCGTCAGTACTTCGAGAAGGATCGCGCCCTGGTGCGCCGCTTCCAGAAGATCGACGTCAACGAGCCGTCGATCCCGGACACGATCGAGATCCTCAAGGGCCTCAAGCCGTATTTCGAGGAATTCCACAAGCTCAAGTACACCACCGAGGCCGTGAAGGCGGCGGTGGAGCTGTCGGCCCGCTACATCAACGACCGTAAGCTGCCCGACAAGGCGATCGACGTGATCGACGAGACCGGCGCCTCGCAGATGCTGGTGCCGGAGGCGCGCCGCAAGCGCACCATCGGCGTCAAGGAGATCGAGACCACCATCGCCACGATGGCGCGCATCCCCCCGAAGACCGTGTCGAAGGACGACGCGGTGGTGCTCAAGAACCTGACCGAGAACCTGAAGCGGGTCGTCTACGGCCAGACCAATGCCATCGAGGCGCTGACCTCGGCGATCAAGCTGGCCCGTGCCGGCCTGCGCGATCCCGACAAGCCGATCGGCTCCTACCTGTTCGCCGGCCCGACCGGCGTCGGCAAGACCGAGGCCGCCAAGCAGCTTGCCGCCTCGCTCGGCGTCGAGATGCTGCGCTTCGACATGTCGGAATACATGGAGCGCCACACGGTCTCGCGGCTGATCGGTGCGCCGCCCGGCTATGTCGGCTTCGACCAGGGCGGCCTGCTCACCGACGGGATCGACCAGCACCCGCACTGCGTGCTCCTGCTCGACGAGATCGAGAAGGCGCATCCGGACCTGTTCAACATCCTGCTGCAGGTGATGGACCACGGCAAGCTGACCGACCACAACGGCAAGCAGGTCGATTTCCGCAACGTCATCATCATCATGACCTCGAACGCGGGCGCCTCGGATCTGGCGAAGTCGGCCTACGGCTTCACGCAGTCGAAGCGCACGGGTGACGATGTCGAGGCGATCAACCGGCTGTTCGCGCCGGAATTCCGCAACCGCCTCGACGCGATCATCTCGTTCGGCCACTTGCCGAAGGAGGTCGTGGCCAAGGTCGTCGACAAGTTCGTGCTCCAGCTCGAAGCCCAGCTCGCGGACCGCAACGTCACGATCGAGCTCTCGGACGAGGCTCGCGACTGGCTCGTGGAGAACGGCTACGACGACGCGATGGGTGCCCGGCCCATGGCCCGCCTGATCCAGTCCACGATCAAGACGCCGCTGGCCGACGAGGTGCTGTTCGGCCGTCTCAAGGATGGCGGCGCGGTCAAGGTGGTGCTGAAGAAGCCGGAGGATGGCGAGGCCGGCGGGAAGACGGGACTTGGCTTCGAGTTCCCCGCCGGGCCGGTGACGCCCAAGCCCGAGAAGGACGTGACCAACGCGACCAAGCGCAAGCGCTCCAAGCCGCGCTCCGCGCCGCGCAAGAAGGCGACCAAGCGTGACGGCGGTCCCTCGGGCGGCGGCTCGACGGGCGGCGGCGTGCGCACGGTGCCTAAGGTGCCGCTCAAGGTCTGAGCCCGCTCGGGCGATCATGCGAACGCGTGATTGCCTTATCGTCGGCGCGGGTTGCGTTCCCGCGCCGGCTCCCGGATATGGACGGCGCCGCGGCTTGCCTTGAAGGGCGGCGGCGTCGACCGGCAATGGGGGGATCATGACGAGCGACGCGCAGGAGGAGCCCCTCACGCCTGTCGCGACACCGATGGCGCCGGCCCGGCCGAAGCCGCCCTCGTCACGCGAGCAGCGCCGCCGCCGTCGGCGGGCCCGTCACCGCGGCGAGGAGATCCTGGGCTGGATTCTGGTGCCGCTGATCCTGATCGGCGTCGTCTGGGGCGTGAACGCCATTCTGGAAGCGATGGGCACGAGCCCCGGCGTCGTCTGGGATCAGCTGATGCAGGTGAAGGCCGCGCTCGAAAAGAAGATGTGAGCGCGGCTCCCTCGCCTCGTCGGTGGGGAAGCACGCCTCGATTCCGCCGGTCTCGGCACGACGTGCATCGCGGTTTCGTCCCGAATCCTGCCGGGCGTGGTTCCTCCCGCGGCGACCGGCCCGCAAGTACCGTCCGGGACGGCCTCGATGGATGCCGGCTTTGCGCCGCAAATCCCTCTTTCTCGATACGCCCCGCGACTGGGTTCCCTCTTCCGCGCGGCGAGGCGGATGGGCGTGTCACCGCTGCGGCCCGCTAGGGGGGACTTGCCTGAGACAGCGCGGCGCACAGAGCCGTGGAACTGGAAGCCGTCCCGCGCGATGCCGCTGGGGGCGGCACTGCGCCGGATATGACGGCGGAGCGCCCCATGAGAGAATCGGTCCATGAGGGGGCGGCAGTGAGCGAGTACCGAGGCATGCAGGTGCTCGTGGCCGGAGGTGCGGGCTTCATCGGCTCGCACCTCGTGGATGGACTGCTCGGACAGGGCGCGCAGGTCGTCGCCCTCGACAGCCTCCTGACCGGGCGACGGGACAACCTCGCCCATCTCGCTCGCGAACCGCGCTTCGAACTCGTCGAGGCGGATGTGACCCGGCCGCTGCCCGCGCTCCCGCGCTTCGACCGCATCTTCAATCTCGCCTGCGCGGCGTCCCCGCCGCACTATCAGGCCGACCCCGTGCACACGATGATGACGAGCGTCGTCGGCACCCACCATCTCCTGGAACGCGCCCGGCAGGACGGTGCCCGCTTCCTTCAAGCCTCTACCAGCGAGGTCTACGGCGACCCCGAGGTGCATCCGCAGACCGAGGCGTACTGGGGCAACGTCAATCCGACCGGGCCGCGCGCCTGCTACGACGAGGGCAAACGCTCCGCCGAGACCCTGATTTTCGATTTCGAGCGCATGCACCGGCTCGACGTGCGGGTGGCGCGCATCTTCAACACCTACGGCCCGCGCATGCGCGCCGACGATGGTCGCGTCGTCTCCAACGTGGTCTGCCAAGCGCTCGCGGGCGAGCCGATCACCGTCTACGGCAACGGCGAGCAGACCCGCTCGTTCTGCTACGTCGCCGACCTCGTCGAGGGGCTGATGCGGATGATGGAGCGCGAGGACTCCCCCGGCGGTCCGGTCAATCTCGGCAATCCGCACGAGATGACGGTGGCGGAACTGGTGGCCCTGGTGACGCGGATGACGGGGACCCGCTCTGCGGTGGTCCGCCGGCCGTTGCCGGTGGACGATCCCCAGCGCCGCTGCCCCGACATCACCCGTGCGCGGGCTCTGCTGGACTGGTCACCGCAGGTGACGCTCGAAGAGGGCCTGGAGGCGACGATCGCTTGGTTTGCCCGCGAGGTGCGCCCGCCGGAGCCGGACACGGCCCCTCCGGCGCTGGGACGCTTCGTCGGCAGCCGGCCCTTCCCGACGGCGGAGCCGATCGTCGGCGAGTACGCACGGAGCCAGCCGTGACGCGCCCGCTCTGGCGCGGACCCATCCGATCAAGCCCGTAGGCGTGCGTCTGCCGGATCGCGGTGGCGACTCGCCCCTCTCGTCGCTCGTCTCCGAGAGCCGGAGGCCGATTGCGGCGCTACTCCGCCGCCGCCCGTCGCAGGCCGATCCGCCGCCAGATCGTGCTCAGCGCCTCCACGAGATGATCGATGTCCGCGTTGGAATGCAGCGGCGAGGGCGTGATGCGCAGGCGCTCCGTGCCGCGGGGCACGGTCGGGTAGTTGATCGGCTGCACGTAGATGCCGAACTCGTCGAGCAGCGTGTCGCTGATCGCCTTGCACAGCACCGGATCGCAGACCATCACCGGCACGATGTGGCTCTGGTTGGCGAGCGTCGGGATGCCGGCCGCGTCGAGGGCCTGCCGCACCCGGGCGACGCGCTCCTGATGGCGCGCGCGCTCGAGGCTGCTCTCCTTGAGATGGCGGATGCTCGCCGCCGCGCCGGCGGCCACCGCGGGCGGCAGCGAGGTGGTGAAGATGAAGCCCGAGGCGAAGCTGCGGACGAAGTCGCAGAGCTGGCCCGAGCCCGTGATGTAGCCGCCGTGGACGGCGAAGGCCTTGCCGAGGGTGCCCTCGATCACGTCGAGCCGGTGGGCGAGGCCCATCCGCTCCGAGATGCCGCCGCCGCGGGCGCCGTAGAGGCCGACGGCGTGAACCTCGTCGAGATAGGTCAGCGCGCCGTGCGCCTCGGCCACGTCGCAGATCTCGTCGATGGGCGCGATGTCGCCGTCCATCGAATAGACCGACTCGAAGGCGACGAGCTTGGCTCGGCCCGGCTCGATCAGGCCGAGCTTGCGGTTCAGATCCTCCGGATCGTTGTGGCGGAAGATCTGGCGCTCGGCCCGGCTGGAGCGGATGCCTTCGATCATCGAGGCGTGGTTGCCCTCGTCGGAGAACACGACGCAGCCCGGGAGCTTCGAGGCGAGCGTGCCGAGCGCGGCCCAGTTCGAGACGTAGCCGGAGGAGAAGATCAGCGCCGCCTCCTTGCCGTGCAGGTCGGCCAGCTCCCGCTCCAGCAGGACGTGATAGTGGTTGGTGCCGGAGATGTTGCGGGTGCCGCCGGCTCCCGCGCCGCAGCGCTCGATCGCCTCGTGCATCGCCCGCAGCACCTCCGGGTGCTGGCCCATGCCGAGATAGTCGTTGGAGCACCAGACCGTGACCTCGCGCTCGCCGCCGGGGCTGTGATGCGTGGCGTAGGGGAAGCGTCCCGCCTGCCGCTCCAAGTCGGTGAAGACGCGGTAGCGCCCCTCCCTGTGCAGGCCGGCGATCGCAGAGCCGAAGAACGCCTCATAATCCATGTCCGTCCTCCCCGAAGAATTCGTCCGATATGCGGATCTGGCGTCCGCCTCGTGTCAGTCGTGGCCCGCCCTGCCCGCTTCCGGGCTGTCGGCCGCCACCGGCGCCCCGCGTCCCGGCAGGCTCCAGCTCCAGAGCGCGGCCGCCGGCAGGGGCAGCATCAGGAACCAGTGTTCGAGGGTCGCGAGTGCGGCCATCGTCGCGAGCAGGGCGAAGCCGGCGACCGCCTGCGGCGCCGCCTCGGCATCGAGGGCGCCGCGGGTCAGAAGCACGGTCGCTGCCGTGCCCAGGGTGACGGAGAGCGGGAACAGCGCGTTCATCGGCCGCCGCGTCAGGTAGCAGGTGAGGTAGCCGAGATGCGACGGCAGGAACTCGGCGTTGAGATTGCGCACGCCTAGGAACAGGTTGAGCCGGGCCGAGGCGTTCATCAGCGTGAGCAGCGCGTAGGTCCACAGGGCCACCCGGTTCTCCTGCCCCCAGGTGAGGCAGAGGATGGCGAGGCCGCCCGCGAGGATCGCGAACTCGTGCCACAGGCTGGTGGCGAGCGCCGCCAGGAAGCGGTCGAGCCCGCGAAGGCTCGGCGCGCAGGCGGCGGGCTTCGGGCCGGAGACGAAGCCCATGTAGTAGCTCATCTCCTGCCAGCCCCAGACCGCTACGGCGGCCGTGAAACCGATATAGGCGCCGGCCTCCGACGCATCGTCCGCGCTGGCCCGAATCGCCCAGAGCGCCCCCGCCAGCACGGCGCTCGCCCCGACCATGCTGCGGGCATGCGTGCGCCGCGGCAGGTGCTGGAGCACCAGAACTAGCCCGGTGGCGGACCACCAGAGCAGCACGGCGTAGAGCGCCGGGAGGGCGAGCGCGCTCATGCTACCAGACCGGCTGGAGCCGGATGTCGGCCGGCATCGCGTTGTGCTTGACCGGCAGCAGGTAGAGCCGCGCGAAGGTCGCCGCGGCGACGACGGTCTGGACCCCGTGCTTGAGCTTGCCGGCCACGCCCCCTTGCGCCCGGGCGGCGGCGATCTTGTCCGCGCAGACCAGAAGCCGGTCGAGCCCCGCCTTGAAGCGCGGATCGTCGAGATCCAGGGTGATCGGGAAGGTCTGTTTCGAAATCTCGGAGGTGATCCGGAAGACCTTGAAGTCGTAATCGGTCGGATCGACGCCGAGCGCCTTGTGGAAGGCCGGGCGGCAATGGTCGCGCACGTACATCGTCGCGAAGACGGCGAGCAGGAAGAAGCGGATCCAGTAGCGGTTCACGCCCTCCGTCAGCCGCGGGTTGGCCCGCATCAGCAGCGCGAAAGCCTCGCCGTGGCGGAACTCGTCGTTGCACCACTTCTCGAACCACTTGAAGATCGGGTGGATGCGCCGCTCGGGATGCCGCTCCAGCTCACGGAAGATGGTGATGTAGCGGGCGTAGCCGATCTTCTCGGAGAGATAGGTGGCGTAGAAGATGAACTTCGGCTTGAAGAAGGTGTACTTCTTGGCCTTGGTCAGAAAGCCCAAATCGACACCGATGCCGAAATCCTTGAGCGTGTCGTTGATGAAGCCGGCATGCCGCGCCTCGTCCCGGCTCATGAAGCCGAACAGCTCCTTGATGTCCTTGTTCTTGGCCCGCTTCCTCATCTCCGCGTAGAGCACGCAGCCTGAGAACTCGGCGGTGATCGAGGAGACGAGGAAATCGAGGAATTCCTTGCGCAGCTCCGGGTCCATGTTCGACAGGTCGCAGTCGAACTCCTCGTTGCGCACGAAGTGGCGCTTGTTTGGATCGGAGCGCAACTCGTCGATCAGGATGTCCCACTCGCGGCGCACGGGCTCGACATCGGTGCGGTCGAGTTCGTCGAAGTCGGTGGTGTAGAAGCGCGGGCTGAGGAACGTCGTCGCCTGCGCCGACTTCGTGGATTCGTTGATCGGATGGCGGGCGGCGGGCGGAGCCGCCGGGGGCTGGACGTTGGCGTTCACAGCTTCCTCCGTTCGGAAAAGCTCACCTCGTAGAGCTCGGTCAGTTCGAGGTGGGCGATCAGCTTGGTCCAGGCCCGCTCCAGCCGGCCGGCGCGGGTGACGGTGGCGGTGCGGCGCACGGTGAGGCGCTCGCCGTAGGGGACCTCGGTCGGGGCGTCGTGGACTTGGACCTCGTCGCCGGGCTCGATCTCGAACCCGGCATCGAGCGTCACGTGCGCGTGCAGGCTCTCCGGGGTCTGCTCGATCTCGACGGTGCAGGGCACCTCGACGACGCGTTTGCCGATCCAGGCCATCCCGGTCTCCCCCATCACCGCGCCTCTTTTCCCGGCAGCAGGCGGGCGAAGGCCCGGGCATTCGTCGGGCCGAAGGCCTGCAACGCCACTTGGCGTCCGGTTGCGGTATCCTCCAACGACAGCGTTCCGTTGTCGAATCGAGTGAGCGTGAAGGGCGGATCGCGGCTCAGGCCCTCCCGCTGTCGCGCCTGGGCGAGTCCGCGCAGCGTCCCGCGGATGAAGCCGTCCTGCCCCGGCTCGATCCGGCCGACGAGCCGGCCGCCCTCGGCCGCGCGCAGATCGATGGCGCCGTCCGGGCGGTCCTCCGCGTGGAAGGCCAGGGTCTCGACCGGTCTCGCCGTCACGTTCGGGGCCGTCTCGGAGCCGCGCCCGAGAGCGACGGCGAGCAGGGTCACGCCGAGCAGGCCCGTGATGGCGAGCAGGGCGGGCCGCTCCGCGGTGGGCTTGCGGGAGGGGGGGCTGAAGTTCAGCTCGACGGGCATGCCGGTTCTCTCCTGGCGCTAGCGCGATCCGGCCGCGGCCAGGCGGCCGGCGGGAGCCTTGGGCCGTTCCGGCGCGGCCACCACCGGTTCCTCGATGCGGGCCGGTCCCGTCGCCCGAGCGGCGAGCGCCGGGGCCAGCAGGTCCGCGACGCGGTGGGCGTCGGGCACCGAGCGCAGCATGGGCTCGGGCCGGCTCACCCGCCAGGGGCGGGCATGGGGCCAGAGATGCAGGTAGGCCACCCGCTCGCCGGGCGGCAGCTGGAGGGGGATGTCGCCGCTGCCGTCGGCGAACAGGCGCAGGCCGGCCGATTCGATCTGCGCGTGCGGCAGGTTGAGGGTGATCGGCAGGGCGATGCCGACATGCATCACGACCCGCCGGTCGGTGATGGTGTAGACGGTGGTTCGGTGGACGAGCCACGAGAACAGTCCCAGCAGCGCCAGCGCCAAGAGCCCGGTCAACAGGGTCGGTCCCGCCACGGCCAGCGCCCGGGCCGGCCCCTCGCTCAGCCCGGCGCCGAGCGCCAGGAGCCCGGCCGCGCCCGCGAACCACAGCATCACGAGGCGCGCGTGGAAAGCCCGCAGCATCACGCCGTGGACGGTGGGGGCGCCGCGCCAGAGAATGCGCTCCTCGGCCGGGAGCGGGCCGGGCAGGCCCCGCAGGGTACCCTCGGGAAGGAAATCGGACTCGCTCACGGGTTCGGCCCTCGGAGGATCGGATCGGCGGATCGGTTCAGAGGATGGGTTCAGAGGATGGGTTCTTGCCGGGCGGGCGAGGCGTAGAGCGTGCCGGCGCCGAAATAGGCCATGATCCGCTCCTCCTCGCGCAGCGTCACGGAATCCGGGTCCTTGGTGCCGGGGATGTCGGCGAATTGCGCGGCCAGGAGCGCCTCGGTCTTCACTTCCCGCGCGAAGCGGCTGGTGGTGCAGAAGGTGACCGGCATCAGCACGCGGCGCCCGCCCGCGCCGAGTTCCACCTCGTAGTAGCGCACGAAGGACTCGCCCCGGTCGAGCCAGAGATCGACGACGGTGCCCGCCACCTGCCGGTCGGCGCCCAGGACCGGCATGCCGATCGGGTTCGGGCCGTCCTCGTGAACCACGAAGCTCTCGGCGACCCGGAGCGGGACGATGCGGTACTGGTCGTCCCAGGTGCGGTCGTGCTCGTCGTGACGGGGCACCCAGGAGCCGGGACCGACCGGCGCGTCGAACGCGGTCTCGGTGCGGAAGTAGGGCGCGCCGGGGAAGACCTCGCGCCGCCGGCTCGGCACGTCGGCGTCGTAGGCGACGTTGGTCTGCGGCGCATGGGTGGTGTGGCCGCTCGACAGGCGGAACGCCTTCGGGGTCGGGATCAGGATCGGGTCCGGGCTCTTGAGGCGGCCGGCGGCCTCGTTCTCCAGCGGGTATCCCTCGCGGCGATCCTCGCGGCGCAGGTAGAAGACGAGGCCCGCGAAGAAGAGCCAGAACGCGTAGAGCGTGACCTGCGCGACGTCGATGTAACCGGTGATCTCGCCTCTGGGCATGGCAGGCCTCCCGATCAGGTGGGACGGTTGACGAGGGGGTCGAACGATCCGCTCCGGCCCTCGTCCGGGCGGCCGGGTCGGGAGGCGTCCGCGCGCACGAGCGGACCGAGCGCGACGAGGCTCGCGAAGAGCAGCGCGATCTCGACGTGGTAGACGATGAGGTAGCCGATCGCGGGCTCGTTCATGCCCTCGCCCAGGGCTCCGGATTGGGCGAGGGCGGCGCCGGCATCGCGCAGGATGCCGCTGGCGGCGATGGCCATTCCGGCGGCGCTGGCCTGCGCCGCGCCCCAGGCGCCGAGCGCGAGGCCGGTATCCTCCGGTCCGGCCTTCGCCATGGAGGCCGTGAGCGTGCCGTGGGCGAACAGGCCGCCGCCGACGCCGATCAGCGTGACGCCGGCCGCGAACAGGCGCGCGGAGGCGAGCGGCGCGGCGAAGACGACGGCCGAGAAGGCCATGATGCCGATGACGCTGCCCACCGCCGCGACCCGATAGGGATCGCCGCCGCGATTGAGCCAGCGCGCCGCCGCGATCAGGCCGAGTCCGCCCCCGGCCGCGAGCATGGCGGTGAGCGCCGTGGTCTGACCGACGGAGAGGCCGAGGATCTGGCCGCCATAGGGTTCGAGCAGGATGTCCTGCATCGAGAAGCCCGCGGTGCCGAGCGCGATGGCCGCGAGGCGCCGCCGGGCGCTGCCCTCCCCCGCATAGTCCTGCCAGGATCGGGCGAAGCTCGGCCGCGCCGCCGGACGGGTCGTGCGGTCGGGGCTCCGCGGCTCCTGCTTCCACAGGGCGATGCCGTTGAGCACGATCGTGACGAGCGCGGCCCCCTGGATGACCTGGATCAGGCGAATGGCCGAGAAGTTGGCGAGCGCGAGGCCGAACAGCACCGCGCTCCCCATCATGCCCGCGAGCAGCATGGCGCAGAGCAGCGCCACCACCTTCGGGCGGGCGTGGGCCGGCGCGAGATCGGTGGCGAGTGCCAGCCCGACGGTCTGCGTGGTGTGGAGCCCCGCGCCGACGAGCAGGAAGGCGAGGGCCGCCGCCGCTTGTCCGACCCAGAGGGGCCCGGTGGTGTCGCCCGACAGGATCAGCAGGGCGAAGGGCATGATGGCGAGCCCGCCGAATTGCAGCAGCGTGCCGAACCAGATGTAGGGCACCCGGCGCCAGCCGAGCACGGAGCGGTGCGTGTCCGAGCGGAAGCCGACCAGCGCCCGCAAGGGTGCGAACAGCAGCGGCAGCGACAGCATCACCGCGACGATCCAGGCGGGGACCGCGAGTTCGACGATCATCACCCGGTTGAGCGTGCCGATCAGCAGCACGGCCGCCATGCCGACGGTGACCTGGAACAGCGACAGCCGCATCAGCCGCCCGAGCGGCAGCTCCTTCGTCGCGGCATCGGCGAAGGGAAGGATCGCCGGACCGAGGCGCAGGAACGCCTGGGTGAGGGCGAGACCGGATTTCATCGAGCGCCCCCGCTCTCGCCCGCGGGAGACGAGGTCTTGCGCAGCTCGATCGCGTTCGAGAGGTAGAATCCGCTGTTCACCCGGTGCGTCCGTTCCACGGCGAAACGGGCCAGCGCCTGCTCCCCGGCGATGCGCCGCCGCAGGCCGCTCTCCGTGATCGGCACGATCGCCGGAGCGCGGTCGGCCTTCGGGAAGAGCTTGCCGGCCGCGTGCATCAGGGTCAGCAGCGCCGTGCGCGGGGCCACCGTGAAGAGCAGGCTGCCGTCCGTGCGCAGGGAGAGTTCGGCCAGCGCCCGGACGATGTCCGGTGCCTGATAGTGGATCAGCGAATCCATCGCGACGACGTGGTCGAAGCGGCCGAGCCAGGGGTCGAGCATGTCGCCGACCCGGAATTCGGCTGAGCCGGCTCCGTCGATGACGGGAAGCCGCTCGCGGGCAAGCCCGATCAAGGTGGGCGAGACGTCGATCGCCACCACCGAGGCACCCCGGCGGGCGGCTTCCACGGCGAGCGCGCCGGTGCCGCAGCCGGCGTCCAGCAGGCGCCGGCCGGTCAGGTCGTCGGGCAGCCAGCCGAGCAGGTTCGCCCGCATCGCGTCGCGCCCGGCCCGGACCGTGGCGCGGATCTTCGAGACCGGGGCGTCGGAGGTGAGGCGCGACCACGCCTCGACCGCGGTGCGGTCGAAGTAGGTTTCGAGCTGGGAGCGGCGGGTGAGGTAGGGCGTGCTCATCGATCGCGTCCCGAGATCAGTCGAAGCCGAGGAATTCGAACAGGTCGCGGTCCTTCATCGGCACCGCCTCGCAAGGGTCGGCGCCGGCCCAGAGCGTCTCGGCGAGCTGCATGTACTCGTCGGTGACGGCCTTCAGCTCTGGCGTCGGCTCCATCTCGAACAGCGTCGATTTCTTCAGGCGCGAGCGGCGCACCACGTCGAGATCGGGGAAGTGCGCGAGCCGGCGCAGGCCCACCGCCGCGTTGAAGCGGTCGATCTCGTCGGTCTTGGCCGAGCGGTTGGCGATGACGCCGCCGAGCCGGACGCCGTAATTCTTCGACTTGGTGTGGATCGCTGCCACGATCCGGTTCATCGCGAAGATCGAGTCGAAGTCGTTGGCGGTGACGATCAGGGCCCGGTCCGCGTGCTGGAGCGGCGAGGCGAAGCCGCCGCAGACCACGTCGCCGAGCACGTCGAACACGACGACGTCGGTGTCCTCCAGGAGGTGGTGCTCCTTGAGGAGCTTGACCGTCTGCCCGACGACGTAGCCGCCGCAGCCGGTCCCGGCGGGCGGTCCGCCGGCCTCGACGCATTTCACGCCGTTGAAGCCCTCGACCACGAAATCCTCGGGCCGCAGCTCCTCGGAGTGGAAGTTCACGGCTTCGAGGGCGTCGATGACGGTCGGCGCGAGGCGCTTGGTGAGGGTGAAGGTCGAATCGTGCTTCGGATCGCAGCCGATCTGGAGGACCCGCTTGCCCAGCTTGGAGAAGGCCACCGAGAGGTTCGAGGAGGTGGTCGACTTGCCGATGCCGCCCTTGCCGTAGACGGCGAAGACCTTAGCGGTGTCGATCCGGTCGTTCGGATCGAGTCCGACCTGCAGGCTGCCCTCCTCGCGGCGGACGGGGACGGGGTTTCGGATGGCGATGTTCATGCCGCGACTCCTGCGGTGATGCCGGGCGAGGATCCTGGCGCCAGAGATCCTGGCGTGACGCCTTCGAGCCGGTCCTCCAGCTCCTCCTCGGCGCGGTCGAGCGCGTCGCGCGTCGCCGCGTCGGGCGTCCAGAAGCCCCGGCGATGGGCCTCGATCAGGCGGCTGGCCACCCGCGCGCAGGCGGTCGGGTTGAGCGTCGCCATGCGGTCGCGCATGGCCTCGTCGAGCACGAAGGTCTCGGTGATGCGCTCGTAGATCCAGGGCTGGACCGCGTTGCTCGTGGCGGACCAGCCGACGGTGTTGGTCAGCGTCGCCTCGATCTGGCGCACGCCCTCGTAGCCGTGGCCGAGCAGACCCTCGTACCATTTCGGATTGAGCATCCGGGTACGGGTTTCCAGCGCCACCTGCTCGTCGAGGGAGCGGACGCGGCCCTCCCCGCGGGTCTGGTCGCTGATGTAGATCGGCACGCTCGCGCCGCGGGCGCGGGCCACCGCCCGGCCCATGCCGCCGAGCCCGTCGAAATAGTGGTCGACGGAGGTGACGCCGAGTTCGACCGAGTCGAGATTCTGGTAGGCGAGATCGACCCGGGCGAGCACCGCCTTCATCAGGTCGCGCTGCGGCGCCGGCCGGCCGTTGCGGCCGTAGGCGAAGCTCTTGCGCCGGGAGAAGGCCTCGCACAGCTCGTCCTCGTCGTCCCAGCGGCCGGATTCGACGAGGTGGTTGACGTTGGCGCCGTAGGCCCCTTCCGCGTTCGAGAAGACGCGCAGGGCCGCCGTCTCGAAGTCGCAGCTCTGCTCGGCCTGGATCGCCAGCGCGTGCTTGCGCACGAAGTTGCGCTCGACCGGCTCGTCGGCGCTCGCCGCGAGGAAGCTCGCCTCGGCCAGAAGCTTGGTCTGGAGCGGCAGGAGATCGCGGAAGATGCCCGAAAGGGTGACCACGGCGTCGATGCGCGGACGGCCGAGGCGTTCCAGCGGGATCAGCTCGGCGCCGGCCAGCCGGCCGTAGCCGTCGAAGCGCGGGGCCGCGCCGATCAGCGCCAGCGCCTGAGCGATGGGGCCGCCTTCGCTCTTGAGGTTGTCCGTTCCCCACAGCACCAGGGCGACGCTCTCGGGCATCGGCCGGCCTTCCGAGGCATGGCGCGCGAGCACCCGGGCCACCTGCTGGGCGCCGTCGGCCAGGGCGAAGGCCGAGGGCAGGCGGTAGGGATCGAAGCCGTGCAGGTTGCGCCCGGTGGGCAGGATGCCCGGATTGCGCAGGAGATCGCCGCCGGCCACCGGCGGAATGAAGCGGCCGTCGAGCGCCCGCAGGAGGGCGGGAATCTCGTGGTCGCGGGCGAGGTCGCGGTCGATGCGGGCCAGATCCGCGAAGGCGCCGCGGTTCGCTTCCGTCGTCGGCAGGCCCGCGGCGTCCAGCGCCGCGTTGAGGGCGACGCCCTCGACCAGCCCTTCGATCCCGGCCCGCGCGGGCTTCAGGCCGTGCGAGGCGTCGGCCAGAGCGAGCAGCAGGTCGATGCGCTCCTCGCGTCCCATTCCCTCCCCCGCAACGTGCAGGCCGTGAGGGATCAGCGTCTGCTCCAGCTCGGCGAGCGCTTCCGCCAGCGCGCCGACCCGCGCGGCCCAATCGCCCTCCCAGACCGGTTCGGCGGGAACGAGATCGACGGCCGCGCCCTGCGTCTGGATGAGGGAGGCGAGAGCGACCCGCTCGCCCGTCGCCTCCGGCTCCAGTCCCCGCCAGCGCTCGATCGAGGCCTTGAGGTCGAGAAGCCCGCGGTAGAGGCCGGCCGCGGCCAGGCTCGGCGTCAGGTAGCTCACGAGCGTCGCGGCCGAGCGCCGCTTGGCGAGCGCACCCTCGGACGGGTTGTTGGCGGCGTAGAGATAGACGTTGGGCACGTCGCCGATCAGCCGCTCCGGCCAGCAGGAGGCCGAGAGGCCCGTCTGCTTGCCCGGCATGAACTCGAGCGCGCCGTGGGTGCCGAAATGCAGCACCGCATCGGCTCCGAAATCCTCGCGAAGCCAGCGGTAGAAGGCGCAGAAGGCGTGGGTCGGCGCGAAACCGCTCTCGAACAGCAGCCGCATCGGGTCGCCCTCGTAGCCGAAGGCGGGCTGCACCCCGACGAAGACGGAGCCGAACTGGGCGCCGAGCACGAAGATGTCGCTGCCGTTGCTGAGATGACGGCCGGGCGCGGGCCCCCATTGCGCCTCGATCTCTCGCAGGTCGGTCTCGCGGCGGACATGGCTCACCGCGCTGACCCGGGCATGGACGTTGGCCGGCGTGCCGAGCCGGGCCGCGTTGCCGCCGAGGATCGCCTCGCGCAGGGCATCGACGCTCTCGGGCACCGCGACGTCGTAGCCGTCGTCGCGCAGCCCGCGCAGGGTGTTCAGCAGCGAGGCGTAGACCGAGAGGAAGGCGGCGGTGCCGGTCGCGCCGGCATTGGGCGGGAAATTGAACAGCACGACGGCGACCCGCCGCTCGGCCTTCGGCCGGGCCCGCAGCGAGACCAGCCGCGCGACGCGGGCGGCGAGCCGCGCGGCCCGCTCGGGATGCACGCGCATGTCGCGGGCGTTGTCCGCGCCGGAGGCCGAGGACCGTCCGCCGAAGACCATCGGCGCGCTGGCGCCGTCGAGTTCGGGGATCGCGACCATCATGGTCGCCTCGACCGGCGAGAGGCCGCGGCTGCCCGCCTCCCACTGCTCGATCGTCTGGAATTCGAGGGCGTGGGCGGCGATGTAGGGCACGTCGAGCCGCGCCAGCAGCGCCTGGGCCGCCGCCGCGTCGTTGTAGGCCGGGCCGCCGACCAGCGAGAAACCGGTGAGCGAGACCAGGGCATCGACCGTGGGCCGGCCGCCCGCCATGAAGTAGGCCTCGACCGCCGGGCGGTTGTCGAGCCCGCTGGCGAAGGCGGGGACCACCGAGAGGCCCCGGGCTTCGAGCGCGGCGATGACGCCGTCGTAGTGGGCGGTGTTGCCGGCCAGGACGTAGGAGCGCATCAGCAGCAGGCCGACGCGGCCCTGGGCTCCGGGCACGGTGGGCATGGCGGACGGGTCCTCGCCGACCCGGCCCCGCATGCGCGGATGATAGAGGCCGGTCTCGGGGTAGTGCTGGGGCGCGGGCGCGGCGGCGATCGCGCGCCAGCCGGCGCGGGGGCCGGCGGCGTAGCGCTGCACCAGGAAGCGCACGAGGCTCGCCACGTTCTCGTCGGAGCCCGCGAGCCAGTATTGCAGCGTGAGGAAATAGGCTCGCACGTCCTGCGCCGAGCCGGGGATGAAGCGCAGGATCTTGGGCAGCTTGCGCACCAGGGCCATCTGCCGGGCGGCATTGCCCTCGGCACCGGGCTTGCCGCGCAGCCGCTTCAGGAAATCGAGGGCCGAGCGCTTGGTGCCGCTCATGTCGAAGCGGTTGAGCCGGGTGGTGCGCACGACCTCGGCCGCCGAGAGGCAGCCGATCATCGCGTCGCAATCCGGGCGGCGGCGCTGCAGCGCCGGCAGGATCGCCCGCACGTGCTCGTCGAGGAACAGCATGGCCGAGACGACGATGTCGGCCCGCGCGATCTCCGCCTCGCAGTCGCGCAGCGCGCTCGGATCGGTCTCCCATTCCGCGGCGGCGTGGAAGCTCAGCGAGAGGCCGGGCATCTCGGCCGCGAGCCGCAGGCGCGCCCGCTCCACCGCGCTCGCCAGGTGATTGTCGAGCGTGACGATGGCGACGCGGAGGGGGGGCCTATCGGCCGAAATGCGCCTTGGCATCGTACAGGGTCTCGAGGGTGATGAGCGGGAGCTGCCGCTCGCGGGCGAAACGCTCGGTGTTGGCGCGGGCCTTGCCGCGCACGAAGAACGGGATTTTCTTCAGCTCCTTCTCGGCATCGGGCGCCCAGGGCGCCGGGCGGATCGCCGCCGCGCCCTGGACGTGAATGGGTTCGGGAATGGGTACGGGCGCCGGGGCGAGGGGGGCAGCCGCCGGCGCCCGTTCCACGATCGCCGCACCCCCGCTCGGCTTGGCGCCGAGATGCGAGGGGGCGGCGCCGTCGTGGAACTCGGGATCTTCGCGGAACATCCCCAGGAGATGCTCCTCCAGGCCCATCATCAGGGGATGGACCAGGGTGTCGAACAGGACGTTGGCGCCCTCGAAGCCCATCTGCGGCGAGTGGCGGGCGGGGAAATCCTGGACGTGGACCGGGGCCGAGATCACCGCGCAGGGAATCCCGAGCCGCTTGGCGATGTGGCGCTCCATCTGCGTGCCGAGCACCAGCTCCGGCGCCGCCTGTCGGATCGCGGCCTCCACGTCGAGATAATCGTCGCTGATCGTCGCCTCGATCCCGTGGAGCGCGGCTTCCGCGCGGACCTCGCGGGCGAATTCCCGGGTGTAGGTTCCGAGCCCGACGAGCTTGAAGCCGATCTCGTGGGCGGCGACGCGGGCGATGGCCAGCGCATGGCTGGCGTCCCCGAACACGAAGACGCGCTTGCCGGTGAGATAGGTCGAATCGACCGAGCGCGCGTACCAGGGCAGCCGCGAGGGGGCACCGGCCAGCACGGGGGTCGGGTCGATGCCCGCGAGCCCCGCGACGGCTTCCACGAAGCGCGTCGTCGCGCCGACGCCGATCGGCACGATGTCGACGAAGGGCTGGCGGAAGGTCTTTTCGAGGTATTGCGCGGCACTGCGGGCGATCTCGGGATAGAGCACGACGTTGAAGTCGGCCTCGCCGAGCCGTCCGAGATCGGCGGGCGCGGCGCCCAGCGGCGCGATCACGTTGACGTCGATGCCCAGCGCGTCGAGGAGCCGGCGGATCTCGATGAGGTCGTCGCGGTGGCGAAAGCCCAGGGCGGTCGGCCCGAGGACGTTGCAGGCGGGACGCCGCCCTTCGCGGGCCGGCCGTTCCGTCGGGGTGCCGGCGAGCGCCCGCACCAGCCGGTAGAAGGTCTCGGAGGCGCCCCAGTTCTCTTTCTTCTGGTAGGCCGGCAACTCCAGCGGAATCACCGGAATGTCGAGGGCGAGCGCCTTGGCGAGGCCGCCGGGATCGTCCTGGATCAGCTCCGCGGTGCAGGAGGCGCCCACGATCATGGCCTGGGGCCTGAAGCGCTCGTAGGCCGAGGCGACGGCGTCCTTGAAGATCTCGGCGGTGTCGCGGCCGAGGTCGCGCGCCTGGAACGTGGTGTAGGTGACGGGCGGGCGCTCGGGCCGCCGCTCGATCATCGTGAAGAGCAGGTCGGCATAGGTGTCGCCCTGGGGGGCGTGCAGCACGTAGTGCAGGCCCCGCATCGCGGTGGCGACCCGCATGGCGCCGATATGGGGCGGTCCCTCGTAGGTCCAGACGGTGAGCTGCATGGCGGCTACACCTCCAACCGGGCGCGCCGGTCGAGCGGGCGCGCGAACAGTTCGGCGAGGTCGCCCGCCTGCTCGTAGCCCTGGATCGGCGTGAACAGGAGTTCGATCGACCACTTTGTGGTGAGCCCCTCCGCCTCCAGCGGATTGGCCAGCCCGAGGCCGCAGATCGTGAGGTCCGGCCGTGCCGCGCGGCAGCGGTCGAGCTGCTCGTCGAGACTCTGGCCCTCGACCACGAGGGTGCCGGCGGGAAGAGACTCGATCTCGGCGGCGAGGTGGGCCCGATGCAGGTAGGGCGTGCCGACCTCGATCAGCTCGGCCCCCATCTCCTGCGACAGGAAGCGGGCGAGCGGCACTTCGAGCTGCGAATCGGGGAAGAAGAACACGCGCCGTCCCGCGAGCTTGGCCCGCTGCGCGGCCAGCACCTGGCGGGCGCGCCGCAGGCCCGGCGCCGTCGCCGCGTCGAAGCGGGCGGGATCGACGCCGAAACGCTCGGCGGCGGCCCGGAGCCAGCCCGTGGTGCCCTCGGCTCCGAGGGGGAACGGGGCCGGGATGCGCCGGGCGCCCCGCTCTTCCAGCGAGCGGGCGGTCTCCGCCAGGAAGGGCTGCGCCAGCAGGAAGCGCGTGCCGCGTCCGACCGGCGGCATCTGCCCGGCCCTGCGGGCCGGCAGGAAGCGGGCCGTGATGCCGAGTTCGTCGAAGAGCCGGGCGAACTGATCCTCGACCACGTCGGCCAGGGCGCCGACGACGAGGAGGTCCGCCTCGGCGGCCGTCGCCTCGGGCAGCCCCGGCACGAGGGCGGCGAGGCAGGCATCCTCGCCCTGGGTGAAGGTCGTCTCGATGCCGGAGCCGGAATAGTTCAGCACCCGCACCTCCGGCGCGAGGCGCTGCGAGAGCCGGAGAGCTGCCCGGGACAGGTCGAGCTTGATCACCTCGGAGGGGCAGGAGCCGACAAGAAACAGCAGGCGGATCTCCGGGCGCCGCTCGATCAGCCGCCCGACCACGCGGTCGAGTTCCTCGTTCATGTCGGCGAGGCCGGCCAGATCGCGCTCGTCGATGATCGCGGTGGCAAAGCGCGGCTCGGCGAAGATCATCACGCCCGCGGCCGACTGGATCAGGTGCGCGCAGGTGCGCGAGCCGACCACGAGGAAGAAGGCATCCTGGATCTTCCGGTGCAGCCAGACGATGCCGGTCAGGCCGCAGAACACCGCCCGCTGGCCGTGCTCGGAGCGGATCGCGACACCGCAGCCCGCATTCGGAAGAGGCGCCTGGGCGTTCACCGGGCGCCCTCCGCGGTGAGGCCGAGCGGCGACGCAGCCTCGAGGCGCGCGGCCCGCAGCTTCAGCAGGAACTGCCCGGCATTGATCACGTAGGTGGCGTAGGCGGCGAGCGCCAAGCCGAGCAGGGCGCGCGTGTCGAGGGCGCCCAGGGCCAGCGCGGCGAGATAGGCCGTGTGCAGCGCCAGCACGAGCATGCTGAACACGTCCTCCCAGAAGAAGGCCGGCGCGAACAGGTAGCGGCCGAACACGACCTTCTCCCAGATCGAGCCCGTGACCATGATCGCGTAGAGCACCAGCGTCTTGACGACGACCGAAGCGTTGGCGGCCTCGGCTCCCTCGCCGGTGGCGAGCGTGCGCAGCACGAGAACGAGGCTGACGAGGAAAACGAGGAATTGGAGCGGCGCCAGCACGCCCTGCACCAGCGTCCAGGGCGAGGCGTCGCGGCGCTGCCGCTCGGCGCGCGTGTAGAGCGGTCTCTGTCGGTCCTGGCGTTGCCGCATGGCCTCCGCCCCCGCTCGCTGTCAGCCCCGATCGGGCCGAGCCTCGAAGTGACCGAAGCCTAGGCTCAGCCTCCACTCAGTGTCAATCCAAGTTGACACAAATGGAAATTTACAGCCGGTGACAACCAAATGGAACGCAAGGGATTGCCAATTCTCGGAGGAGGCGTATCGTCACGCTACACGCATCCGTTGCCCGGGGCGTCGCCATGCGAATTAAATTGCATGCCGTGCCGAGCTGCATCCTGGGGAGAGGCCCATGGGAGGCTGGAGGCAGGACGGCGGTCGCCAGGCGATCGCGCCGGAATGCACGGTCGCCGGGGAGTCGCTGGAGGCGTCCGCCTTCGCGCACGGTCCCGACGGCGACGGGATGCGGCGCCGCCTAGCGAGCGTCGTCGAGGCCGAGATCCTCCCCCGCCTCATGCTCGCCCATCGCGGCCACGCCCGGCCGACCGTTCCACCGCCCGGTCGCAGGCCCGCCCCGGAGGAGGTGGAGCGGCTGTGTAGCCTCCTGCTCGGTCGCTCGAACGCCGATCTCGCCCCCCATCTTCTGCGCTTCCTCGACGAGGGCCTGACGCTGGAGAGCGTGCTGGTCGATCTGCTCACGCCCGTGGCGCGGCATCTGGGCCGGCTCTGGGAGGAGGATGCCTGCGACTTCGTCGATGTGACGGTGGCCCTGGCGCGCCTCCAGGCCGCCGGACGTGAACTCTGCGGCCAGTTCGAGGACGAGGCCCCGGAAGCCTCGGGGCGAAGCCTGCTCCTGATGGCCTGCCCCGGGGAGACTCACGTCTTCTGCCTCTCGATCGTGGCGGCCATCTTTCGCGAATCGGGCTGGGACGTGACGATCGCCGGTCAGGGCGGTGCCCTCGATGCCGCGGAGCTGATCCAGTCCGACTGGTACGACGTGGTCGGGGTGACCCTCTCCTGCGATGTCCTGCTTCCCACCCTTCCGGAGACGATCCGCGCGCTGCGCGCGCTCTCGTGCAATCCGGCGGTCAAGGTTCTGGTGGGCGGCCCGTATTTCACCAGGAACCCGAATCAAGTACGCGCCGTTGGGGCCGACGCCACGGCGGATGATGGGCGTCTCGCGCCGCTGATCGCGGAAAGCTTGCTTGAAATGCGAACGCGGGCCTGTTGAAAGGGCGCTTCCGTCGCCATCACGAAGTGTTGACCTTGAGCAGCTTGGCGAGCCCCTCTCCCCGGCGCCCTTCTCCGGCGCTGCAACAGGCGGCCGATCTCCTGGACAGGGAATCGGCCGGGGTCCTGATTGCGGCGACGTCCGATCTCTCGCTGGTCATCGACGATCAGGGCATCGTCCGCGACACCCTGTCGAACCGATCCGACCTCGACGGTGAGGGAATCGAGGCGTGGCTCGGCCGGCCCTGGATCGACACCGTCACCGTCGAGAGCCGTCCCAAGATCGATGCCCTGCTGCGCGACGCCGCCCCCGGAGCGATGACGCGCTGGCGGCAGGTGAACCACCCCTCCCCCAACGGCACGGATCTGCCGATCCGCTATGCCAGCCTGCGCACGCGCAAGGACGGCCCGATCATCGTGGTCGGGCAGGATCTCCGCGCGGTCGCCGCGCTCCAGCGGCGCCTGGCCGAGACGCAGCAGGCGCTGGAGCGGGATTACGACCGCCTGCGCGCCGCCGAGACCCGCTACAAGCTGCTGTTCCAGCTCTCGGGAGAGGCCGTTCTGGTGATCGATGCGGGCACGCGGCGCGTGACCGACATCAACCCGGCGGCGATGCGGCTCCTGGGCCGGGCGCAGAAGCGCGTCGTCGGCCAGGATGTCGCCGACCTGTTCGATCCGGCGAGCCTGCGCGAATTGCAGAGTCTGTTCGCGGGCCTGCGCGTCACCGGGCAGGCCGCCGATCTCGTGGCGCGGCTCGCGGGTGGGCGCGGCGAGGCGCGGATCTCCGCCTCCCTCTTCCGCGGCGAGAGCGCGACCTCGGTGCTGCTGCGCCTCTCGCCCCTCGCCTCGGCGGATTCCGAACGGTCGGGGCGCGAGGGGGGCGTCCTCGAGGTGATCCAGCGGATGCCGGAAGGCTTCGTCGTCGCCGATGCCTCGCGCCGGGTTCTCACCGCCAACGCCGCCTTCCTCGATCTCACGCAGTTGGCGACCGAGGAGCAGGTGCGCGGGCAGATGCTGGATCGCTGGCTCGGCCGCGAGGAGACCGAGGCGCTGGCGCTGTTCGCGATGCTGCGCGACCACGGCTCCGTGCGCCACTTCACGACGGTGATGCGGGGCGATTTCGGCTCCGTGGAGGAGGTCGAGATCGCGGCCGTCTCCGCCGCCCAGGCCGATCAGCCCTGCTTCGGCTTCACCGTGCGGGCCGCGCCGCGCCGTGCGGCGCCGGCCCATGCCGGCGGGCACGACCTGCCCCGCTCCGTCGAGCAGATGACCGAACTCGTCGGGCGCGTCTCGATGAAGGCGCTGGTGCGCGAGACCACGGATCTGATCGAAAAGCTGTGCATCGAGGCCGCCCTGCGGATCACCCGCGACAACCGCGCTTCGGCCGCCGAGATGCTCGGGCTGAGCCGGCAGGGTCTCTACGCCAAGATGCGGCGCTACGGGATCGGCGATCTCGATGCGAGCGACCCTGAGTTGTCGTCCTGACTCGGCGAAGGGACTTCCTGCATAATAATGCATTTTGGGTTCCTTGACCGGCAAGTGGTCAAGCCGGTGAGCCGAGTGTCAATCTTGCTTGACACATGGCAGGACGGGCTCGTAGCCTCCGGGGCATGACAACGCCCGCTCCGAGCGCCGTCGTCGAACTCCTGAAGCCCATCACTTGGTTCGCACCGATGTGGGCTTTCGGCTGCGGCGTGGTTTCCTCCGGCCAGTCTCCTTCGGGACAATGGCTCGTCATCGCGGCGGGCGTGCTGCTGGCCGGCCCCCTCGTCTGCGCCACCAGCCAAGCTACCAACGACTGGTTCGACCGGCACGTCGACGCCATCAACGAACCGAACCGGCCGATTCCCTCCGGCCGCATTCCGGGCCGCTGGGGGCTCTACCTCGCCGCCGCCTGGACCCTCCTGTCGCTCGTCGTCGCCGCGATGCTCGGACCCTGGATCCTCGGGGCCGCCCTGTTCGGCCTCGTCCTGGCCTGGATCTACTCGGCTCCGCCGCTGCGGCTGAAGCGCAACGGCTGGTGGGGCAATTCCGCGGTGGCGCTCTGCTACGAGGGCCTGCCCTGGTTCACCGGCGCGGCGGTGATGGCCGCAGCGATGCCCGACCGGCGCGTGCTGCTCATTGCCCTGCTCTACTCGGTCGGGGCGCACGGCATCATGACCCTTAACGACTTCAAGTCGGTCGAGGGTGACCGCGCCATGGGCCTGTGCTCGCTGCCGGTGCAGCTCGGCTGCCCGCGCGCGGCGCGCTTCGCCTGCCTCGTCATGGCCGCACCGCAGGTCGTCGTCGTCGCCCTGCTCGCCGCCTGGGACCGGCCCTGGCACGCGGCCCTGGTCGGCGCGCTGCTCGCCGGGCAACTCGCCCTGATGGTGCGCTTCCTCGACGAGCCGCGCGCCCGCGCCGCTTGGTACAACGGCACCGGCACCACGCTCTACGTCCTCGGGATGCTTGCCGCCGCTTTCGCCCTTCGCCCCCTCGTGCAAGGGCTGGCGCCATGACGAACGCTCCCCCCGCCGCTGCGCTCTCCTCCTTCTCCTGGCTCCAGATCGTCCGGCTCGGCCTCGTCCAGACGGCGCTCGGTGCGGTCGTGGTGCTGATGACCTCGACCATCAACCGCGTGATGGTGGTGGAGCTGGCGCTGCCCGCCGTCGTTCCGGGCGCGCTGGTGGCCCTGCACTACGCGACGCAGATCCTGCGGCCCCGCTGGGGCTACGGCTCCGATGTCGGCGGGCGGCGCACGCCCTGGATCGTCGGCGGCATGGCCGCGCTCTGCCTCGGCGGCTTCGGGGCAGCCGTGGCCACCGCGCTGGCGGCGCATCACACGGCCGCGGGCCTCGCGCTCGCGGTCCTCTCCTTCCTGCTCGTCGGCATGGGCGCGGGCGCGGCGGGCACCTCGCTCCTCGTGCTGCTCGCGACCGGGGTCGAGGCGGGCCGCCGGGGCGCGGCGGCGACCATCGTCTGGGTGATGATGATCGGGGGCTTCGCCGTCACGGCGCCGCTGGCCGGCCACTTCCTCGACCCGTTCTCCGGCGCGCGGCTCGTCGCCGTCTCGGGCACCGTCTCGCTGATCGCCTTCGTCGTCGCCTTGCTCGCCGTGACCGGCATCGAGCCGGACCGAGCCGGCGCGAGGCCGAGCCGGACCGACGAGAAGCCGCCCTTCCGCGCGGTGCTGTCCCAGGTGCTGGCCGAGCCGGCCGCGCGGCGCTTCACCCTGTTCATCTTCGTTTCCATGCTCGCCTACAGCGCGCAGGAACTGATCCTCGAACCCTATGCCGGCCTCGTCTTCGCCATGACGCCGGGCGCGACCACCAAGCTCGCGGGCCTGCAGCACGGCGGGGTGCTCGCCGGCATGCTGTTCGTGGCCGGCATCACCGTCTTCGTCGGCGGACCCGTCTTCGGATCGCTGAAGGTCTGGACGGCCGTGGGCTGCGCGCTCTCGGCGCTGGCTCTGGCGGCCATCGCCGCGGGCGGACCCGTCGGCCCCGGCTTCCCCTTGCGCGCTGCGGTGGCCGCGCTCGGTTTCGGCAACGGTGTCTACGCGGTGGCCGCCATCGGCTCGATGATGGCCTTGGCCGGGCGCGGCGGCGAGGCCGAGCGCGGGACCCGCATGGGCGTCTGGGGCGCGGCGCAGGGCGTCGCCTTCGGCGCCGGCGGCTTTCTCGGCACACTCGCCGTCGATCTCGCCCGCCTCTTCGCCTCCGAGCCGGTCACCGCCTACGCGTCGGTCTTCGCGGCCGAGGCGGTCCTTTTCCTCGTCGCCCTGCTGATCGGCCTGCGCGTCGAGCACGTCACGCTCGCCCGGCGGAATCCGCTGACTCAGGCGGCCGCCTTCCAGTTCAATCCCGGCTTCGACGCGAGGTAGCGGCATGGCACCCCACGACGCTCTCGAAACCTTCGACGTCGTGGTGGTGGGCGGCGGCCCCGCCGGAGCGACCGCGGCGGCGGATCTTGCGGCCGGCGGCCGCCGGGTGCTGCTTCTTGATAGGGCGGGCCGCATCAAGCCCTGCGGCGGCGCCATTCCACCCCGGCTGATCCGCGACTTTGCCATCCCCGACGCGCTCCTCGTCGCCCGCATTTGCAGCGCCCGGATGGTCGCGCCGAGCGCGCGCCACGTCGACATGCCGGTCGGCGACGGGTTCGTCGGCATGGTCGACCGCGAGCATTTCGACCCCTTCCTGCGCGAGCGCGCCGGGCTCGCCGGGGCCGAGGTTCGTAACGGCCTGTTCGAACGCATCACCCGCGAGACGCCCGGGCTCGCCACGATCCACTATCGGCTCGGCAAGGGTGGCGAGGCGCGGCGGGCGCAGGCCCGCCTCGTCATCGGCGCCGATGGGGCGACCTCGAATGTCGGCCGGTCCGAAATCCCGGGTCATGCCCGGATGCGGCAGGTCTTCGCCTATCACGAGATCGTCCGGCGCCCGGCGGGCGCGGAGCACGACGGGGCGCGCTGCGACGTTTATTACCAGGGCCGTCTCTCGCCGGACTTCTACGCCTGGATCTTCCCGCATGGCGAGACGGTCAGCGTCGGCACCGGCAGCGCCCGCAAGGGCTTCTCCCTGCGCGGCGCGATCCGCGACCTGCGGGCCGGCACCGGGCTCGACGCCTGCGAGACGGTCCGCCGGGAGGGGGCGCCGCTCCCCCTCAAGCCGTTGAAGCGCTGGGACAACGGCCGCGACGTGCTGCTCGCGGGCGACGCGGCGGGCGTGGTCGCGCCGGCCTCGGGCGAAGGCATCTACTACGCGATGCTCGGCGGTCGTCTCGCGGCGCAGACCGCGGAGGCTTTCCTCGCCACCGGAGACGCACGGTCCCTGGCGCTCGCGCGCAAGCGCTTCATGCGGCTGCACGGGCGCGTCTTCTGGATTCTCGGGATGATGCAGTGGGTCTGGTACCGCAGCGACGGGCTGCGCGAGCGCTTCGTCGCGATCTGCAAGGACAAGGACGTCCAGCAGCTCACCTGGGACGCCTACATGAACAAGGAGCTGGTGCGGGCCAAGCCCGCCGCCCATGCGCGGATCTTCTTCAAGGATCTGGCGCATCTGTTCCGCTGGGTCTCGCCGTGACGGCGGCGCTCGCGGGCGGCTGGGGGCCGCCGGTCGTCGCCGGCCTGATCGCACTCGCGATCGCCGTGGCAGGGGGTGTCGCGACGCGCACCGACACGTGGTACCGCCGCCTGCGCGTGCCGGCCTGGAAGCCGCCGGACTGGGCCTTCGGCCCGGTCTGGACCATGATCTTCGCCCTGACCACCGCCTCCGCCGTCCTGACCTGGAACGCCGATCCGGATCCCGCCGCCCGCGCGCTCCTCGTCGCGGTCTTCGCCGTCAATGGCGCGCTCAACATCGCCTGGAGCGTGATCTTCTTCCGCCTGCGCCGGCCGGACTGGGCCTTCGTCGAGGTGCTGCTTCTCTGGCTCTCGATCGTCGCGGTTCTGATCACCGTGGGGCGCGTCTCGTCGCTCGCTGCCGCACTCAACCTGCCCTACCTCGCCTGGGTGAGCGTGGCCGCCTGCCTCAATCTCACGATCGTGCGTCTCAACCCGCGTTTCGGGGAGGCTTGAGGCGTGGCCGAACTCTTCGCGTCCGGGCTGATCGTCGACGCGATCCTCGTGCTGGTGGGGCTGGAGGCGCTGCTGCTCCTCGCCCTGCGGGCACGACGGGGCGGCGGGCCGGCGCCCGCATCGCTCCTGGCCAATCTCGCCTCCGGCGCCGCCCTGATGCTGAGCCTGCGCGCGGCGCTGACCGGGGCGGCCTGGCCCGCCGTGGCCGGCTGGCTGACGGTTTCCCTCGTCGCGCATCTCGCCGAGATGACGCTGCGCTTCCGCCGCGCCGCCGAACATCCTCGCGCCGCTGTGATCGTGCCGGCCGGAACAACCGTAGATGAGTAGCGTTGCGTGCGCTCCGGCGAACACCCTGGAATGATTCTGCGCTGATCCTCCCCGCACATCTGGAGAACGGGCCCATGACACGCCTCACCGCTCTCGGCTCCGGATGGCTGGCGCTGGCCTTGCTCTTCCCCACCGTGCCGGCCGGCGCCCAGGAGGCGGAGGCCGACCTGATCAAGCGCGGCGAATATCTCGTGACGGCGGGCGATTGCGTGGCCTGCCACACCAAGCCGGGCGGCAAGTTCCTGGCCGGCAACTACACCCTCGACACGCCGATCGGCGCGATCAAGACGCCCAATCTCACGCCGGACGACGAGACCGGCATCGGCAAGTGGTCCTACGAGACCTTCGAGAAGGCGTTCCGCCAGGGCATCGGCGACGAGGGCGAGTACCTCTACCCGGCCTTCCCCTTCGGCTGGTACACCAAGGTCAGCGACGAGGACACGCGGGCGATCTTCGCCTACCTCAAATCCCTGCCGGCCGTGAAGGAGAAGCGGGAAGAGAGCAGCATCCCCTTCCCCTTCAACATCCGCACCGCCCTGATCACCTGGCGCACCGCCTTCTTCACGGAGGGCCGCTTCCAGCCCGATCCCAAGGCCAGCGCGGAGGTCAATCGCGGCGGCTACCTCGTGGAAGGCCTCGGCCATTGCGGGATGTGCCACAACGAGCGCAAGCTCGTCGGCAATACGAGTCTCGCGGGCAAGTTCGGCGGCGGCGTCATCGACGGCTGGTACGCGCCCAACATCACCCCGGACGGGCACCAGGGCATCGGCGCCTGGAGCGACGACGAGGTCGTGACCTACCTCAAGACCGGCACGGCCCCCGGCAATCGGCCCGGCGTCGCGGCCGGACCGATGCGGCAGACCATCGAGGAATCGCTCTCCAAGATGACGGAGGCCGACCTCAAGGCGATGGTGGCCTACCTGCGCACCATCCCCGCCAAGCAGACCTACAAGGAGAAGGATCTCCAGGCCTTCAACCAGCCGGGCGCGCCGGGGGCCGACACCTACCTGACCTACTGCTCCTCCTGCCACAAGCCGGACGGCAAGGGCATCGAGGGCGCGGTGCCGGCGCTCGCCGGCAACACGTCGGTCCAGTCGGCTGGGCCGGAGACGGTCATCAACGTGATCGTCGGCGGCCTCGCGGCGCAGAGCGGCTACGCGCCGATGCCCGCCATCGGCCAGGAGATGACCGACCAGCAGATCAAGGACGTGACCGACTACATCCGCAATTCCTGGGGCAACAAGGCCCCGGTCGTGTCCGAGACCGGCGTCGTCGCCAACGCGCGGGGCAAGATCAAGACCATGATGGCCGGCAACGCGCCCTGCTCGACCATCGACGACGAGAAGCTGAAGGCGGGCGTCGCGCAGGCCGTTGGCGGCGACACGCTCAAGGGCCTCAAGCCGAACGACTTCGTCCCCGTACTCGCCCGCATCGCGCCCCAGGTGAAGGCCGCGGTGCCGGAGGCCGGCGACGATGCGGTCGTGAACGGTCTGCTCTCGGCCTTCTGCACGGCCAACCGCAGCGACAAGGACGCCGAGCCGCTGCCCTGGTCGGCCACCATCGGCTCTTTCGGCAACGTCGCCTACAGCCAGGTCAAGAACCCGGAGAAGCGGGCGGAGGCCGGCACGGGTCAGGTCCCGACCTCTCCGACCACGCCGCCCAAGCCCTGATCCCGGCGCCGCCCGCCCCAGCGGGAACGGGCGCTGTGCCGAAACGTTCGAACGGCGAACCCGTGAATGGCTGCGCTCGGGCACGCACCCGACGCCGATGGGAGTTCGAGCGAATGCAACTCGGCATGATCGGCCTCGGCCGGATGGGGGGCAACATCGTCCGCCGCCTCCTGCGCGACGGGCACACCGCGGTGGTCTACGACCGCGATCCGGCGGCGGTGGAGGCCCTGGTGGCGGATGGGGCGACCGCCGCGTCCGGCCTCGAAGACTTCGTCGGGAAGCTGGAGCTTCCCCGCACCGCCTGGGTCATGCTGCCCGCCGGCCCCATCACCGAGGAGACGGTGACGGCGCTCGGCGGCCTGATGAGCGCCGACGATTGCATCATCGACGGCGGCAATTCTTTCTATCAGGACGACGTGCGCCGCGCCCTCGAACTGAACAAGCGCGGCATCCACTACGTCGATGTCGGCACCTCGGGGGGAGTCTGGGGGCTCGAGCGCGGCTACTGCATGATGATCGGCGGCCACAAGGAGGCCGTCGACCGCCTCGACCCGATCTTCCGCACCCTGGCGCCGGGCCTCGGCGAGATTCCCCGCACCCCCGGACGCGACGGCCGCGACCCGCGGGCCGAGCAGGGCTACATCCATGCGGGTCCGAGCGGCGCCGGTCACTTCGTGAAGATGATCCACAACGGCATCGAGTACGGGCTGATGCAGGCCTATGCCGAGGGCTTCGACATCCTGCGCCACGCCAACTCGCCCGAACTGCCGGAGGAGCGTCGCTTCGATCTCAATCTCGGCGACATCGCCGAGGTCTGGCGGCGCGGCAGCGTCGTCTCCTCCTGGCTCCTCGATCTCACCGCATCGGCGCTGGCGAGCGACGAGCGGCTCGAAGGGTTCTCGGGCTATGTCGAGGATTCGGGCGAGGGGCGCTGGACCATCAACGCGGCCATCGAGGAGGCCGTGCCGGCCACGGTGCTCTCCGCCGCCCTCTATCGCCGCTTCCGCTCCCGCGAGGACGAGAGTTACGCGGACAAGGTTCTTTCGGCCATGCGAAAGGGCTTCGGCGGCCACAAGGAACCCCCGCGCCGCGGACCGGCACCATGATCCCGCTTCCTCCCAACACCGAATTGATGGCCGATGCCGAGGCGACGGCCCGCGCGGCCGCCGAACATCTGCTGGACATAGCGTCGAGCGCCGCGGGCGAGCGGGTCGCGATCTGCCTCTCCGGCGGCTCGACACCCAAGCGCCTCTACGCTCTGCTGGCCTCGCCCGGCTTCGTCGAGCGGGTGCCGTGGTCGCGCATCCACTGGTTCTTCGGCGACGACCGGGTGGTGCCGTGGGACGAACCCTTGAGCAACGTGCGCATGGTGCGCGAAGCCTTCGGCCACGAGTCACCCGTCCCGGCGACGCATCTCCACTTCATCCCCTCCGACGAGGGGCCCGAGGCCGGCGCCCGTGCCTACGCGGCCACGCTCCAGGATTTCTACGGGGCCGGACGGTTCGATCCGGACAGGCCGTTGTTCGATCTCGTCCTGCTCGGCCTCGGCAGCGACGGGCACACCGCCTCGCTCTTTCCCGGCAAGCCGGCGCTGGCCGAGCGGCAGGCCTGGGCCGCCCCGGTGCCCGAGGCGGGCATGGAGCCGTTCGTGCCGCGGATCACCCTCACCTTCCCGGCGCTCGCCTCGTCGCGCTCGGTGCTGTTCCTCGTCAACGGCGCTGGCAAGCGCGAACCCCTGCAACGCCTCGCCGACGGCGAGGATCTGCCGGCCCGGCATGTCGAGAGCGTCGGCACGGTCCGCTGGTACATCGACCGGGAGGCTGCGGGCGCCTGATCGGGCGGAGGCTCCGCCGCCTCAATTTCGCCCCGGATCTTGCCGGTGTGTCGACGGAGATTCGTCAACGACACCGGGAGTCAGCTCATGGTCGGAGCTGAGACAGCCACCGTGCGGGACCTGCCGCCGCTGAGCCGCCAGCCGCGCTTTCACCTGCGCCGCAGCCGTATCCTGCCAGGACCTTTGTCGCCGGTGCGGCGGCAGGCGCGGCGGCCGGGCTTGGCCGTCTATGGCGGTCTCGTGGGGCTGTCGCTCGCGGTGACCCTGATCGTCGCGCCCTCTCTCCGCGAGACGGCGACGGTCGCCCCGGAGCCGGCTCCCGTCGCCGATTTGCCCCGCGAGGTGTCCGAGCCCGTTCGTGTGGTCGGTGCGGCGGTACCCGCAACGCGGGCCGAGACCGTGACTACGGAGCCGGCCGAGCCTGTACCGTCCGTCTTGCCGTCCGTCTTGCCGTCCGTCTTGCCGTCCGTTTTGCCGTCTGTCGCCCCTGTGCCCGAGCCCGTGAGGCAGGCGGCGGCACCCGCGGTCGATCTCGGCCCGCTGCCGGTGCTGGAACTCGACCCGACGGCCTTCGACGCGATGCAGGCGCCGGCCGCCGACGAGACGCCGCGCCCGGCGCCGCGCGGAGCCCGCCGCCCCTGAGCCGGGACCGCGTCACATCTCAGACGGCTTTCGTTTGATCGCTTCGGTCTCTGCCCTCGTCCTTGCGAGGCTCAGCGATTGCAATCCAGGGCTCGGTATCTTCCGGACACGTCGCGCTCCGGGTCGCTTCGGCTCCGCCTCGCGAGGACGGAGCGAGGTGAAGGCTGAGGCGATCAAACGGAGCCGATATCAGACGGCATCCGCCTGAAGGCTTCGGGACGTGCCTTCGTCCTCGCGAGGCGAAGCCGAGGCCATCCAAGTCGCAGCCCCGCTCGGACATGACGCCTTCCGGATCGCTTCGCTCACGCGCGCGATGACGGCAGGTGGGCCGGACCCCAAGCGATCAGCCGGGAACGGGATCAAACGAAAAGCCCCACCCGATCGACCTGATCGGATGGGGCTGACGAGAGCGGCCGGGCCGCGCTCCGGTCCCGCGCGAGGGCGACCTGTCGGCTGCCTCAGGCCGCCAGCGGCATGTCCTCGTCCGTCTCGGCCGCCATGAACTGCGCCTTGGCGAGTTCGGCGAAGCGCTGGTCGAGGGCGACCAGTTCGTCGAAGGTGCCGGCTTCCACGATCCGGCCCTCCTCGAAGACCAGGATGCGGTCGGCGTTGCGGATCGTCGCGAGGCGGTGGGCGATCACGAAGGTGGTCCGCCCCTCCATCACCGTCTCCAGCGCCTGCTGCAGCTTGCGCTCGGTGGCGGCATCGAGCGCGCTGGTGGCCTCGTCGAGGATCAGCACGGGCGGGTTCTTCAGGAGCGCCCGGGCGATCGACAGGCGCTGACGCTCGCCGCCCGAGAGCGACCGGCCGCGCTCGCCGATGACCGTGTCGAGTCCGTCGAGCTGCCGGGCCATGAACTCACCGGCCTGGGCGCGCTCCAGCGCGTCGAGCATCTCCTCGTCGGTCGCGTCGGGACGGCCGACCTGAAGATTCTCGCGGATCGAGCGGTTGAACAGCATCGGCTCCTGGAACACCACGCCGATGTTGTGGCGCAGGGACGAAAGGCCGATGTCGCGGATGTCGGTGCCGTCGATGCGGATGGCGCCGCTCTCGGGATCGAAGGTCCGGTGCAGCAGGCCGAGCGTGGTCGACTTGCCCGAGCCGGTGGTGCCGACGAGGGCCACGGTCTCGCCGGGCAAGGCCGCGAAGGACACGCCGTCCAGGGCCTTGCGGCGGCCGTCGTAGGTGAAGGCGACCTCGTCGAACTCGACGGCGCCGTCGAAGCGGGCGACCTGCTTGGCCTGCGGCCGGTCGCGCACGGTCGGCACGGTGTCGATCACTTCGAAGAACTCGCGCATCTTCGGCGCCTGCATGAACACGCCGTTGACGAAGGTGACGACGTGGTCGAGCTTCGTCACCAGCATGGTGGCAAGGCTCATGAAGGCGACGATCTCGCCCACCGTCGCGGCCCCCTTCTGGTGCAGGGCGATGCCGGTGATGAAGATGGCCGTCATGGTCAGGGTGCCGGAGGCGCGGGTGGCGACGTTGGCCATCGCCCACCACGACAGGACGGGGATCTGAACCCGCAGCAGGTCGTGGATGATGGTGCGCATCGCCTCCTTCTCGGCCCGGGCCCGGGTGAAGGACTGGATCACGGCGACGTTGCCCAGCGCGTCCGAGGCGTGCGCGGCCAGACCCGACTGGAACTGCTCGACCTCGCCCTGAAGGGTCTCGGTCCGGCGCAGCACGTAGCTTGCGAGCGCGGTGAAGACGAGCACCAGCACGACGAGGATCGCGCCGAGACGCCAGTTCACGAGCAGGGTGAGCGGCAGCAGCACGCCCACGGAGAGCAGGGCAGCAAAGTGCTCGCGGAAGAAGCCGAGCCACAGCCACGCCATGCCGTTGGTGCCCTCCAGCATCGCCTTCAGCACGCGGCCGGAATGGTTGGAGGAGTGGAAGGCCAGCGGCAGTTCGAGCACGTGCTCGAAGAAATTCGCCATGGTGGCGAGCCGGTTGCGGTGGGCGAGGCGGTCGGAGTGCAGGGCGATGGCCACGCCCGCGCCGATGGTGAACAGGCCGAACACCACCCAGGCCACGATCCACGGGGCGAGCGCGGTCGCGGGGGTATCCTTCGAGAGATGGGTCAGGCCGTCGATGATGCGGCCCATGATCAACGGCTCGGCGAAAGCCGCGACCGAGAGGGCGACGTTGGCCACGATCAGGCCGACCGCCAGCCGCTTCTCGGCTCCGAGCAAGCCGAGCACCCGCGCATAGAGGCGAATTATCGACATCCTGCTTCCGCTCCCCGCCCCGTTCGGCCCTGGCCGAGGGAATCTTTGAGATTGGCCGGGCCCTCCCGGCACCGCTCGCCCTCGCAGCCGCCACGACCTGCGTGCAACCACTCCGGCAATCGGTATGGGAACTTATGCTGCGCTTCCCCTGAACGGCACATGACGGCCCGGGGCCGATCGGGCCAAGCCCTTTACCGTTCTTTCAGCCTGTTTTTTTAGAGATGTGTCACGGCCCGCTTCATCGGCCGGGATCGGGCGTCTCTTCCATGGATCTCGCAACCGGTATCGGGCTGCTCTCCGGCATCGGCGTGGTGTTCACGCTGATCATGATCGATGGCGGCAACTTCGCCGCCTATTTCGACAAGCACGCGGTGATCGTGATCTTCGGCGGCGCCATCGCCGCCACCATGATCCGCTTCCCCTTCTCGACCATGCTGCACGGCCTGCCGATGGGCCTGCGCTACGCCTTCACCATGCGCTCGGTGAAGCCGCACGACCTGATCGAGGAGATTACCAAGATCGCCGAAGTCGTGCGCAAGTCCGGCCCGATCGCGCTGGAGAACATGGAGATCTCCGATCCGTTCCTGGCCCAGGGCGCACGCTACATCGCCGACGGCTACGACCGCGACTTCATCCGCGACACGATGGAGCGCGACCGAGACAACTTCCTGATGCATCTCGACGAAGGCTCGAAGATCTACCGCGCCTTCGGCGACTGCGCCCCGGCCTGGGGCATGATCGGCACCATCCTCGGCATGGTGACGATGTTCGCCAACATGTCCGATCCCTCGAAGCTCGGCCCCGCCATGGCGACGGCGCTGCTGGCGACCCTCTACGGCGCGCTGATCGCCAACCTCGCCGCCCTGCCGATCGCCGACAAGCTGCACGTGAAGCTGGAGGAGGAAGACGTGTCGCGCTCCCTCATTATCGACGGCATCCTGTTGATCCGCGACCAGAAGAGCGCCTCGCTGGTGCGCGAGATGCTGATCGCCTATCTGCCCGCCCACCACCGCGAGGATCTCGCCGCGGAAGCGGCGTGACGGGAGATTAGTCGGTGGCCAAGAAGAAGCGCGGCGGCGCCCATGGCGGTCACGGCTGGTTCGTGACCTTCGCCGATCTGATGGCGCTCCTCATGAGCTTCTTCGTGATGATCGCCGCCTATTCCACGCAGGACCAGAAGAAGCTTCAGGTCGTCGCCGGCTCGATGCGCGACGCCTTCGGCGTCAACAAGGAATCGAAATTCGCCGGCATCCTCGAAAGCGAGGGGATACCGACCGCCGACAAGCTCAAGCACCTGCGCGACGTCTCGCCCGACCGCGCCACCGACCGCACCACCCCGCCGCAGATTGACAGCGGCCTCGACGACGGCATTCCCGATCGCGGCTACCCGGACGCCTACGGACAGGCCGCCGCCTCGCTGCGGCAGGCGATGCAGGACATGCCGGAGGTGGCGGAACTGTCCAAGAACGTCATCATCGCGCCGAGCCGCAAGGGGCTCGATGTCTCGATCGTGGATCAGGACGGACGCTCGATGTTCCCGGAAGGATCGAGCCGGCCCAACGACCGAACCCGGCGCCTGCTGGAGCGCCTCGCTCCGACCTTGATGAAGCTGCCCAACCGCATCGCGGTCACGGGCTTCACCGCGACCGCCCGCCCCGGCACCCGCGATACCGCTCCGCCCTGGGAACTCTCGGCCAACCGCGCCATCAGCGTACGCGAGATCCTGGCCAATGCCGGGCTTCCGGATAACCGCTTCGCCTCCGTCGCCGGCAAGGCCGACACCGAGCCGATGTTCCCCGACAATCCCTATCTGGCCGCCAACCGCCGGGTGACCGTGACGCTCCTGTCCGAGGCGCCGCCGACGCCGAACGGCAGGATCGTGCCCTGAGCCCCTACTTGGCGACCAGCAGCGCCCAGTAGACCTTGTACTTGGAGCCCGGTGCGTATGCCGTGGCGATGCCCATCCGGCTCGCCTCGGGAGCGAGCATCACGGCGCGGTGGGGCGGGCTGTCGCGCCAGCCCGAGAAGGCCTCGGCCAGGGTGTGGTAGCCCGCGGAGAGGTTGGCGTCGGCGCCTTCGTAGCCGAGTCGCGACACCGCCGCCCGCACCGTCTGGCTCTTGCTCGGCCGATCGGCAGCCGCCATGGCCGCGGCCTCCGTCTCGGCCAGACGCTGGAGCGCGGGATCGACGGCGAGCGGCGCCGCGCCGTTGTTGCGGCGATAGGCCGAGATCATGTCCCGCGCCGCCGTCGTATCGACCGAGGTGCTGCCGGTGGTCAGCGGCAGGTACATGCTCGGAAGTCCGCCTGCATCGGGCGCCGTGTCCCGGGCGCAGCCCGACACGAGGGCTGCGAGGGCGATAGCCGCCGGAGCGGCAAGAACCATTCGACGTCCGGACACGAAAGCTGATTTCCCCGCGAGCGAGCGGTGGAGGTGGGGCCCGCCCGCGGGAAACTCAAGGTCAAGCGGCTGAAGCGTCCCCGTAATTCTCGGCTTCGAGACCGTCCGCCCCGGCGAGGAAGGCCGTCAGCCGTGTCGGCGGCGTCCGGTATCCTGTCCCTGGCTCGCGAGGCGGGGTGAATCCTCGCGGGGCACACCCGACTCGTCCGCCTGCTCCTCGCTCGTCGCCGAGCCTGCCGCGGACTTCGCCGGGGCCGCGATGACGTGCGTGGCCGAGCTCCCGACTGCGCTCGCGATCTGGCCGAGAGCGTCGCGGACCGGCTCCAGCCCCTGCACGGTGATGAAGCTCGAGGCCGGACCCATCGGCGGGATGAACTCCGCGTCCGCCAGGGTCTTGAAGACCGAGAAGTTCAGGTCGCTCTGCACCTTCTGGCCGAAGTTCACGTCGCTGACGAGCGCGATCAGCTCGAACTCGAGGAAGGGATCGCCGATCTTCTTGAAGACCACCCGCGGCGGCGGCTCCTTGAGCACGTCGGGATGCGCACGCGCGCACTCCACCATCATCTCGGCCGCGCGCACCGGGTCCTGATTGCGCAGTACGTTGACGGAGATGATGACGCGGCCCGTGCGATCGCCGCGCACGCGGTTTTTCACGATGCCCGAGATCAGGTTGGAGTTCGGCACGATCACGGCCGAGCGGTCGAAGGTCTGGATCTCGGTGGAGCGCACGGAGATGCGCTTCACGATGCCCTCGCTGTCGCCGATGAGCACCTGATCGCCGACGCGGATCGGGCGCTCCCAGAGCAGCAGCAGGCCCGAGACGAAGTTGTTGACGATCGACTGGAGGCCGAAACCGATACCGACGGAGAGGGCGCCGGCCACGATGGTCAGCTTCTCCAGGCTCAGGCCGAGATAGGAGAACGACAGGGCCAGGGCGAGCAGGAAGCCGACATAGCCGGCCACCGTCGAGATTGAATTGCGCAGGCCGGCATCGAGGTCGGTGGCCGGCAGGTAGGTGTTCTCCAGCCAGCGCTGCACGCCGCGGGTGATGAACACGCCGAGCACGAGGATGCCAACGCCGAAGGCGATGGCCGAGAGCGAGATGGTGACGTCGCCGACCTTGAAGCCGAAGAAGGCCGTGCGAACCGAGGAGAACACGTCCGTCGAATCGAGGCCCCAGGGTGCGAGCGCCAGGAGTGCGGCCACGGCGATCAGCAGCACCCGGGCAAAGCCCGTCACGATCACGGCGATCTGATTGAGCGAGCGCTTGCGCAGGCCGGTATTGGCCTGGAGCGTCGTGGCGATGCGGGTCTCCTCGCACAGCGAGCCGCCGATCAGCACGTCGGCGCTTACGATGAGCAGCCAGAGCAGGACGAGGATGCTCGCGGTCCAGATCAACTGATCGACCAGGAAGGCCGAAAGCGCGACGTAGCCGACGAGCGGTGCGGCCGCGATGACCGCGACCGCGACCCATCCGAGCAGGCGCAAGGGACCGCCGATGTTGGAGGAGGTCTCGGTGCCGACATAGGGGCCGAAGCACTCCTCCTCCTTCTCCGCCGTGTCGGCGAAGCGGTGCAGGCCGATGGCGAGCAGGAGGGCGGCCGTGACGGCGCCGATACCGCGGGTGGCGATCGAGATCGGCAGCGCGGCGTAGATCGCCGAGTTCAGCGCCTCGGTCGATTTCGAGACGGTGATGACGACGGCGATGCTGACCGCGAGTGCGTTGATCCGCCACGCGGCGGCGTCGGAGACCGGTGCCGGGCGCCAAGCGGGCTTGTTCACGGCGAGCAGCGCATCCGCGGTCGCCTCGACGAAGGCGATGAAGGCGATGCCGCCCAGGATGGCGCTCGCCACCGGAAGGTAGCGGGCCGGCAGCAGTTCGGTGGCGTCCAGGGCGTAGTAGATGGCGTAGCTGCCCGCCACCGCCGGCAGGGTCCCGAGCAGCAGCACGCGCCACGCACCCAGCAGCTTGGCGCGCCGGGACGGATTCGTGACGCTGATGTCCCGGCGTCCGAGGGCCGGCGCGATGTTGCGGCGGCCGAAATACAGGGCGAAGGACAGGCCGAAGGCGAGGCCGAGGACCAGCAGGTTCCACAGGCTGCCGTTTCGGCGGAACAGGGAGACGGTGTCCTCGAAGCCGGTTTGCAGAGACGACACGTCGCGTGGGATGTCGGCGGCGACCCGCATCCAGAGGTCGGGGCTGAACAGCGAGGAACTGCGCTCGAGCAGGCCGCGGGTGAAGGCGGCCCGGCGGCGGTTCGAGATCTGATCGACGATCTGATCGCTCTGTACCAGCAGCGACTTGGCGAGCCGCTGCGTCCCGTCGATGTCGTTGACCGCCTGCTCGCGCTCGGCGCGCTCGCGGGCGACCTCCTCGCCCTCCGCGCCCTCCTTGGGCTTCGCCCCGATCTGATCGAGGCGTTCCCGGGCGGCTTCGAGCCGCGGCCCCAGCAAGTCGATGATCGCGCGCAGCCGGTCGGCCAGCCCGTCCAGCCCATCGCGGGCGCGGGTCAGATCGCCGGCGCCGACATTCTGCCCCGTGATCGCCTTCTCGCGCGACTCCAGATCTGTCTTGATGGTGTCGAGCCGATCGCGAAGCGTCTGCAGCGCCTCGGAGACGGGCTTGGGTGCTGCCGGCTTGGCGGCCGGTGAAGCGCCATTCGCCGGAGCGGGCTGGCCGTTGGCCGGGGCCGCCGGGGGGGGAGCCTGCTGCGGTGCCGGAGCCTGCGTCGCCGGCGGACTCCCCTGCCCCGCCGCAGGGTTCGGCAGCGTCGCCGTCGCGGTCAGCGTCGCGATCAGGGCCGTCGCGCGGGCCACGGTGCGAAAACGGGAGGAGAGGAAACGTCGGAGCATCGTCATCCTTCGCGGGGGAAGCGGATCGCGTCGGGCTGCGGCGGCGGGAGGCGGATCGCACGGTCCGCGACGCTCCGCGGATGATCCGGGCGCGAGAGCCGGGCCGGCGACGCTGCCCCGTCAGCTAGGGCCGATCGCCCGCCCGCCGAGGGGCCCATCCCGAATTTTGCCGCAACGCACAAGAGCGCTTCGGATTGCGGCCTGTCTGCTCCCGTAATGGGGCGAAAGCGTGCGGAGGCGCAGGGCCGGGATCCGTTTTCGCGGAAAAACGTGGGCCGCGACGTCGCGGCCGAGCCTCCTGCCTTCACAAGCTTGTCACGCTGATATTACACTAAGCCGCGATGGACTTGGCCATATCCTCACGGTGCGAGGAGGCGGCGCTGATCGTCCGCGCTGCCACGCCTCGGTTCGAACCGGCACGATTCGCCGGCCGGAACTGTTGTCGCCAGTCCTCTCCCGACATCACAGGCTTCGACCGCCCCGCTCCCGCTGCAGCGTCCTTCGTACGCGCCGGGGCCGGTGCGGTGCGGAGGCGCGCGACGGAACGACGACCTTTGCCTCGGCATCGCGGGCAAGCGCCGTCGGTCTTCCGGCCGTCGCGGGCACGGCATGGCCCTTCGGACCTGAGTCGTCCGAGGCCGAGGCGCCCGAGGGGCGCCGTCACGAGCAGTGAGTGAGTGGCGTCGATGATCGATCTGCAGACCCTGGTGCTCAACGCGGATTACCGGCCGCTATCCTACAATCCGCTCTCGTTGTGGTCCTGGAAGGACGCGTTCACCGCCCTGTTCCTCGACCGCGTCACCCTGGTCGCCAATTACGACGTCGAGGCGCACAGCCCGAGCCGCTCCCTCAAGGTGCCGAGCGTGGTCGCCCTCAAGAGCTACGTGGCCCTGGCCCGAAGCCCCGCCTTCACGCGCTACAACATCTACCTGCGCGACACCTTCACCTGCCAGTATTGCGGTCTGCGCCTGCCCTCGGGCGGCCTCACCTTCGACCACGTCGTGCCGCGCTCCCGCGGCGGCCTTTCGACCTGGGAGAACGTCGTGGCCGCCTGCTCACCCTGCAACCTGCGCAAGGCCAATCGGACGCCGGACGAGGCGGAGATGCCGCTCCTCAACGAGCCGCACCGGCCGACCCGGCACGAGCTGCACCGCCGCCAGCCGGAATTCGACCACCGCCAGTATCATCACACCTGGCTCGACTACCTCTACTGGGACAGCGAGCTGGACATCTGAGCGGACGCCGTCTCAGCGCAACCTGTCGTGCACCCCATAAGCGCGTCAAACACCCCATAAGGACGTCGCGTTACATCCCATAAGACTGCAACGTCCCTAGGTGAGCTAGGTTCGAGACGAAGGCCCGGGAGTGATCCCGGGCCCTTTGTTCGGGCGGCCTCTTCGCAGCTTCAGACGGGGAAGGTGCCCCGGATCACGAGGCTCGGCAGCTTGCCCTGCATGAAGGCGAGCCTCGCCGGGTCGAACAGGATCGGAACGGAGGTCTCGCCCTTGGCTCGGGCGACGGCGAGCCGATTGTGGCCCCCAGCGATTGTAATCGTGCCGTCCGACGCCTGATCCAGCATTGGCGGTGTCATCGCGTAGCCGTCTTCCCAGTGGCGGATGGCCCGAGCGACCTTGCCGCGTTCGCCGATGCTCCAGACCTCCTGAGCGGAGCGCCGGCTGCCGACATGCAGGGCAGCATCGAGTTCGCTCAGCGGTACGTCCCCCAGCGTGACGCCATTCGGGTGCTGGGCGCGGAAATCGCTGGCCGAGGTCGCATCCCGGCTCCTGTAGAAATTCCCCGGCTCCGGGTCCCAATCCACCTGGAACGCAGGCCACCGCTTCACCGCCTTGCCGCGCAGATATCGCTCGCGCTTGCGCTTCCGCTCCTCCTCGACGGGATCTGGAATCGTCGTGCCTCTGAGTTCCGCTAGAGCCTGGGTCAGCGAGCCGTCCTTGACCAACTTCGTCATCCTGCCGGTGTCTCTACTGTCCGTCCGTAGCGTGTCTGAGCGTTCGACGGCCTCGGCGTTAATGATCATGACCTCGGCTGCTGGATGTCCCGAGCGTTTTCTGTTAAGCTGTAGCATCCTGAAATTTATCGAGCCGGCTCGGGGCCGCGGCATTTGCCAAGGCCCTAGCTTTCCGTGGCCAACTCACGCTTGGTGAGTTTCAGTTACATTGGAGCAGGTGCCTTTTATAGGCAGCTGCGCCTACGCATTCGAACACCGCATTTTACGTCTTGACAGAGGTTTTAGCCTGAAGGCCGGGCGAGGCTCGATCAGGATGCGACAGTCTGTCGCGATTCTCCTCGTAGAGGTGACCCCGGGACTCGACCGGGACTCGCAACGGCTTCGAGACGCTGACGATTTCCCGCTTGCCCTGATGCCTGGGCGCGGCATCCTTATCAAGCAAGCGCGCTCGGACGGGCAGCGGAGGATGACATGACGTGAACCTAAAGGGGGATCCCCCGAAACGACGAAGCCCACGGCCGGAGGCCGTGGGCTCGCCAGTGCAGAAGGACCGAGCGGCGACCGGTGCATCCCGGAAAAGATCCCGGATGCCGCTCCCCAAACCTTCAGCGCCGAGGCGACGTCCGCGAGGGCGTCGCCGGTGAAGCCATTCTGAATCAAGGATGTGCCGAGCGCAAGCGGGTCAATGACTCGGCTGCGGGCCGCGCACGGCGAGTTCGTCTTCACCTCCGATCCCGAAACCCCGAGGCGCGCCCGGCGCGCCGCGTCGGAGAGGTCGTGCATGGCGCGCAGAGGACATCAGGTCGGCCGGCGGAAGGCCACGCGTACCGTCGTCCCGTACGGAGGACGCGATGGCTACCGGGTCGAGATCCCGGTTTATCGAGTGGGCGGGCAGGTCGTCGATTGCGAGAGCCTGCTCGAAGGCGACTTCGTCACGATCGTCGAGGCCTACGACCGGGATCTCGTCGAGATCCAGGAGCAGCCGCTCGCGCTCCGGATCTTCTTCGAGGGCCGCTTCCGCACATGGACGCCGGACTTCCTGCTGCGCCTGAGGGGGAAGCGCCCGGAGCTCGTCGAGGTGAAGACGCTTGAGGCCCTCTATCCCGAGGACGATGCCGATGCGGCCCGGGTCGAGGGCTGGTGGTGCGCGGTCGAGGAGGCCGCCCGGCGGAAGGGCTTCGACTTCAGCCTGCAGACCGAGCACGAGATCCGCATCCAGCCGCTGCTCTGGAACGCCAAGCTCCTCGGGCGATACGCCGATGACCTGTTCCCCGATCGCCTGGTGCGCGCCGGGCGCGAAGCGTTGCTCGCGCTGCCGGAGGAGACGACAGTGGCCGACCTGCAGGAGGCCGTCGGCAGCGGGGTCGAGGCATTCCCGCTCGCCATCCGCCTCGATTGGCTCGGCCATGTCGAGATCGACCGGACGGAGCGGTTCTCCGCCTCTGCCCGCATGCGTCGGCTCTGAGGCGTTGCCATGGGAATGCCCGACGTCGCCCTGCGCATCCACGCCAACATGCCCGTCCGGATCGACGGGCGTGCGTTCACGGCCGGCCCCGTCGGCGAAGACGGGCGCGTGTTCACCGAGAAGGCCACCGGCCACGAGATCCCGCTGACGAACGCGAACCAGCTGCGGATGGCGCGCGCCTTCCGGTTGACCAGCGAGGGCGACTTCCAGGCCCTCGACGACAACGTCAAGGAAGCGCTCCAAACCGACTGGGGCAGCTTCACCGTCGCCGAGCGGACGACCGCCGAGCAGAAGCAGCTGTACTGTGCCGGCGTCGACAAGCTGCCTGCCCGGGACCGGCACAGGAAGGCGGCAATCCAGGCGGTCATCGACGCCGTCGGGGAGGAGCACGGCATCGACGTCGGCCTGCGCCCGTCCCCGCGCATGGTGAGGCACTGGGATCGCCTCTGGCTCTGCAGCGGGCGCGACATCCGCGCCCTCGTGCCGTTCACGTGGAAGAAGGGCAACCGAAGGGCTCGGTTGCAGAAGTGGATGGTCGAGGAGATCGACCGGGCCATCGACGAGACCTACGCGACCCAGCCCTCGGGCTCCGAGGCCGACGCACGCCGGCGCGCCCAGACGCGCATCCGCGAGCGTGCCCTTCGCGAGGGGCTCACCATCCCCGACCTCGGGCAGAAGGACGTCATCGGCAAGAACGTCATCGCGCGCGCCCTCAAGCACCGCGAACAGTACGACCTCATCGAGAAGCGATGCGGCAAGCGCGAGGCCGATCGCCTGCTCGCGGCCGTGGGCACCGGTCCCCAGGGCGATTGGCCCCTGGCCGAGGTCGAGGCCGACCACACGCTGCTCGACATCATCGTGATCGATCCGGTCACGAAGAAGAGTCTCGGACGGCCGTGGCTGACGGCGCTCATCGACAGATTTAGCCGATGCATCATCGGCTGGGCCATCGGGTTTCACCCGCCCTCGTGGACGAGCGTCATGGAGGCGCTCCAGCACGCCGTCATGCCTAAGGACGACTTCGTGGCGGCCCTCGGCGGCATCCACGAGGAGCATCCCTGCCACGGCTGTCCTGACAGGCTGTTCACCGACGGCGGCCGGGAACTGCTGGGCTCTTCGATGCGGGCCCTCGAAGCGGCGTTGAACATGAAGGTCGTGCCCTTGCCCCGCAGGCGGGGCGACCTCAAGGGCAAGATCGAGCGGTGGTTCCGCACGCTCGAAGAGCAGGTGATCCACGTCATCGCCGGCACGACGCTGTCGAACGTGCTCTTGAGGAAGGAATACGACGCTGAAGGGCTCGCGGTGCTGACGCTGGCCCAGCTCCGGTGGGTCGTCGCGAAATGGATCATCGACGTCTACCACCAGGAGAACCACTCGGCGACGGGCGGGGCCCCGGCGGAACGCTGGCGGCGCGGCCTGTCCCTATGTGGACAGAAGCTGCCTCCGCCCCGGGAACTGCTCGCCCCCCTGACGGGCATCGCGGACCGCCGCGTGCTCACCCGCGAGGGCATCCGCTACAAGGGGCTGCGCTGGAACTCGAACGCGTTCTCCAGGCTGCGCAACAGGATCGGCCTCGACGCCGAGGTCGACATCCGGATCGATCCGCTCGACCTGACGCGGGCCTGGGCCCACGACCCGAAGAGCAGGACATGGCTCGCGGGCGACCTGATGACGGAGGACGTCGAGGTCGGCGAGACTCTGCACCAGTACGAGGTGATCACGAAGCGCGCGCGGGAGACGCGGGAACCCACCGAATCGAAGAGGGCGTCCGTCGCCCGCGCCCGCAGCGAGATCTTCGAGTTCGTCCGCACGATCGTCGAGGGCAACACGCGCAGCAAGGCCCCGAAAAAGTTCGCCCGCTTCAGGGCGGACGGTCGCAAGCCCATGGAGCATCTGGCACCCGAGCGCGCGTCGCCGGCCGAGAGCGACGGACGCAGGCCCGGGCACCTGCATGACCTGGACAGGCCTCCACGCGCGCGCCACACGGCCGCGGGACCCTATCGGCGCGCCAAGCCGTCCCCCGATCCGGTCGTCGATCCGCCCCCGATCGAGCCGACGGCCGATCCTGGGCCTTCGAGCGTGCCGGTGAGGGTTCAGGACCCCGATACCCATCCCGCCGAGCGGTCGGCTCCGGCGGCACCGTCAGAACCCGAGGGGCGGTCCGATCCGCCCCCTCCGTTGGAGCCGCCGGCCCTGGCGCCAACGGACACGTCCGGAGCTACCCCCACACCGCCGTCGACTCCGCCCCCGGATCCGCCTCCGAACAGGCCGCCCACCACCCTACGCCGTCGGGAGATCTGACCGCGACCTTGGCTTCTTCCGACACGAGGTACCGTGATGGCGTTCAGGGACATGTCGCGCCGCGATCGGCTGCTGGAAATCGGTCGCTTTCATTCCGACACCCCGGCCTTCCTGGAGGCCAAGGAGCTGCTGACGACCCTCCACGGCGACTGGCGCACCGGCGCGGAGGGGTCGGTGGTGTTCGTCGTCGGCGAGAACGGCGCGGGCAAGTCCACCGTCGCCGACGACTACATGAGCGATGTCGCGGCCGAGACCGGCGGCACGTTCTATCGCGGCGAGGCCGTCGAGGGCCCGGACGGTGAGGAGCTGCCGAGGAGCTGGTGCGTCCTCGTGCAGACGGACAAGGGCTTTGAGCGGCCGGCGGTCAAGCTGGAGATCGGGCCGCGACCGAGCTTCAACTCGCTGCTCAGCGACTACCTGCTCCTGCTCGGCTACAGGGCGCGGGCGAAGGCGACATTCGGCCAGCTGATCTCGCTCGCGGTCAGGCACAGCCTCAAGCAGAAGGTGCGGGTGCTAGTTGCCGACGAGAGCCAGGAGATCCTCTGGCAGGCGGGCAGCGAGAACGGGGCGAAGCTGTTCCGTCATCTGCTGAACCTCGCGCGGGTGCAGATCGTGCTGATGGGCGAGCTCGACGCCCTGAACATACCCGAGGTGAACGGTGCGGTCCGCCGCCGGACGACGGCCCGACACGTCATACGACCGTTCGATTGCACCCCGGACGACCAGGCGAGCCCCTTCATGGCGTTCAGCCGGGACGCCGAGAGCATCCTGCCGTTCGACCGCCCGACCGGCCTCGACAGCCCGTTGACGGCGCTCAGGATGCACATCGCGTGCGGCGGGTACCCCGGCGTCTACGTCCCCTTCCTCAAGAACGCCGCGGGGAACGCGATCAAGCTCGACCTCGACAGCATCACGACGAAGGTGTTCGCGGACACCTACCGCAGCCAATTCGGCGCCGAGGACGGCGAGAACCCGTTCCTCGCCGAGGACCCCGACCCGATGCGCTTCACGGCCATGGCTAAGCGTCGCAAGGCGAGGCTGGAGCGTGAGGAGGGGCGCGACGGGAAGCCCCCGCCAGGGGACCGCTCTCCGCGCTGGTCCGACATGGACTTCACGAAATGAAGGGCGACGGCATCGCACCCCTCGGCGTCCCGCTGTGGGACCAGCCCTTCGACGGCGAGCACGCCCCCGGGCTGTTCCTCAGGCTTGCCGAGATCAACGGCTACCCCTCGACCGACGACGTGGCCCGCGAGACCCGCCTGACCCTACAGGGTCTCCGCCTCGGCCGCGGCGTCCGTCGCCTCGCCGCCATCGTCTGCAGTGACGAGGGGCGCCTCACGCGGGACGGGTTCGCGTTCGCACGGGGCGACGGCGTCCTCGTGCGCGGCGAACGGATCGGGCGGAGGCGCGACCTCCACCGCAAGCTCCGGCGCGTGTGCCCGGCCTGCGTCACCGCCTCCCGGCATCAGCGGTTCTGGTTCGACCTAGCGTTCATCGAGACCTGCCCCGAGCACGGCTGCCGCCTCGTCGGCCGGTGCCCGTGCCCGGCGGGGCGCGACCTCTCATGGCGGGATGGGCGCGTCGGCGGCTGCCGGGCGTGCGAGGACGGCGACGTCGCAGCGCAACTGCCGGAACCTGCCGAGCCGGCCGCCTTGGCCGTCGACAGCTATTTCCTGGGTCGGCTCGGAGTGGTGCCACGGAAGCCCGACTCGGTCCTCGACCCCCTGGGGATGGCCGACGCGATCGACGTGCTGGAACGTGTGGGCGCCCTGTCCCTCGGGGGATATCGGTCGCGCTGGCCGGGCGCGGATGACCTCGGTGTCGGGCGGCACTGCCTTCTAGCCGAGGGCTACGCGGCGCTCGCAGGCGGCGGCTTGGCTGGCGTGCTGGATCGCGTCTTCGAGGGGTTCCGCGTCGCGGGTGGTGGGTCGCCCGGGCTGACCACGGCCTACGGCTGGTTTTACCACTGGCTCAACGGCAAGGGCGGCAAGCGGTTCTCGCCCGACCTGTTCCGGATGGTCCTTGAGCATGCCGAGACGCGGTTCGTGGTCGACAAGCGGGCGCGGGCGAAGGTGCTGCCCCCGACCTCGACCTGCACGCTCAAGGAAGCCACGGCGCAGTGCGGCGTCACGATCCTCGTGATGCGGGATATCCTGGAGCAGCGCGGACTGCTGTCGCGCGCCAAGGTGCGGGGCATGGCTTTCAGGATCCCCGAGGCCGAGGTCCGCGCGATCGAGGCGGTCATGCGGGATTCGGTCGACGTCGACGGCGCCGCGGCCCTGCTCGGCACGACCTGGAAGGTGGTGAAGGACCTCACCGCCCTCGGGATCCTCAAGCCCTGGATCACCGGCGGGCGGGCGACGAAGCACGCCTACGTGTTCCCGCGGGCCGACGTGAAGGGGGTGCTGGACCGCCTATCTGTGGGCCTATCGGAACGCTTGTGCGTGGAGGTGGACGAAGCCACGCTCACGGGCGCCGCACACGCCTACGCGGTGCCGCTGGCAGTCCTCATCCGCGAGGCGCTGGTCGGTCAGCTCGGCCTTCACGGCCAGCTGGAGACGGATGGCGGCCTGCAGGGCCTGGTCGTCCGGCGCGTCGAGGTGCTGGCGGTTCGGCGCAGGCTGCGTTCGGCCCACGGCCGTACCCCGGCCCACTTCGTCGCTTGCGAGCGGCGCGCATAATGTGGGCGAAGGCCTTCGCGAGATGTCCCCCGGACCCGATATGGATTACCTTACGATCCCTGTGAGGAGGAGCGTGCCATGCCTCTCGCCGCTGTCAGGAGCCAGGCCCGGCCTATGTCCGGGGCTGAATTCCGGTCGTTCCAGGAGAAGCGCCCGGATCATGAACGCTGGGAGCTCATCGGGGGCTTGCCGGTCATGATGACCCCGCCCTTCATGGAGCACAACAGGATTGCCTCGAACTTGGAGAACCTGCTGAACGCCGCCTTGCGCGAGCACGATGCCACGCGCATGGCCGTTCAGCGGCCGGGGATCGAGTGCGAGTGGCCCGACGCGGTCGTCACGCAGTTGGGCAAGCGAGGGGACTATCGGCCCGAGCCGGACGTCGCGGTCGTGAGCTACGATGACGTCGTCGCCGGCAAGCGCTTCACCGCCGCGGGCTTCCTGCTCGCCGAGGTCGTTTCGAGCACGGACGAGGAGACCGCCCGTGTCGGTGGAGAGCGCTGGGTCGACGTCAAGGTCAGGCTCTACCAGTCGCACGCGCCCTGCGAGGCCGTCGTTCTCATCGAGCAGGATCGCGTGCACCTCACGGTCCTGACGCGGGAGGAGGAAGGCTGGATCCGCCAGGACCTGAAAGATCTGGACGATCCCATCGCGATCCCCTCCATGGGCCTATCGTGCACGGTCGGGGACATCTACGCCGACACCCGATGGCAGCCACGCGCGGTGCCCGGGCATACCCCCTGAACAACCTTGACCTTCTGAACATAGGTCCAACCTGCCGCGCGGTGTGGGCAGCGGTCAGGGGGCTGCCGCATCGGGCATGATCTTCGCCCCGTCGGGGTAACTCATCTTGAAGTCGGCGTGCCCCTTCAACGCCTCGGGCCGGTATGCACCTCTGCCGGTGCACTGCGTGACCTCGGTCAGGGCGAAGCGTTCTCGGACGCTTGAATGGACCAGCGCACCATCCGGCACATCGCGGACCTGGACAGGCCAGCCGAGCCAGCCCAGGCGCCGCGCCAGCCAGCCCGGGAAGATGCCTGCAACGGTGTCGTGCATGCCGGCAACCTCGCAATGCTGCATGCCGTCGGAGGCCGGGTGCACGCGCAGTCGACCGAAGCCGTCCTTGCCGGGGGCCATTCCATCGACGATCAGCGGATACGGGATGCTGGTGGCCTGCTCGACCATCCAACCCAGGGCGATGTCCGAGAGTCGGCTTTCGGTCTCGGGATAACTTCCGCCGATGTCGGAGTGGTTGCCGGCGAACCACATTTGGATCAGAGGGTCTGGCTCGCCGACGACCTTCTGGCGGATGCCGTCCTTGCTGCCCCATCCGACCCGAGGAAAATCCTTGCGGTTCTCGTCGATGGAGATGGCGTGCCGGGCGAACCCCACCTGGCCGGACAGGAGCCGGTCGTAATTGGCCGAACGCCACTGAGCGATGTGGAAGTGCGTCCCGCCGTCGACGGGCGAGTGGGTGATGAACTTCACCGCCGTCGGCAACCAGCGGAAGAGGACGAAGGCCACGGCGAGAACCGAGATGGCAACGAACGGACCCCAGAACCCGGTGCCGAAGGCGAGATCTAGCAGGGCGGACGGGATGGACACGAGCAGGGCCGCCAACGCGGTCAAGCCGGCCGCGATGCCCCACCGCAGCGGCCCCACCGAGCCGAGCGAAGCCACGGTGTCGAACACGCCGATGAAGTGCGGAGCGACGTTCGCCCGCTCGTCAGTGCCGGACCCATACTTGCGCCGGAAGCGCTGGGCGAGCTCGAAGCGTTCCGGCTCGTAGCGGGCTCGCGCGAAGCCGGCGCCGTACTCGTAGACGCGCATCACCGCCTCCTCGGCGATGTCCCGGGTCACCTTGCGGAAGCGTGGAAGGTAGCTCCCTGCTGGTGGGGGGGCGCCGACTGGGCGCGGGGCAGGCTTGAGACCGGGGATCTTGGTCCTCAGCCATTGACCGACTGCACCAAACAGGCTCGGCGATTGGCAGAGACCGCCTGGCGCAGTGGTCGGCACGCCGCAGAGGAAGAGGACGTTGGCCACGCAGCGGGCCGTGTAGGCGCCCCGGCTGAAGCCAATCAAGTAGATCCGGTCCCCCGGCTCGTAGTGGTTGATAATGAATTCGTAGCAGTCGGCGACGTTCTTCGTGATGCCGAGGCCAGTCACCGAGGACAGCAGCTTCTGCAGCCGCCGGTACGCGCCGACGAAGCCGGTGGCCGATCCATCTGTGCCGAGACCCGGGTCGTAGAAGGCGACCTGCTGGCTGGGGTCGATGTCGCTGTCCGGCCCGACCCGGCAAACCCGGTAGAGCTTGTACACGTTGCTGAGCCGCTGCTCCTCCCGGAGCCCGCCCTCCTGGCCCGTGCCGTCCGAGAAGATGACGATGTTCTTCGGCATGCCCCATCCGACCCCGTGGGCCGGCTCCCCGATCCAATGTCACCGGGCTGCACGATTCCGTGTCGGCCGCTTCTGCTTAGGTCCCTTGGTGTCGGGCTGGCGCTTCGTCCGCCCCTGGGTCTTCGCCGTTGCCCTCGTCGCTTTGACCGCGGCCGTGCGCGCTTGCCTGGCCGCCTTGGGCTTGGCCTTCGCCGCCTCAGCCATTGTCGCCCGTACAGCTCTGACCGCGCCGCGGAGGCCCTGCGTAACGTCGTAGAAAGCCTCGTCCATCGTCCGCCAACTGCTGACTTGGCGGCCGTCCCGGGGCAGCACTTTGAGTTCGGAGGCGCCGGTCGCCTTCCAGTCGCAGTGTCGAAGCACCACCACCACGACCCGCATCGAGCCGCGGGCCCGCCGGCCCATCGCTCGCCTGTATTCGAGCTGGCACCAGTGACTGGCGATGTATTCCGGGCTCATCAGCGCGACGAAGACATGCGCCTCGCGCAGCTTGCGGGAAATCTCGGTGTTTAGCTTGTCGCCGGCATGCATGTCGCCGTCGAACCAAGTCTCAACCTCGTCACGCTTCAGGTGCGCCAGGTGGATCTGGAGCTTCTCCTGGGCCGCCGCATTGGCGTGGCAGTAGGAGACGAAGATCCGCACCGTAGCCTTCTTCGGCTTCGCGGGCTGTGCCGGCGTCTTGGTGGCCATGGTGGCGCGGGTGTGTGGCGATGCCCTCTTTGCGAGCGTCGCCGCCTTGTCGACCCTGGCCCTTGGTTTCATCGTCACCGCAGCCCCCGAAGCGTGGCTGGCAAATTCGAGGTTCAAGTCCCCTGGGCTCGTTTTGTTCCGCTCTCTGAGTCGTTTAGCGCGCGGCTTCCGTTAGCGGCATTGCGACCGGAACGCTCCCGGTATCACCGCTGCCAACGCCGGTCAGTACAGGTCCGGCTCGTCCTTCGCCCAGGCGATGGTGATCACCCCGTTCCCTTCTGAGACCGGCAGGCCGGTCATCGCCCGCAGGGTCTCCACCATGCCGGCGAGCGCCGCCTTGCCGATCCTGCCGGGCCGGAGCGTCATGGAGCGTTTCTTGGCCTCAGCCGCATGGACGGCCTCCTGCAGGATCGAGCCGATGACCGTCTGGACGAGGTCGATGCCAGCCTCCCTGCCGAACACCGTGACGCCGTCGAAGATCCGGTGCGTGTGGTCGTCGTGATGGGTCCAGGAGTTCGTCTTGGAGATGGCCTTCTTGTAGGCGATCTGAACGTCGTTCTTGAACTTTTCGGGTGTCATCGGCGCCGCCTGTCATTGACGATGGTGACGTCGATATGGGGTGCGGGGGCGAAAACTTGACCTAATTATGCGGGGCACGATCAGCCACGTGACGTCCTTATGGGGTGTGAGCCCGTAGACCTCGCGTGATCATGAGTGGCAAGCGGGGAGACCACTGTGGCCCAGATGACTGACCCAACACCCGCGATGGTGTCGTTCGAGCAGGCCTTGCGAGTCGGTGAGGTCCGACCCCAGCGTTGCGACTTGGACCGCGATCTCTACGTCTACACCGACAACATGCACGGTATGCGGCGCTGGGCTTACGTGCGCCTCGATGGGGCGACCGTCACAGCTTTCGTCAATGCTGCGCTCGCTGAGCCGTTCGAAGGAAGCCCCTGCTTCCAACTCGGCTGCGCCGTTCCCGAGCGTTTCCGGCGTCAGGGTCTCGCCACCTCCACCCTCAAGTCGGCCATTGCGGAGTTGCGGCATGGTTTCGGACGTGCGGGCCTAAAGACATTTTATGTAGAGGGCATCGTCCACGTGGACAACATTGCGTCCCGCCGTGCCTCCGAGCGTGCGATCTGTGCGGATCCGATCGCAGTGACCGATGGTCTTACCGGGCTGCCCGCCCTTCAATACCTGTTGAGGGTCGAGAGCTAGGGTTTCACGTGTATCGTCAGTTCCGGTCTTGATCACCGCACAGGCGGTGCCATTTATCTCGCGGGCCTCTCGGGGCAGGCCCGTGTGCCCACCCAGGCGAAGCGCAACGCAGCCCCCTGAAGCTAGATTCCCCACGCCCTCTCCATTTCGGAGCAGGCGAGGTCGACCGTGGGCACTCGGCACGCCTGTTCTCGTCGGAGACGGCCATGCCCCTCGACAACACGCTTCTGCTCGAACTCCTTCGCATGCGCGCCAAGCGGCTGCGCAGTGAACAAGGCATCCCGCTGGCCCGGGCACAGGACGTCCTGGCCATCGAGCACGGGCTGCCGAACTGGCCCGCCCTCAAGAGACACCTGGAGGCCGGCGAAGGCCTCGCCATAGGGCCGCTGGCGGACCTCTGCGGCCTTAACCGGCGAGGGGTCGAGTCCTTCCTCCGCAGCAGCTTTTACGAGGCCGTGGCCGAGGGTCAGATCGGACTTGAGTTAGACAACCAGGACTACGCTGGAGATCTGAGCTTCGCGTTCACGATGGACGTGCGCGACTGGCTCGTCGAGCAGTATCCCGACCTCGCGGAACTCTTCCCGAACCAGCTGACCGCAGCCGAGGAGCGGATCGAACAGGACGGGCCTTGGCGCCTGCTCGGAGCATACGACGACTGAAATCGATCGCAGGCCGCCGCCCTCGATCCGGGCGGCGGCCTGCGAGTGCAGCTGTGCCGGCTGGAATGCCACGATCCGTACCGTCTCACTCTTATGGGGTCAGGCCCACCGAGCTTGACGTGCTTATGGGGTGGAACGGCTCGCCCTTATGGGGTGCGCGGCAAGCGAACATCAAAGACTTAGCAGGCGGTCAGCGCACCCTTATGGGGTGCGCCACACAACCGCTCGGGCGGGGCATTGAACATCGGCTGGTAGGTCGGCCGCGGCACGTAGGCCCGGACGGCGAACGTCGTGGGCGGCCCGACCCTGAAGCGCGGCGCCGGATCGCGGTAGACGGTTTCGGGCGGAAGCGGCTGGCGCGCGAGCCGCCGGCCCTGGCTGCCGGCCTCGGCCGGCACGAGCGAAGCCGCCAAACCGGCAAGAATTGCAGCCGAGAGGGTCAGGAAGCAGCGCATGGTGATCCTCGGCCGGGATGCGTTCAGAACTTGATGGCCGCGCCGCCGCGGACGGTGTTGATGTTGGCCTTGTGACCGTCGAAGTCGTCGAACAGCACGTATTGATATTCGCCGCGCAGCATAATGTTCGGTGTGAGGGCGTATTCGAGACCGGCACCGAGCGCGAGGCCGGCAATCGTCCGGCTCTTCGAGCGCGCAACGACCACTGCTGCGGGCGCGGGCACGGTCTGGACGCCACCGCCAGCGGGCGTCGAGAAGGGCTGCGGATAGTTGGGGTTGAACCGTGCGTAGCCGTGGTTCGCCACCGCGACCTGGGCGCCGGTCGTCTGTGCCTGGTTGGCGGTGTAGGCGTTTCGGTCGTAGCCGAAATTTTGAATGTAGCCCTCTTGCGTAATCGTGGCTCGCCCGATCGCGAGGCCCGCCGTCACGAACGGCAGGAAGTCGCCAAAGGCGTAGCCTGCGCGACCGCGGATTGTCCCATAATCTTCGATCTTGGTGCTTGCGACGCCTGACAGAATAGCCGTATCGTAATTTCCGGCCGCGGTCGTATAGTCACGTCCGATGAAAGCGGATGATCTGCCCGTTTGGTTGAAGCGCGTGTAGTCGACTTCGACGCCCGCGACGAATTCATCGAATTGAACATTGTAGCCGGCGTATGCGCCGTAGGTGCCACCATGTTCACGCCGTGACGGCAGCGAGAGCAGCGACGACACGCCGAATTCGGATTCGATGTCCCGAGCTCGAAGCCGTTCGGCGAAGCTGGGCTGCAAGGCGTTCTTGAAGCCCATGGCGGTCGAGGAATAGCCGCCATGCCCGCCGACGTAGAAGCCGCTCCAATCGATGATCGGAGCTGGCGCCGCGTAATCGTCGTCGGAGCCGCGCAGGACGCCGTAATCGAGATCGGCGGCGAAGGCGGGCGACGCCAGGACAGCAGCAACAAGACCCAAGGTCGCGAAACGCATCGTCGTCGTCCTCAAGCACCGGGACGGATGAGAGCCGGGCTGACCTAAATGTCTTACTTCGGTAACCTTAATTTTTGGTTCGTTCGCTGGCCGAGCTGTCTGCGGACGCGCTTCGTGCCTGAAACGAAAACGGCGTCCGGCACGAAGCCGGACGCCGCGAAGGGGTTTGCGGTATCGGATTTCGGCTCAATGGCCGTAGGCGTTGGTGGGGATGGTCGGCAGCAGCGTGTCGGCGAAGCGGTAGCGCAGGCCGACCCGGAATTCGTTCGCGGTGAGATCCTTCAGGCGGGTGCTGCCGCCATAGGCGTCCAGGCCGCTCTTGGCCCGTCCGAGATCGATGTAGCGGTAGGCCGCGTCGAGGCTGAGGCCCGCACCGATCTCGTAGGACATGCCGGCCGTGAGAGCCCAGGCGAAGGTCGTGACGGAGTGGCTGGCGCGCAGGGCCGGGTCGCGCGGGCCGGTGCCGGGGGACCCGTCGCAGCCGTCGATGAGGCAGGTGGTCTGGCTGTAGTTGCGGCTCATGCGCTTGTCGGCGAAGCCGATGCCGGCGCCGACATAGGGCGTGAAGCCGTACCACGTGCCGAGATCGGCGTAGACGTTGACGAGGCCGGTCAGGACGTCGAGCTTGCCGGCTTCGAGGTTGTAGCCGGTCTGGAAGACCGAGCGCGAGGAGAAGCCGCGGAAGGACGAGGCGACGCGCTGGTCGATGGTGGCGTCGATGCGCAGCCACGGATTGATCTGATAGCCGACGCCGCCGCCGTAGCCGGGTTCCGGGCTCAGGCGCAGGCCGACCAGCGGAGGCATGCCGGGATCGTTGGGATCGGGCAGCACGGCGTCGCGGGGATGCTCGTACCAGCTCTGGGTGAAGTCGCCGCGCAGGTACCAGCCGCTGCCGATCGCGACGGGTGCTGCGACCGGCATCGGCGGAGGCGGCATCGGGGGCAGCAGGTCCGCCGCCGCGGCCGGCGTGGCGAGGGGGCCGGCGGCGAGCAGGCCGGTCGCGAGCGTGGCCGCGAGCACGAGACGGTGCGGAACGATCATGAAGAGCCTCATCGGGGAACGCCGGCCGGCGCAGTCGCGCCGCGATCGGCTCATCTTTAGGCCGACAATGGTTATGATCGACTTAACCTTAATGCCGGCGCATCAATGATGATCCGAAAACACGAACGGCGCGGACGTGATCCGCGCCGTTATATTGTGGGATTGATTGTAATGGATCAGTACTTGCGTACCAGAGGTGGCGGCGGCGCGTAATCGACGGCCGCCACGGCCACCGGCGCGGCGAGGAGGTAGCGGAAGCCGAGTTTCACGTCGTGGGACTCGATTTCCTTCACGCGGTAGACCGTCTTCGGGCAGTCGAGCGAACAGGTGACGACGCCGGTCGTCGCTTCGCCCATGTTCAGGTAGCGGTAGGCCGCTTCGAACTTGAGGTTCGGCGCAATGTCGTAGCCGAGACCGGCATGCAGCGCCCAGGCGAAGTTGGTCCGCTCGTTGCGCGGGCCGATGCCGTAACCGCCGAAATAGTTGCCGTAACCCTTGTCGGTCACGCCGCCGAAGCTGTGATGGGCGACACCGACGCCGGCACCGATGAAGGGCGTGACGCCGTACCACGTGCCGAGATCGACGTAGCCGTTGACGAGGCCGACGATGGAGTCGAACCGGCCCTCGGTGAGGTTGTATCCGCCGGTATCGCCGCCGGTCTTGTCCTCGGCAAACAGCTTCCACTTGGTGCGGAAGCGGTACTCTCCGGTTGCGTCGACGCGCAGCCAGGGATTGATCTGGTAGCCGATACCGCCGCCGATGAAGTACTGATTCTGCAGCTTGTCCTGCAGGGCGACGTAGTCGTACGGCTTGGACGGGTGCGAAACGTCCTCGGCAATGGTCTTGCGCAGATCGAGCGTGCCGTAGCCGACATCGCCGCGCAGGTACCAGCCGCCCGCGAACTCGGCGGGCTCGGCCATCGGAACGGGCGGCGGGGGCGGCGGCAACAGGTCGGCGGCCTGCGCGAGGCAGGGCGTCCCGACGCCCGCAACGAGCGTGAGGGAGCGCACCAATGCGGGAAAATCGGAGCGGCGGCGCATGACGATATCCTTCACCCTTCGAGCGCCGAAACACAGGCCGGCCCGAGATGCGAGGTGAAGGATGCTTGATGAAGGTTAAGTCGTACTTAACGTAAAAAATTAGTCTTGTTTGTCGAGTTCCATCCAGGGCCGATCAGTCCCAAAGCTCGGCCGGACTTCAGATTGTCGCGGCCGGTGCAATCTTTGGATGATCGAGCCCCGTGGTTGCACGGAGCGCGGCCCTGCGGGTCAGCGCCTCAGGCGGCCGCACGGGTGACCGCATCGACGACCTCGTCCACCACCTCCGCCACGAGATCGCGGTCGTCGCCCTCGGCCATGACGCGGATGACGGGCTCCGTGCCCGAGGGACGGATCACGAGGCGGCCCGACGCGCCGAGGCGGTCCTTGGCGTGAGCGATGGCCGTGATCACGGAATCGGCCCGCAGGGGTTCGCCGGAGCGGAAGCGCACGTTCTTGAGGATCTGCGGCAGCGGCTCGAAGCAGTGGCAGACCTCGCTCACCGGCAGGTCGCGGCGCTTCACGACGCTGAGGAGCTGGAGGGCGGCCACCAGCCCGTCGCCGGTGGTGGCGTAATCGGACATGATGATGTGGCCCGATTGCTCGCCGCCGAGGTTGTAGCCGTGCTCGCGCATATGCTCCAGCACGTAGCGGTCGCCCACCGCCGTCCGGGCGAGCGTCAGGCCGAGGCCGTTGATGAAGCGCTCCAAGCCGAGATTCGACATGATGGTGGCGACGAGGCCCGGCTGGGTGAGGCGCTCGTCCTCCATCCACGAGCGGGCGACGGCGGCCATGAGCTGATCGCCGTCGACCTTCTGGCCCTTCTCGTCGACGATCAGCACGCGGTCGGCGTCGCCGTCGAGGGCGATGCCGACATCGGCGCGCAGCTCGCGCACCTTCTGGACGAGGTGGGCCGGCGCGGTCGAGCCGACATCCTGGTTGATGTTGAAGCCGTCCGGCTCGACGCCGATCGCGATCACCTCGGCGCCGAGTTCCCACAGCGTCTCCGGCGCGACGCGGTAGGCGGCGCCGTTGGCGCAATCGACGACGACCCGCAGGCCGTCCAGGGTGACGTGGCGCGGCAGGGTGCGCTTCGCGAACTCGATGTAGCGGGCGTGGACGCTCTCGATGCGCTTGGCGCGGCCCAGATCGCGCGATCCGGCGAGGCGTCGGCGCATGTCGCCGTCGATCAGCCCCTCGATCTCCAGTTCCACATCGTCGTTGAGCTTGAACCCGTCGGGACCGAACAGCTTGATGCCGTTATCCTCGAAGGGGTTGTGCGAGGCCGAGATCATCACGCCGAGATCGGCGCGCATGGAGCGGGTCAGCATCGCCACCGCGGGGGTGGGCATCGGGCCGAGCAGCAGCACGTCCATGCCGACGGAGGTGAAGCCGGCGACCAGCGCCGTCTCGATCATGTATCCGGAAAGACGCGTATCCTTTCCGATCACCACGCGGTGGCGGTGGTCGCCGCGCTGGAAGACGACGCCCGCGGCCTGGCCGACCTTGAGGGCGAGTTCCGGCGTGATGACGCCGTTGGCCCGGCCGCGCACACCGTCGGTTCCGAAGTACTTGCGCAACGTCGCTTCTCCGCGCTCGGCGTGGTTCGCAGGCGACCACGATATCAGATCGGGGCCCGATCCGCCGCGCGGATGTCAGGCTTGGTGAACCGGTTGCTCAGGGCTAAAGGCGGTCGAAATGCGGCGGTCGCGCGTGGTCGACCGGGGAACCCGGGGAAGCGAAGACGGCGAGCGCTACGCCAGAAGCCCGGGCAGACCCGATGACAGCAGGACGACGCCCGACACGGTGAGCAGGCCGAGGACCAGCCTGCGGAAGCCGGCCTCGCTCAAGCCCACATAGACGCGGGTGCCCAGGAGCGTCGGGATCAGCATGGCGGGTAGCACCACGGCGATCATCGGCAGCATGCTGCGCGTGACGAGCCCGGAGGGCAGGTAGACGGCCAGGGTGACCGCCAGCATCGAGAGGTTGAAGTTCTGGATGACGCCGCGCTGGACGTCCCGCTCGTAGCCGCGAAGCGTGCACCAGAGCGTGGGCAGCGTGCCGGAGAAGCCGCCGAGCCCTCCCCCCACGCCGCCGCCGAGCCCGGCGAGGGCATCCGCGAACCGCCCGCCCCCCGTGATGCGCGGCAAGTCCTTCGACAGGAGCATCGCCGGACACCACAGGACGAGGAAGCCTCCCAGGATCGTCTTGAACCAGTTGATGTCGAGATGCGGCAGCAGGGCGACCCCCAGGGGGATGCCGGCGAGACCGCCGAGCAGGAAGGGCGCCAGCCGGCGCAGATCGACGCCGCGGCGGACCGAGACGGCAGCAACCACCTGCCCGGCCAGACCGCCGATCACCGCCAGCACCGCCGCGAGTTGCGGATCGATCACCCAGGCCCAGATCGACATCGCGACGAGACCGAAGGCGAAGCCCGACAGGCCCTGAACGAAGCCGGCGAGCGCCGCCCCGAGGCCGACGATGAGATAGGTCGAAGTCGCCACGTTCCTCGTCCCGACGTTTCTCGCTCCGTCATCGGACTGCGGCCGGGTGCAGCGCCCCGCACCGCAGACCGAAATCCAAGAAAAAAGAGGCGCCTCGCGGCGCCCCTTTCTCCCGTCTCGGCCGTGTTTCCTCAGCCCTGGGGCTGCGGGCTCGGCTCCAGCCCGCCATCGGTGCCGCGGGGACGGCCGCGGCCCGTCGAGGGCACCGGCGAACCGCGGGCCGGGGTCGGCGGCACGTCGCCGGAGTCGCGCACCGGCGGCTCGCCCTGAAGCAGCTTGCGGATCTCGTCGCCCGACAGAGTCTCGTATTCGAGCAGACCCTGGGCCAGCGCCTCGAGATCCTCCTTGTGCTCCGAGAGGATGCGGCGCGCTTCCTCGAGGCCGGCCTCGACGAGGCGACGCACCTCGGCATCGATCTTCTGCGCGGTGGCCTCCGAGACCGTCTGCTGACGGCCCATCGACATGCCGAGGAAGACCTCGTCGTTGTTGTCGCCGTAGGCCACGGTGCCGAGTTCCGGCGAAAAGCCCCAGCGGGTGACCATCATCTTGGCCAGCCGCGTCGCCTGCTCGATGTCGGACTGGGCGCCCGAGGTCACCTTGTCCTTGCCGAAGATCATCTCCTCGGCGATGCGACCGCCCATCATGATCGCCAACCGCGAGGTCATCTGCTCGAACGACATCGACAGCTTGTCGCGCTCGGGCAGCTGCATGACCATGCCGAGCGCCCGACCGCGCGGAATGATCGTCGCCTTGTGGACCGGATCGGTGGCCGGCACGTTGAGGGCGACGATGGCGTGGCCGCCCTCGTGATAGGCGGTCAGGCGCTTCTCGTCCTCGGTCATGACCAGGGTGCGCCGCTCGGCGCCCATCATCACCTTGTCCTTGGCATCCTCGAACTCGTGCATCGTCACGATGCGTTTTCCGCGCCGCGCGGCGAGAAGAGCGGATTCGTTGACGAGGTTCATCAGGTCGGCGCCCGAGAAGCCGGGGGTGCCGCGGGCGATGGTCTTGAGATCGACGTCGGGCGCCAGCGGCACCTTGCGGACGTGGACGCGCAAGATGCGCTCGCGACCGGTCACATCCGGGTTCGGCACCATGATCTGGCGGTCGAAGCGGCCGGGACGCAGCAGGGCCGGATCGAGCACGTCGGGACGGTTCGTCGCCGCGATGATGATGACGCCCTCGTTGGCCTCGAAGCCGTCCATCTCCACGAGGAGCTGGTTCAGGGTCTGCTCGCGCTCGTCGTTGCCGCCGCCGAGACCGGCGCCGCGGTGACGACCCACCGCGTCGATCTCGTCGATGAAGATGATGCAGGGCGCGTTCTTCTTGGCCTGCTCGAACATGTCGCGCACGCGGCTCGCGCCGACGCCGACGAACATCTCGACGAAGTCGGAGCCGGAGATCGTGAAGAACGGGACGTTGGCCTCGCCCGCGACCGCCCGGGCGATCAGGGTCTTACCGGTGCCGGGGGGGCCGACGAGCAGCACGCCGCGGGGGATGCGCCCGCCGAGGCGCTGGAACTTCTGAGGATCGCGCAGGAACTCGACGATCTCCTGGAGATCCTCCTTCGCCTCCTCGACGCCCGCCACGTCATCGAAGGAGACGCGCCCATGGGCCTCGTTCAAGAGCTTGGCCTTGCTCTTCCCGAACCCCATCGCCCGCCCGGCTCCGGACTGCATCTGGCGCGAGAGGAAGATCCAGGCTCCGATGAACACGAGGATCGGCAGCCAGCTCACGAGGAGCTGGATGAACCAGGGGGTGTTGTCGGAGGGCGGGCGCGCGGTGATCTGCACGCCCTTGGCCTGCAGCTTCGAGACGAGGCTCGGATCGTTCGGCAGGTAGCTCGAGAAATTGCCGCCGCCCACATAGGTGCCGCTGACATCCTGACCGGAGATCGTCACGGACTGGATCTTGCCGGCATCGGCGTCGTTCAGGAGCTGGCTGTAGGCGATCTCGCTGCCGCCGCCGCGGTGACCCGGGTTCTGGAACAGGGTCACGAGGGCGAGCACCAGCAGGAAGATGACGACCCACAGGGCGAAGTTGCGGAAATTCGGGTTCATCGATCGGTCCTGGGAGGCGTTCGGGTTTCGTCCCGCAATGTCGCGGCATGCCCCACGCACTCGCAGCCAATGTAGGCGGCGCCCCTCCCCTTGCCAAGTAAATCGGCTGCCCCTGCGGCGAGGGTGCCGTGGAAGCGTTAGCGTGCGGGGTTTCGGCTTCCGCGCGGCGGCGCGGCGGCGAGGCGCATGAGGCCCTTCCGATCGGCCTCGATCAGCACTCCGCGAAGCGTTCGGCGCAGCGCCCTGCCCTCCCTGAGCGCCGGCAGCAGGGCGTCGAAGAGAAGGCTTTCCAGCCGTTCCAGCCGCTTCGGCACGGGATCGGGCAGACTGGATGCGACGGCTTCCAGAGCCCGGTCCAACACGCGCAGGCAAATCGCCTCGGGCTCTTCGCGCAGGCGGGCGCCATCGAGCAGGGTGCCCCCCGCCTCGGCACAAGCGAGCTGCGCGAACACGGCGTCCGCCCTCTCGGCCAGAGCCGATTCGTCCCGGGCCGTCCGCTCCGCGAGACGCGCGAGACGCGTGGCGCTCAGACCCTCGGCCTGAAGCTCGGGCATGAGGCGGCGCAGCCGCGCGCGGGCGAAGCGCGCGTCGGTGTTCGAGGGGTCGCGCAAAAAAGGTAGGCCCTGCGCCTCGCAATAGGCCACCAGCTCAGCCTTCGCGACACTCAGGAAGGGGCGCGCGAGCCGGATGTCGGGGGTGAGCGGGCGCAGGTGCGGCATGCCGGCGAGACCGGCCGGTGCGCTGCCGGCGATCAGCCGCATCAGCACCGTCTCGGCCTGATCGTCGAGGGTGTGGCCGGTCAGGACGAGGCGGGCGCCGAGCCGAGCGGCATGCTCCGCCAGCAGCCGGTAGCGGGCGGAGCGCGCCTCCGCCTGGACCCGGCTGCCACGCCGCGGCGACGCCCAGGGCAGGACGGCGTGCGCCAGCCCGAGTGCGGCGGCGAGCTGCCCGACGCCCGCGGCTTCCCCGGCGGCCTCCGGGCGAAGACCGTGATCGACGGTGGCGACGAAGAGCCGGTCGGCCGGCCCGATGCGGGACGCCGCGTGCATCAGCGCGATCGAATCCGGGCCGCCCGAGACGGCGAGAAGCGCGGGGCCGTCGGCGCTGGCGAGGGCGGGGCGAAGCGCGCGGGCGAGCCGCTCGTCGAGGGAGGCGGTCGGGTTCGTGCCGCTCAAGCCGCGCAGCGGGCGCGCTTCTGCTCCCGCTCGACGCTCTGGCGCACCTGTGCTCCCGCGCCCGGGAACTTGCGCTCCACCTCGGCCAGCGTGGCACAGGCCTGGGCCTTGGCACCGAGCGCGTGCAGCGAGGCACCGAGCTTCAGCATCGCCTCAGGGGCGACGGGCGAGTTGGCGTAGTCGGTCGAGACTTTGAGGAACTGCTCGGCGGCCTCGCGGGAGCGGTTGCGCTGGAGGTAGCTCTCGCCGAGCCAGTAGGTCGCCTTGGGCACCAGCCGGTCGCGGGGATGCGACTGGATGAACTGGCGCAGGCTCATCTCGGCCTGCTCGTACTGCCGCTCGCGGATCAGCCCGTAGGCCGCCTCGAAATCGGCCTGCGCGTCACCGCTGCCCGTGGCGGCGATGCTCGCACCCGGAGCCTCGACCGCGCCGATCGAGCCCGTGCGGGCCGGCGGGGGCGAGAGGTCGACCGGGCCGCCGAGGCCGGGCGGCGGCAGGTTCATGTCGTCGCCCTCGCTGTCGGGACCCTCGGCGACCGTCGGGGGGACGGCGCGGCGCAGGGGCGTTTCGGCCTCGGCGATGGCGCCGGTCGGCAGGGGCATTGAGGGTTGGGTGGTGCCCAGCTGACGCGGCGCGCCGGGCGCGTTCGGGTTCTGCTCGGGGTCGAAGGCGTCCCCGCGCTTGCCGGGCTTCCCCTCCCCCGGATTGGTGCCGTAGGGCGCGGCGGAAGGTGGCGAAGCGGCCGGGGCAGGCGCACGACGGGCGGCAGGCGCGGCCGCGCTTCCCTTCCCTTCCTGGAAGCGGAACTCGACGTCCTCCTGGAACTTCCGCAACTGCTCCTTGAGCTGCCGGTTCTCGTACTGGAGCGTCTCGATCTGCCCCGACATCTGCCGGGACATGTTCTCCAGCCGGGTCAGGCGCACGATGAGTTCCGACGCGTCCTGCGCCCGCGCGGGCCCTACGAGGGCGAGGCCGAGGCCGAGGGTCAGGAGGAGGCGGCGGAGCATGGCGACGGGCACCGGTCAGACTTCTCGTTCGCGGCCGTCTCTTCCCCTAGCAGATGCCCGGCCGGCCGCAAAACCGGACTGGACGCGCCGATCTCGGTTGCTCGGGCCTCAGGAGCCGGCGCCGCCGTCGAGGACGGAGACGGCGCGGCGGTTCTGCGACCAGCAGGAGATGTCGTTGCACACCGCCACCGGGCGTTCCTTGCCGTAGGACACGGTCCGCATCCGCGAGGACGCGATGCCGCGCGAGGCGAGGTAGTCCTGCACGGTCTGCGCGCGGCGGGCGCCGAGGGAGTAGTTGTACTCGCGCGTGCCGCGCTCGTCGGCGTGGCCCTCGATCAGGAAGGAGTAGCGCGAATAGCGCTGCAGCCAGGAGGCCTGCTTGTCGAGGGTCGCGGTCGCGGTCGGCGTGAGGTCGGTGGAGTCGGACTCGAAGAAGACGCGGTCGCCGACATTCACGACGAAGTCCTGGGCGCTTCCGGGCCGGGCCGGGCCGCCGGCCCCGCCCGCGCCGAAGCCGGAGGCGTCGGCCAGGTCGTTGTCCTTGCTGCAGGCGCCGAGTCCGAGCACCGCGCAAAGGGCCAGCGTCAGGGAAAGCCCACGGTAACGCGCGGGTATCGCCATCGTCTCTCTCCTCGCCACGGCCGGGCCGTGCCGGTTGTCGTTCCAGTTGCGGGTGTGTGTAACCGCGGATGGTTAAGTGTCTGTCACGGCACACCCGCCGTATCGTCATGCGCCGAAGCTTGACCGTTCGCGGTGCGGTCCGTCACCGGACCGGCGCCGCTCGCGTTCGGCTGCTTCAGCGTTCTGGCGAGAATTGCGGCACACGGGGGGCGCCCGCGGCGAAAGCTGCGCTTTGGCGTCCGATGTTGCGGCGCGGCAACAAGCGGTTCGTCCTGCCGTTTTCGGCGACAGTGCGCGTGATCAGTCGGCCCGAAGCGTCGCGATCGCGTCGCGGGCGTCCTGGGCGGCGTGGCGCGCCGTGCCGAGCGCCTCCGCGATGCCGCTGCCGGTGAGGCAGGCGCGCTCCAGCGCGGCGCAGGCGCCCGAAAGCTCCTGGAAGGCCAGTGCACCGCTGGACGAGACGAGGCTGTGGGCGTCGCGGGCGAGTTGCCTGGGCTCGTCCACCGCCGTGTCGAGCCGGTTCTCGATCTCGCGGTCGAGCATGGTCAGCAGATCCAGCAGGCGCGCGCGGCCGAACAGGTCTTCGAGTTCCGAGAGCGCCTGCGCATCGAAGGCGATCGGCTGGGGAGAGGCGGGCATCCGCTCGTCGTGCACGTTCATTCCATCATCCGGCACCACCGGAGTTTGTCCTACCCCAAGCTCGTTAACGATGTGTTAACCGTTCCGGCGTGTGATGGCGGGACACACACTCGGACAAGGGCCATGCGCGTGGCGCCCACCGTCCTCATCGTCGAGGACAATTTCCTGTTGCTGGAACTGCTCACCCGGCTGTGTGAGCAGGAAGGCATGCGGGTGCTCGCGGCCTCCAGCGGCGAGGCGGCGCTGACGACGCTGCGCGCCGGAAGCGAGGCCATCGACTGGCTCTTCACCGATATCCACCTGCCGGGCCTGATCGACGGCTGGACGGTGGCCGCGGCCTATCGCGAGCGGCACCCGCACCGTCCGATCATCTACGCCTCGACCTCGGCCCGGACCGAGCGCCGCACGGTTTCGGGGAGCATCTACGTCCGCAAGCCCTTCGAGCCGCGGGAGATCCTGGCGCTCGCCACCATGATGGCCGCCTCGAATGGCGCCGAGGACGCCTTGCAGGTCGCCGGCTGAGCCGTGTTCGATCGGACGGTCAGGCCGCCTCGTCGAAGAGCGCGCCGATTCCGGCATCGGCCTCCCAGGCCGTGACGCGGCTGCAGCCGAGATCGTCCGGCCGGTGCCGGGCGTAGAGCGCGAAGCTCTCCGCGACGAAGTCGGGCAGGTCGAGCAGGCGCGGCGGGCCGCGTCGACCGTCGCCCTTGAACAGCGTCGAGGCCGCCACGCCGTAGCGTTCCGCGATCGCCGGCAGGACCGGCCAGACCGGCTCGGCCGCCAGCGCATCGGGCGCGTAGGCCTCGACCGGGATGTCGAGCGGGTCGCAGCCCGCCTCACGAGCGAGGCGGCGGGCGATGTCGGCGAGCACGGTCAGGCGCGGATGGTTGATCACGTGCATGAAGATGCCGCCGCGGCTCCAGCGCGCGAATTCCCGTTCGAGGCCGAAGCCCACGTCGCGGGCGGTGCGAAGGAGATAGGCGGCGCTCGCCTCCCAATGATCGAAATAGCCGAGCCGCTCGAATACGGGTCCGTCGAACATCCGCAGGGCCGCATCGACGCTCAGGCCCCGCCGGAACGCCTGGAGGGCGATGGCCGAGTGATAGGCCCCGATCGGAGAGGGCACGAGGCGCGACAATCGCAGGCTCGCCTCGTCGCCCACATGCACGAGATCGGGGTGGAAGCCGGAGAACAGGATCGTCGGGAAGAGCCGCAGCGCCGGCACGCGCGCCGCCAGTGCGTGAACGTTGCCGCCCGCCAAGAACCCGACCGGGAAGAAGTGCGAGAAGACGAAATCGTGCTCTTGCAGGTGGGGTGCGAGCCGGTCGACGGTGCCGAAGCGACGGCCGGCTCCCGCGAGCAGAATCGTCTCCACTTCGGCCGCGGGCAGCAGCAGGCGCAGCGATTGCGCCACGCCGGTCGCCTGACAGTTCCCGATCACCGCGATGCGCGGCCTGCCGGCGGGCTGCCGCCACGGTCTCGCCCAGGATCGCCCCGAGAAGGACGTCGCTCCCAGGGCTTCGGCGGCCGGCTTGAAAAGGCGTTGGAGCGGGGCCAAGCGTGGCGCGGCCTCTCGCGGGCGTCCAGGATCGGATCAGGCGATGAACCCTTACCGCGATCTACCGGCCGAGCAATTCTGGCGCAAGGCGGTAGCCGGCGTCGCACCCTTCGCCCTCGATCCCGGGCCGCGGGGCGTGTTTCCCATCGCGCGCACCGACCGGGTCGCGACGGCGGGCTCTTGTTTTGCCCAGCGGGTCTCGCAGGCGCTCGCCCGCGGCGGCTTCCGCTACCACGTTACCGAACCGGCCCCGGCCGGCATGAGCGAAGCAGAGGCGCAGGCACGCCAGTACGGCACCTTCTCGGCCCGCTACGGCAACCTCTACGGCCCGCGCCAATTCGTGCAGCTGTTCGACCGGGCCTTCGGCGCCTTCGATCCGCAGCTCAAGGCGTGGCAACGCGAGGACGGACGCTTCGTCGATCCGTTCCGCCCGACCATCGAGCCGGAGGGCTTTCCTGACGAGGCGGCGGTGATCGCGGCGCGCGAGGAGCATCTCGCCCGCGTGCGCCAGCTTTGCGAGAGCCTCGACGTGCTCGTGTTGACGCTCGGCCTCACCGAAGGCTGGCGCTGCCGCGCGGACGGAGCAGCCCTCTCGCTCGCGCCGGGCGTGGCGGGCGGCCAGTTCGATCCGGCCGAGACGGCCTTCGTCAATGCGGGCACGGCGGAGGTCATCGCCGACCTCACCGGCTTCCTCGACCGGCTCTGGAGCGTCAATGCGGGCGCGCGGGTGATCGTGACGGTGTCGCCGGTCCCGCTGATCGCGACCTATCTCGACCGGCACGTGCTCGTCGCGAACGCGCATTCGAAGGCGGTGCTGCGCGCGGCCGCCGGCGAAGTCTGCGACCGGGGCGATCCGCGCCTCGTCTACTTCCCCTCCTACGAGATCATCACGAGTCAGACCAACGGGGGCCGCTACTACGAGGAGGACCAGCGCGGCATCGCCGAGGCGGGCGTCGCCCACGTGATGCGCGCGTTCATGGCGAGCTTCGTGCCCGCTTCCGGCGCTGGCACGGCACCGCGTCCCGCGCCGGCGGCGAGCGAGGCGGAGTTCGCCGGCACGGCCGGCGTCATCTGCGACGAGGAGGCGATCGAGCGCAGCGTCGCCTGAGCGTCTCTCAAAAAACTCCCGCCGCTCTTCCTTCGCCAGAGCGCGCGGCGTCGGCGGCCAGGAGTTTTTTCAGGCACTCTAAAGGCGGCCCTACTTCAGATGAGCGAAGTAGATGTCGCCGGCCGCCCGCTTCAATTCGGCTCCCGCATCCCGGCCGATCGCAGCGGCGTCGGAGGCCGCTCCCTCGCGGTGAACGGCCCAGTGGCGGCTTCCGTCGGGCAGGAACAGCAGGCCGTCGAGGGTCAGGCGCTCGCCTTCGATCCGCGCGAGCGCGGCGATCGGCGTGCGGCAGGAGCCATCGAGCTCGGCCAGGAGGCCCCGCTCCGCGTCCAGAGCCGTGGTCGTGGTGGCGCAGGCGACCGGCGCCAGCAGCGCCTGGATCGCCTCGTCGCCCGCCCGGCACTCGATGCCGAGCGCGCCCTGCGCGACCGCGGGCAGCATCTCTTCGACCGACAGCACGCTGCGCGCCACGTCCTCCATGCCGAGCCGCTGCAAGCCGGCCAGGGCCAGCAGCGTGGCGTCGCACTCGCCGGCCTCCAGCTTGCGCATGCGAGTGTTGGCGTTGCCGCGCAGGGGCACGATCCGGAGATCCGGCCGGTGCATCAGCACCTGCGCCCCCCGGCGCAGCGACGAGGTGCCGACACGCGCGCCCGCAGGCAGAGCCGCGAGGCCGTCGGCCGCCCCCGCACTCAGGAAGGCGTCGCGCGGGTCGTCCCGCTCCAGGATGCAGGCGATGACCAGGCCGTCGGGAAGCCAGGTCTCCACGTCCTTCATGGAATGTACGGCGACGTCGATGGCGTCGTCGAAGAGCGCCTGCTCCAATTCCTTCGTGAACAGGCCCTTGCCGCCGATCTCGGAGAGCGGCCGGTCGAGAACCCGGTCGGCGACCGTGGAGACGACGACGATCTCCGTCTCCAGCCCCGGATTGGCCGCGACGATCCGATCCCGGACCATGCCGGTCTGCGCGAGCGCCATCGGGCTGCCGCGGGTGCCGATTCTCAGGGGGCGCGCGTCGTTCATACCCTGCGCTGTAGCCGAGTCACCGGCGCTCGTCACGCCGCGGCGAAAGGGTCCCGCTCCCGAGAGTTCGGACCGAACCACCTCTTTCGCCGGAAAAATGGTTCGAGGGGGGTGGACAGACCGATCGGCCGTTGCTACTTCGCCGCCATCGCACGGGACTGGTGGCCCGGCGACGCAGCCTCCCCAAAAGAGGCTACGGGCGCATAGCTCAGTTGGTAGAGCAGCTGACTCTTAATCAGCGGGTCCTAGGTTCGAACCCTAGTGCGCCCACCAAATATCTCAGATACCTCGCAGTCTACTCGATCGATCCGGCTGAGATCGATGCGCGACTGTGGTGTCTCGGCCAGCCTCTATCGCTCACAGACTTTTCGCGCGTTCGAGCGCAGGTCGATTGCTGCGTGCCGTCTGCGAGCCATCGATGTGCTTGCCGCGTTCGTGCGGGATCAGCGCGCTCGCCGAAGCGTCGCCCTGGAGATGGGATCAGGGGGAGACAGGCCGCATTCGTTTCCCATCCTCTTTTTCGGCACGCGGCCATCACCTTTCGGGGTGATGCGCTCGTGATCGATGCAACCGATGTCGTTTCGGAGAGATGAAAGTGGCAGGGCGGCGAGATGCGCGGTCCCCGCGCCGCCGTCTTCGAACGCGCCGACGGGGCGGTGGATGATGTCGCGACCGGCGTGCGGCAAGCAGCTGGCGCATCGGGGGTGATTGCGGGCTGAGGAGCGAGCCGACATGGCGAGTGCCGGCACACAACCCGAGAAGATCGGCGAGGTGTCGCGCCTGGCGACCCTGGCGGCCGAGCGCATCCTGGAAGCACAGATGACGGAACGACCGCCCTCGCGGGAACTGTTCGTCGCTTTCGTGAGCGCCGCTCGGTTGCTCGAGGAGCACGACGTGCCGTGGCCGCCGCTGGTCGAACAGGTTCTGTTCGAGGCCGGCAAACGTTTCAGCCGTGCGGATGCGGAGCCGCCAGAGCCGGAGCGGGAGAACGAAGCCGCGGGTATCGTCGCCGGCCTCACGCGATTCCTGAGCGGTTTCCGGCGCCGCCCGGATGCCCGCTAATCGGCGCCCCGGCGTCGAGATCCGAGGGCCATGAAGGCCAGCGATCCGCCCGCGATCAACCCCAGGACGAAGCCGGCGCCGAAATCGCTGTCATGCTCGTGCGTGCCCAGCCACAGGCTGCCGGCCACCAGCGACAGGATCAGCACGAGAATGGCGGGATCGACGAGCCGGCGAAGGTGAGACATCCCGGGAGATTATCGTTCCCAGGGCGATCCTTCCAGCCGTCGGGCAGCCGGGTCCGGGAGCCTCGGAGGGTTGCGCACGCCTCCTCTCTCGCCGGACCGTCGCGATGGCGCTTCGCAAGGGAGGGCGCGATCCTTGGCGCGTCAGCTCACGGACGTGGGCGCAGGACCGTTCTCCGTCGCGGCGGCAGCGAGACGCGCGGCGCTGCGGACGATCGCCAGGACTTCACGGCGCTTCTGGTCGTCCTCGATCGCGTCGAAGGCGCGGAGCAGATCGATGGCGCCGGGCGTGCGCAGGAAGCCGAACACTTCCGTCTGCACGTCGCCGGCGGCTCCGTCACCCTCGTCGAAGAAGGCGGAAACCGGCACTTCGAGCAGCCGGGCGATCTCCTGAAGGCGCCCGGCGCCGACCCGGTTCGTGCCCTTCTCGTATTTCTGCACCTGCTGGAAGGTCACGCCGACCGCGGTCCCGAGTGCGGTCTGGCTCAGGCCCCTCGCCTTGCGCAGCGCCACGATACGCTCGCCGACGATACGATCCTGCTCTGTTGCCCGCTTTGGCATCGCGCTGGGGAGGCTCATGATTCGATATTCCGGCTTTGGCAATCGGCTGCGCGTTTGCCGCCGATGATAGGGGTGGGGGCTAGCAACTTAGAAGTGAGCGATTTGGTTGCTCTAGTCCACCAAATCCTTCGATACCGCTCCGATCGATCGGTTCGACATCAACGGTGCGCCGGGATGGTTGTCAGGGCGTGCGATCGTGCTCACGTCAGGGTGGAAGCGTCGATGTTACGCACGGCTCCGCTTGGCCTTCGGACGAATACGGCGGTTCCCGTCTCGCGAACCGCTCGGCGCGTCCGAGGCTTGTACCGCTCGCACGGCTCCGGCCGACCTCGCCTCGAACCGGGTGCTCGCCCATGACACTGCCCCTGCCCTTCGACAACAGCTACGCGCGCCTGCCGGACCGCTTCTACGCGCGGGTCGCGCCGACGGCCGTGGAGGCGCCCCGGTTGGTGCGATTGAACCGGCCCCTCGCGCGCGAACTCGGCCTCGATCCCGATGCGCTCGAAGCCCCGGGAGGGGTCGAGGTGCTGGCCGGGCGGCGAGTGCCCGAGGGCGCGGAACCGCTGGCGGCCGCCTATGCGGGTCACCAGTTCGGGCAGTTCGTTCCGCAACTCGGGGACGGGCGCGCAATCCTGCTGGGCGAGGTCGTCGGTCGCGATGGGCTCCGCCGGGACATCCAGCTCAAGGGATCGGGTCCGACTCCCTTCTCCCGCCGCGGCGACGGCCGAGCCGCCCTGGGGCCGGTCCTGCGGGAATATCTCCTCAGCGAGTCGATGCACGCCCTCGGCATCCCGACCACGCGGGCCCTGGCCGCTGTCACCACGGGCGAGCGCGTGATCCGCGAGACGGTCCTGCCCGGCGCGATCCTGACCCGGGTCGCCTCGAGCCACATCCGGGTCGGCACCTTCCAGTTCTTCGCCGCCCGCGGCGACGTGGAGGGCCTGCGGACGCTGGCCGACCACGTCCTCGTCCGTCACGATCCCGAGACGGCGGCGGCCGAGCAGCCCTATCGCGCGCTGCTCGAAGGCGTCGTCCGCCGTCAGGCCGAGCTCGTCGCGCGCTGGCTCCATGTCGGCTTCATCCACGGCGTGATGAACACCGACAACATGTCGATCGCCGGCGAGACGATCGATTACGGGCCTTGCGCCTTCCTCGACGCCTACGATCCGGCGACCGCCTTCTCTTCCATCGACCGGCACGGGCGCTACGCCTACGGCAACCAGCCCCGCATCGCTCTGTGGAACCTCACGCGCCTCGCCGAGGCGCTGATTCCGCTGCTTGCCGAGGACGAGGCGGCCGCCGTCGCGCAGGCCGAGGCGGCGCTCGGCGGCTTCGCGGGCCTGTTCGAGGCCGCGTATTTCGGCGGGTTGCGGGGCAAGCTCGGGCTGACGACCGCGTGCGACGGGGACGCGGAACTGGCCAGCGACCTGCTCAAGGCGATGGCCGAGAACGGCGCCGACTTCACCCTCACCTTCCGCCGCCTCTGCGAGGCCGTGCCGGGCGCCGCGGGTGGGCCGGCGGCGGTCGAGGCCGTGCGCGGCCTGTTCATCGACCCCACCGCCTATGACCGTTGGGCGGAGGGCTGGCACCGGCGGCTCGCCGAGGAGCCGGGGGATGCGGCGGCGCGCAGCCGGGCGATGCGCGCGGTCAATCCCGCCTTCATTCCGCGCAACCACCGCGTCGAGGAGATGATCGAGGCCGCCGTCGAGCGGCAGGATTTCGGACCCTTCGAGACCCTGCTGACGGTCCTGGCGCGGCCCTACGACGATCAGCCCGAATGCGCGCGCTATGCCGAGGCTCCCGAGGGTGGCGGGCGTGAATATCGCACTTTCTGCGGGACTTGAGGAAGAATAATTCCCTCTGTGAGGAGCGTGCCGCAAGATCCCGTGACAAAAGGTTCGATTAACATATGCTATGATGAGACTTCGGAGAGAATGGAATATTTCAAGTTTCTGGTAAGGATGCGGCGATAGTTGACGGCTTCTGGGGCGCGGGCGGAAGGCCGCTGCCGAAGGAGTTGTCATGAATGAAGTTCACCGCGCGCGACGGACGGTTCGATTGTCCCTCGCCAGCCGCGTCGCCGTTCTCGGAAGCCTGATCGTACTGGTCGCGACGCTGGCCGTGGGCGGCTACCTCGTGAGCGAGGCGCGCGCCGTCATGCATGCCCGGGCGGCCGAGGCCCTGGACAGCAGCCTGCGTCTGCTGCGGGCCGGCCTTGGATCGGGTCAGCAGGATCGCTCGGCTGCCGAGGCCGCGGTCGATCGGGTCGCCAGCGTCACCGGCGGTACGGCCACCGTCTTCGCGGGAGATCGTCGCGTCGCGACCACCTTGCGTCAGCCGGATGGCAGCCGCGCCGTCGGAACCCGGCTCGCGGCCGGGCCCGTCCACGAGGCCGTGCTGGGCCGCGGCGAGACCTATCGCGGCGAGGCCGACATCCTCGGCGCGCCCTACCTGACGGTCTACGAGCCTTTGCGCGGCGCCGACGGGCAGGTCTCGGGTATCCTCTATGTCGGCCTGAAGCGGACCGACGTGCTGGCCGGCCTCGATCGGATGATGCAACAGGCGGCCCTCGTCGGCGGACTCATGATCCTCGTCGCCATGGGCCTGCTCTGGCTCAGCGTCCGCCGCGTCCTTCGCCCGCTCGCCGGAATCGGCGGCACGATGACCCGCCTCGCCGAAGGGGACGTCGCGGCCGAGGTGCCGGGCCTCGGCCGGCGCGACGAGATCGGCGGCATGGCCGCGGCCGTGCAGGTCTTCAAGGAGAGCCTGATCCGCACGCGCGCCCTCGAAGAGGCGGCGGCGCTTGCCCGGGCCTCGGCCGAGGAGCAGCGGCGGCACGCCCTGCGCACGGTTGCCGAGAACTTCGAGCGGGCCATCGGCGGCGTCCTCGGCACGGTCTCGACCTCGGCCTCCGAATTGACGATCACGGCCGACACCATGTCCGCCACCGCCGCGCAGACGGCGAGCCGTTCCGGCATCGTCGCAGGTGCGGCCGAGGAGGCGGCTTCCAACGTCGGCACCGTCGCGGCGGCAGCGGAGGAACTCGGCGCCTCGGTGCAGGAGATCGCCCGGCAGGTGTCGAACTCCTCCGCGCTGGCGCAGAGCGCGGTGGCGCAGGCCGATCGGACCGGCGCCCTCGTTCACGAACTCGACGCGGTCGTGAGCCGGATCGGCGACGTGGTCGGGCTGATCTCGACCATTGCCGGGCAGACGAACCTTCTGGCGCTCAACGCCACCATCGAGGCGGCGCGGGCGGGCGAGGCCGGCCGCGGCTTCGCCGTGGTGGCCGCCGAGGTCAAGGACCTCGCCAGCCAGACCGCGCGGGCCACCGAGGAGATCTCGAGCCAGATCGGCCGGGTGCAGGGTGCGACCGGCGAGGCGGTGGCCGCCATCGGCGACTTCACGGCGCGCATCCGCGAGATCAGCGGCGTCGCCACCGGCATCGCCGCGGCCGTGGAGCAGCAGGGTGCGGCCACCCAGGAGATCGTTCGCAACGTCGCCCAGGCGGCGAGCGGAACCGGCGCGGTGACCGCGACCATCGCCGACGTCGCGCGGGCCTCGGAAGAGACCGGAGCGGCCGCTGCGCAGGTGCTCGCCTCGGCCTCCGAGCTATCGCGGCAATCCGAGCATCTGACGATGGAGGTGGGCCGCTTCCTCGGCACGATCCGCGCCGCCTGAAGCCGCGCCGCCGCGCAGGCGGCAGTGCGTTCAAGCTCTGCCGCCGTCATGGTTATGAAAAAGAATCGTACGGATTGACGGGACAGCGGGGATCGCTTACTCCGCGCCCCTCACTCCGTCGATGATCGGCGGGTGGTCGGCAGACGGATCCACGATGCGCACGGGTCTTATCGTAACGGAAGCGCCACGGACGGGGCGGGCTTGAGAACAAGCCCGGCAGACCCGGTCGGTGGCGCATGCAGGGTCCCTCGGGGCCCTTTTTTGTTGCGCGAAATCCAGCGGGCCGACATGCGGACCGGACCACGAAGAACGGATTGATGGAGGAGTCGATGAGCGGCGAGGTCATGACCGGTGCCCAGATGGTCATCCGGGCGTTCCAGGATCAGGGCGTGGACACCCTGTTCGGCTATCCGGGCGGCGCCGTGCTTCCGATCTACGACGCGCTCTTCGACGAGACCACGATCAACCACGTTCTGGTCCGCCACGAGCAGGGCGCGGTGCACGCCGCCGAGGGCTATGCCCGCTCCTCGGGCAAGGTCGGCGTCGTCCTCGTCACCTCCGGCCCGGGTGCCACCAACATCGTCACGGGCCTGACCGACGCGATGCTGGATTCGATCCCGCTCGTCGCCGTCACGGGCCAGGTTCCGACGCACCTGATCGGCTCGGACGCCTTCCAGGAATGCGACACGGTCGGCATCACGCGCCACTGCACGAAGCACAACTACCTCGTCAAATCGATCGAGGACCTGCCGCGCATCCTGCACGAGGCGTTCTACGTCGCGAGCCACGGACGCCCGGGCCCGGTCGTCATCGACCTGCCCAAGGACATCCAGTTCGCGTCCGGCGTCTACAGCCGCCCGGAGCAGGACGGCCACAAGACCTACAAGCCGCCGGTCAAGGGCGACGCGGAGAAGATCCGCGCCGCGGTCGAGCTGATGGCGGGCGCCCGCCGGCCGATCTTCTACACCGGCGGCGGCGTCATCAACTCGGGGCCGGAGGCCTCGCGGCTCCTGCGCGAACTCGTGGCCGAGACGGGCTTTCCCGTCACCTCCACGCTGATGGGTCTGGGCGCCTTCCCGGCCTCCGACGACCGGTTCCTCGGGATGCTGGGCATGCACGGCACCTACGAGGCCAACCTCGCGATGCACGATTGCGACGTGATGATCTGCATCGGCGCGCGCTTCGACGACCGCATCACCGGCCGTCTCGACGCCTTCGCGCCGTTCTCGAAGAAGATCCACGTCGATGTCGACGCTTCGTCCATCAACAAGGTCGTCAAGGTCGATGTCGGCATCCTCGGCGACTGCGCCGCGGTGCTGGAGGAGATGCTGGCCCAGTGGCGCGCCCTGCTGCGCCAGCCCGACAAGGCACGGATGGAGGACTGGTTCAACAAGATCAGCCGCTGGAAGTCGCGCGACTGCCTCGCCTACTGGCCCTCGGGCACGATCATCAAGCCGCAATACGCGGTGCAGCGGCTCTACGAGGCCTGCAAGGACCGCAAGACCTTCGTCACGACGGAGGTCGGCCAGCACCAGATGTGGGCGGCGCAGTACTTCAAGTTCGATGAGCCGAACCGCTGGATGACGAGCGGAGGTCTCGGCACCATGGGCTACGGCCTGCCGGCGGCGATCGGCACGCAGCTCGCCAACCCCGACGGTCTCGTCATCGACATCGCGGGCGAGGCCTCGATCCTGATGAACATCCAGGAGATGTCGACGGCAGTGCAGTACCGGCTGCCGGTCAAGATCTTCATCCTGAACAACGAGTACATGGGCATGGTGCGCCAGTGGCAGGAACTGCTGCACGGCTCGCGCTACTCCCAGAGCTACTCGGAAAGCCTGCCGGATTTCGTCAAGCTGGCCGAGGCCTACGGCGCCAAGGGCATCCGCTGCGAGAAGCCTGGTGAGCTCGACGCGGCGATCCAGGAGATGCTGGACTATGACGGTCCGGTGATCTTCGACTGCATCGTCGACAAGACCGAGAACTGCTTCCCGATGATCCCCTCGGGCAAGGCGCATAACGAGATGCTGCTCTCCGACTATCTCGGCGAGACCGGGGTGGAACTCGGCGATGTCATCTCGGCCGAGGGCAAGATGCTGGTCTGACCGGCTCTTAACCTCGACGGCCCGGCCATGCGCGGCCCGATCACAGCACCGGCGTCGGGGCTCTCATCGCGAGAGCCCCCGGCGCCAGCGTCCGGCGAGCCGTTGTCGCCAGTCCGGCTGCGGAAGGGCGTCGTGGCGGCGCGGGTCGAGATGCGGGACGCTCGCCGCACGCTGCGCTGCCGTCCGGTCGCTGCGCTTGCGCAGGAGGACGAAGAATTCGTCCTCCCGCACGCGCGTCGGCTCCAGGGCCGCGCATTCGAACGGCAGCAGATCGAGGCCGATCACTTCCGAGAGCGCGCGGGCGAAGCTGTAGGGCGTGAAGACCGTGCAATGCACGTCAACGGATGCGCCGGTCTCGGCGATGCCGGCGGCGATCGACAGGGCCTGTCCGGGGCCGCCGCTGATCGGCCTCACCGGCACGGCTTCACCCTTCCAGATGCGCCCCGCATCGACCGGGCAGGCCCGGGCGAAATGCTCGTAGACCGTGGCGATCGTCGGCCGGTCGAGACCCGCGAGATGCGCGGCGACGAGCGCGCCGACGCTGGTGGGCGTGCGGAAATGGTCGAAGGTGAAGCGCTTGTCGGGCACGATGAGGCAGAACACGCCGCCCTCCCGCAGGGCGTCGCCCGCCTCGCGCAGCCAGCGGATCGGATCGGGGACGTGCTCGACGACGTGGGACGCGACGATGTAATCGACCGGTCCGCGCGCGCCGAGCGCCTCGGCAAGGCCGCCGGGCCCGAGCACCACGTCCACGGGCAGGATGCCGTCGATGCCGGCGGGGCCGAGCGTCGGGTGGCCCCGGTACTGGCGGCGGAGTTCCTCCGTCGGCAGGTGGTCCGCGTAGAGCACGTCGCCGTCGCTCTTCAGGACGATCGGATGCGTGAGGGGACCGATCTCGACGCCGGTTCGGCCCTGCGGCACGACGAGATTCAAGACACGCTGGCGCCGATCCATGGCGCGGCCGGTATCACGCCGTCGGCGGGCGGGTCCAGCGCCTCGGCGCGGGCCGCGGCCGGGGTGCAACAGTTCAAGACGAGGGACGCTGCAAGATGAACGCGATGAACACCCACTACCCCGAGCCCACCCGGGTCGAGACCGTCAACCGCCACACGCTCGCGGTGATCGTGGACAACGAGCCCGGCGCCCTCGCCCGGATCGCCGGCCTGTTCTCCGGCCGCGGCTACAACATCGAGAGCCTGACCGTCTCCGAGACGGAGGAGGCGCGCCACCTCTCGCGCATCACCATTGTCACAACCGGCACCAACGCGGTGATCGACCAGATCAAGGCGCAGCTCGACCGGCTGGTGCCGGTGCATCGGGTCGTCGACCTGACGCTCCAGGGGCAGGCGCTGGAGCGGGAACTCTGCCTCGTGAAGGTGGCGGGCACCGGCGAGCACCGCAGCGAGGCCCTGCGGCTGGCCTCCGCCTTCGGCGCCCGCACGCTCGACGCCACGCTGAATTCCTTCGTGTTCGAGCTGACCGGCTCGACCGAGGAGATCGACCGCTTCATCCGCCTCCTCACGGTGATCGGCCTCGTGGAGATTTCCCGCACGGGCATCGCCGCCATGGGCCGCGGCGCGGAGCCGCTGTAGCTGGGCCTGCTCGTGGACGGCGCTATCCTTCCTGGGCGCCGTCCGCAGCGACGAGGGATTCCATGACCGCCCGCACCTTCTATTACGCCCCCGGCGCCTGCTCGCTCGCCTCGCACATCGTGCTGGAGGAGATCGGTGTACCCTACGAGACGATCCGCCTCGATCTCGCCAAGGGCGACCAGCGGGCGCCGGAATACCTCGCGGTGAACGAGCGCGGGCGCGTCCCGGCCCTCTACGAGGACGGCTGGGTGCTCACCGAGAGCGCGGCGATCCTGCGCCACCTCGCCCGCTCGCATCCCGAAGCCGGGCTCCTGCCCGACGATCCCCGCGAACAGGCCGTCGTCGACGAGTGGCTCGCCTGGCTTTCGACCGGCCACCACATCGCCTATGCCCATGTCCGCCGGCCCGAGCGCTACAGCGCCGACGAGGCGGCGTACCCTGAGATCCGCGCCAAGGGTGCCGACACCTTCGGCGACCTCTGCACCATGACCGAGGTGCGACTCTCGAACGGCGGCTGGGCGCTGGGCGAGCGCTACTGCATTGTCGATCCCTACCTGATGGTGTTCTGGAACTGGGCGCGCGGCGCGACCATCGGCTTCGACATGCCGGCCCGCTTCCCGGCCTGGACCGCCCATGCTCGGCGCCTGGCCGAGCGCCCTGCCGTTCGGACGGTGTTCGCCCGCGAGGGGCTGACGCTTCCGGCCTGAGGCATCGTCGGGTTCTACCGCAGGAACCACACCGCCAGCGCGATCACGACGGCGACCGCGAGGACGATGCCGATATAAGTCGGCATGACCCAGCGGTTGGCGCCGTGGCTCGTGTGCATCCGCGAGGCCCGGCCCCGCCGCGGCGTCGTCTCCGCATCCCGGGCCAGGGCGATGCGGGAAGCCTCCGCCGGGCGCCCGGCGGCCTCGTCGTCGGTGCCGAGCGGCGAGAGCCCCGGGTCCTGGGCCGGATTCTTGTCTCCGGTCCGGCCCGAATCGATCTCCGCCTTCAGCTGCGGAAGGGTCGGATCGCGCGAGGGCGGGGGCGCCTCCGGAACGCGGTCGGCCGGCGGCGGCGGAGTTTCGGAGCGAAGAACCATCTTTGCGAACGTCCCCTCTGCGCCGAGCCGGTCCGCGACCGTCGCCGGACTGCCTCGCAGGGGAGCAAGTCGCCGACGGACGGCCCAGTTTCCGTCCGTGTTCGATCCGGCAGCCGCCGCCGGCCGGCCTACGACTCTCAGGGTGCCGGGCTCTTCCCTGCAGCGGAGGATACGCGGCTGGTCCGGAAATCGCTTCGCGGCCGACACCGGAAGCATCGTCGCGGGCGGTCGAAAGGACGGGCGGCGGGGAACGGACGGGACGATCCACGGTTCTGCCGCTCAGGTCGGGCCACTGAAGCACGAGGACAGCCGGCGGCGATGTGCGGAATCTGCGGGGAGATCAGCTTCGGAGGACGGGCCGATCGGGGGGCCGTCGAAGCGATGATGACGGTCCTCCGCCCGCGCGGACCCGATGCGAGCGGCCTCCGCGAGGAGGGCCGCGTGGCCTTCGGCCATTGCCGGCTGAAGATTATCGACCTGTCGGAGACCGGGCGGCAACCGATGGTCGATCCGGAACTCGGCCTCAGCCTCGTCTTCAACGGCTGCATCTACAACTACAGGGAACTGCGCGAGGAGCTGACGGGCAGGGGCTACCGCTTCTTCTCCACGAGCGACACCGAGGTGGTGCTCAAGGCCTATCACGCCTGGGGCCGGGACTGCGTGAAGCGCTTCCTCGGCATGTTCGCCTTTGCCGTGCATGAGCGCGAGACCGGCCGGGTGATGCTCGCCCGCGACCGGCTCGGCATCAAGCCGCTCTACTACGCCGAGACGGCCGGGCGCTTCCGCTTCGCCTCCGCGCTGCCGGCCCTGCTCGCCGCCGGGGATGTCGATACGTCGATCGATCCGGTCGCGTTGCACCACTACATGAGCTGGCATGCCGGCGTGCCGGCCCCGCTGACGATCCTCAAGGGCGTGCGGAAGCTCCATCCCGCCACGACGCTCACCTTCGAGCCCGACGGCGCGCGCCGGGAGGAGACCTACTGGTCGCTCAGGATAGGCCCGCGGGACGAGGACCGCGCCATGACCGAGGCGGATTGGCGCGCGGCCGTGCTCGATTCCCTCGGCGTCGCCGTGGCCCGCCGCCAGATCGCCGACGTGCCGACCGGAGTGCTGCTCTCGGGCGGCCTCGACTCGTCGGTCATCGTGGCGCTGCTGGCCAGGAACGGCCAGAGCGGGCTCAAGACCTTCTCGGTCGGCTTCGACGCAGTGAACGGCGTCGAGGGCGACGAGTTCAAGTATTCCGACATCATCGCCGAGCGCTTCGAGACCGATCACGCCAAGCTCGTCGTCGACGGCTCGCGCACCCTGGAGGCGCTGCCTGCGGCGATCCAGGCCATGGCCGAGCCGCAGATGAGCCACGACGCGGTGGCCTTCCTGCTGCTCTCGCAAGAGGTCGCCCGCCATGTGAAGGTGATCCAGAGCGGCCAGGGCGCCGACGAGGTGTTCGGCGGCTACCACTGGTACCCGAAGCTGATGGGCTCGACCGACCCGACCGCCGATTACGCCAGGGCCTATTTCGACCGCGACCACGCGGAGATGCGCGAGGCGCTCACCCCCGATTACCTCGGCGAGGATCACAGCCGCGACTACATCGCCCGCTTCTTCGCGGAGTCGCGGAGCGCGAGCGCCATCGACAAGACCCTCGACCTCGACCAGCGGATCATGCTCGTGGACGATCCGGTCAAGCGGGTCGACAACATGACCATGGCCTGCGGGCTGGAGGCGCGCGTCCCGTTCCTCGATCACGAACTCGTGGAACTCGCCGCCCGTATCCCGGCGGAGCTGAAGGTGCGCGACGGGGGAAAATACATCCTCAAGGAGGCGGCTCGCGCCGTCGTTCCGGCGGAGGTGATCGACCGGCCGAAGGGCTATTTTCCGGTTCCCGCCCTGAAGCACATCCGCGGGCCGTTCATGGATTTCGTGCGCGATGTGCTCGACCGGCCGGCGGCGCGCGAACGCGGGATCTTCAATCGCGCCTACGTCGACCGCCTCCTCGCCGATCCGGACGGGACGCTGACGCCGAAGGGCAATTCCAAGCTCTGGCAGGTATCGCTACTCGAAGCGTGGCTGCAATCGCACGGCATCTGATCGGCTGGCCCCGCGTTGGGCGCATGAGGCGCCGTGCAGATCGTCGTGCGGCGCGGAGAATTGCGCTCAAGGTGACGCGGATTCTCCACGATCATCCACGAAGCGCGGCGGGCAAGAACGCACCGTTTGGGGGAGGCCCGAGAGCATGTGCCGCTGGATCGCCTATCGGGGCCGCACGATACCGCTCGAGCACTACGTGACGGAGCCGGCGCATTCGCTGGTCTCGCAGAGCATCAAGGCGCTCGAATCGACCGCGAGCACCAACGGCGACGGGTTCGGGCTGGGATGGTACGGCGATCACCCGGAGCCGGGCCGCTTCCGCGAGGTGCAGCCCGCCTGGTCCGACGAGAACCTGCGCTACATCTGCCGGCACCTGCACTCGCACCTGTTCTTCGCCCATGTGCGGGCGGCCACGGGTACGCCGATCACGCGGCCGAACTGCCACCCCTTCGCCTGCGGCCCGTGGCTGTTCATGCATAACGGCTATATCGGCGACTGGGCGCGCCTGCGCCGGCCGGTCGAGGCGCTGATCCCCGACGAACTCTACCCCTCGCGCAACGGCACGACGGATTCGGAGGCGCTGTTCCTGGCGATCCTGGGTCAGGGCCTGATGGCCTGCGAGACGAAGCACGACCCGATCACCGCGACGGCGCGGGCGCTGGCCGCCGTGACGGAGCTGGTCGGCGGCATCGAGGACGGCCATCCCTTCCGCTTCACGGCGGCTCTGGCCGACGGGCGCGACCTCTACGCCTTCCGCTACGCGGCCAACGACGCGGCCAACAGCATGTATTACCGCCAGTCCGCCGACGGCGTCGTCGTCGTCTCGGAGCCGCTGGACAAGGAGCATGCGACCTGGACGCCGGTGCCCGACAACAGCGTCGTGATCGCCCGCAAGGACGAGCCGGTCGAGGTTCTGTCTCTCAAGGAATTCGGGCTGGCACGCCGCTCCGGCCTGCCGCACCTGCAATTGCAGCTGAGCGCCTGATAAGGTTTGCGTTTGATCGCTTTAATCTCTTCCGTCGTCTTTGCGAGGCGAAGCCGTGGCAATCCAGGGTTCCGCAGCGTCCGGACAGGTCGCCCGGACAGGTCTCGCTCTGGGTCGCTTCGGCTCCGCCTCGCGATGACGGGGTGGGGCAAAGGCCGAAGCAATCAACCGGAGACGATATGAAGCGGCCACGACCCCGGGTGATCCGGGGCCGGATTCCGTTTTCAGGTCACCCAGGTGGTGCCGCCGACGGCCGAGAGCGTCATGCCGTCGGAGCCGACATCGGCGGCGCTGTAGCCGAGGATCTGGGCGAGCTGTTCGCGGGCGCGCCAGACGCGGCTCTTCACCGTGCCGATCCGGCAATTCATCACCGTCGCGGCCTCCTCGTAGCTGAGGTTCTCGATCGCCACGAGGATCAGCGCCTGCCGCATCGGCAGCGGCAACTTGGCGAGGGCCGTCTGCGCGTCCATGAGATCGACATGGCCGGATTGCTCCGGGGCGGCGGCGAGGCGCTCGGCGTAGTCGCCGTCGCTGTCGGCCACCTCGCGCACCTCCTTGCGGTGGCGCGAGTAGAAGGCGTTGCGCATGATCGTGAACAGCCACGCGCCGAGATTGGTGCCGACGGTGAAGCGCGACCGGCTCCGCCACGCCCGCAGGAAGGTGTCCTGAACGAGGTCGTCGGCGGCCGAGGGGTTCTTCGTCAGCGACATCGCGAAGTTGTAGAGGCGCGGCGTCATCTCGATGATGGCGGAGCGGAACGACTCTTCGTCCTTGCCCTCCTGGGCGACGAGGACGGTTTCCAACCGCGCGAGCAGGGCGTCGAACCGGCCGGCCCCGGCACTCGGGGTGCCCGGCATCTGGGCATAGGCTTCGGCGAGAAGGGCTCCGAGACGCTGCTGGATACCGGCAGGGAGCATGGGGGCCTCGCCGAGCGGCGGGGCGGACATTTCGAAGGCAGTCTTTGGCATCAGGTCCTGTGGTAGGTCACGGACTTGGGCCGGGGTCATGCCCCGGCTGCCGATTTGTCCCGCGAATTCCCTGCGCCTGCGCCTACATAGATTATTAGTACCAGTGCAGCGGATCGTTATCCCGGTCGCGCTGCTTCGACCGCCGAGCTTCTGTCTGCCTCCGTACCGATGGCTGTACGATGCGACAGCTTGAGTTCATGCGTCCTGGCACGAACAACTTCGCCGTGACGCGGTTGTCGAACCGCGGACGACCGCCGCAGGGTTCGAGGGTCAACGACTGCGCATGGGCTGGCCGCTTCGTCTTCTCGTCGCTTCCGGGATCGTGGCCGGAGGCGTCGCTATCGGCGCCCTGGCCCGCTTCAGCCACGCACCGATGCCCGGCGAGGGCGACCTGCTCAATCCCGGGCGCTATCACCCCGAGACCGCCTTCGACATCCTCGGCCGGCGCGTCGGGCGGGACGAAGCCGAGCGGCTGACGGCGACGGCGGAGGGCCGCGAACAGCTCTCGCCTGACCGCGGCGCCGTGGCGATCGACGCGGCCCTGATCGAGCGCGGACGCGACGCCTTCTACCGCGAGACCTTCGGCAACGAGGTGTTTCTCACCGACGTGATGGGCATGCTCGACGGCGGCATCACGCCCTACGAGGTCGCTCGCGCCATCGCCCTGCTCGCCGGGCAAGGCACGTCGAACCTTCAGGTCCGCATGGCGCGCGATGTCACCGTCGGCGAACGCACCTGGAAGAAGGGGGAATTGGTGCCGACGGGGCTCGACGTGCCGCGCGGCTCCGCCTTCATCCTCGGCATCCGCGCCTTCTACGATCGCGGCCACCTGCGCATGGGCATCACCTGCGCCCTCTGTCACGCGGCGGTCGACCCGGCCTCCGGCAAGGTGGTGGAGGGCGCGCCCAACACCGACCTCAATGCCGGGCTGCTGATGGCGCTGGCGATCAATTCGACGGCCTACTTCATGCACGGCAGCGCCGACCCGGCCACGCATCCCGGCGATCCCGCCCGCGCCGTGACCGGTGAGGACGGGGGCAGGGTGACCCTGCCGGACCGCGAGGCCTTCGAGGCCGCCGCGAAGGTGCAGGTCGCGAGCTGGCCGGCCGGCAGCTTCGATTCCTCGGCCGACCGCGAGACCAACCCGACCTCGATCCCGTCGAGCTTCTCCGCCTATGGCGAGCCCTACAGCTGGAGCGGGCGCGCCGGCATCGGGCCGTTCAAGGGACTCTCGGCGCTCAACAACAACGTCCACGCCGCCAATTCCGACACCACGCAGCAGACGCGGGCGGCCAAGGTGCTGTTCGGCCTCGATCCCGAACTCTATCTCGGCACGGTCCTGCAGGGGGCGGCCGCCGGGGCGCTGCGCTTCGATCCGGCCTCGGGCAGGCAGCCGACGCAGGTGCTGGCCGCCGCCGACCCGACACCGGGCACGCCCGGCCTCAACAGCTACGCCGTGCTGCCGAACTTTCCCGCCACCAACTACATGACCGACAACAGCCTGCTCGCCTCCGTCGCGGGGGAGCCGGCCAACTACGCCAACAACGCCATGTCGGCCTTCCAGAACCTCCTGCGGGCACCCGACGCGGTCTCCGCCGACGCCGCGCAACGGGCGCGGGGGCGCGCGGTGTTCGAGCGGGCCGGATGCGCCGGTTGCCACTCGGGACCTGCGCTCACCAACAACCGGGTGGTCCCGATCGAGGAAATCGGCACCGAGCCGAGCCGCGCGCGCGCGACGGTCCGGATGGAGGCCCATCTGGCGCCGCCCGCCATCTTTGCCACGGACACGCCCTTTCCGCTGCCGCCGGACGCGAAGACGGTCCCGATTCCCGTCGAGGGCGAGGCGTTGACGCAGCTTCGGCTCGCCTGGGCGCATGCGGGAACGAAGGGCGGCTACAAGGTGCCCAATCTCGTCGGGCTGGCCTGGAGCGCGCCCTACCTGCACGATTCCGGCGTCTCGGTCGGACCCGACGCCGAGCGGCAGCTCGGCGTGCCGGGCACCCTCGATGCCGGCGTCCTGCCCGATCCCGCCAACAGCCTGCGGGCGCTGGTGGACCGGAGCCTGCGGGCCCAGGTCGTGGCGGCGAACAGGGCGTCCGGCAAGGCGAAGACCGCCCGCGTCACCGGCGAGGGCCACGCCTACTGGGCGGATGCGGAGGCCGGTATCCTGCCTGAGGACCAAGCCGCCCTCGTTGCCTACCTGCTCTCCGTCGTCCGGCTGACCGAGGCGGTGCCGGTGCCCTGAGCGGGGTAGATGGTGCGACCCCGCGCCCGCCTACTTCCGGGCGGCATCCTGTGATCCAATGCAGGGCACCGGAGGTTGTCCGGTGAGGGCCCCGGTCGGGTCCGCGCCGACGTAAAGAGAGGCCGATCCATGAGCGTTCCGGACTGGCTTCCGCTCCTGGCCTTCTTGGCTCCCCTCCCCCCGATCCGGCCCGAGCCGCCGCGACGCATGCCGGAATGGTTTCCGGCCTTCATCATGGGCATGACGGTGTTCATCATGGTCGCGCCGATGATCGCGATCTGGGGGTTTCACCGGCCCGAGAAGCCGTTCCGCTCCGTCTGCGAGGCGGCCGGCGGCCGCGTGGTGCCGGGCTCGCTCGCGGGCGACGGTCCGCCCCGCTGCCGCCGCTTCTGACGGCTGTGCGGGCACGAAAAGAAACCCGCGCCGGCCGAGGCCGGGCGGGTCGAAGTCCAGGGAGAAAACAGGAAGCAGACCTGTACGGGGTCTAACCTGCCGTCCGCGGTCCGGTTCATCGAAATTCGAACCGAGACGGCCCCCTCGCGGCCAGCGTCAACACGGGGTTTCGATCGTCGCCGCCGTCAGGTCTGGAACGACAGCACCGCCCGCGTGCCGGTCCGGCCCGGCGCGTAGGTCAGGACCGAGCGCAGATTGGAGGCCATGGCGCGGATGATGCGCGAGCCGAGACCGGTCCCCTTCGCCTCGCCCTCCCCCGTCCAGCCGACGCCGTCATCCTCGACCGCCAGCGAGAGCGTATCGGGCCCCTCGCGCATCACCTGCACCCGGATCTCGCCCTGGGTGCCGCCGGGATAGGCGTATTTGTAGGCGTTGGTGACGAGTTCGGTCACGACGACGCCGAGCGAGACGGCCTTGTCGGTGGCGAGCCGGATCGGCTCGGCCTGGAGGCGGATCGCGTGGTCGCGGCCCGACGCCTTCATGGCGAGCTGCAATTCCTCTACGAGCCCGCTCAGATAGGCGTCGAGCTCGACGGCCTCGACGTCCTGCGAGGTGTAGAGCCGCCGGTGGATGCCGGCGATGGCCGAGATGCGCGCCTGCATTTCCTCCAAAGCCTCCTTGGCCGCCGGATCGGTCACGGCATTGGTCTGCAGGCGCGCCAGCGCCGCCACCAGGGTCAGCGAGTTGGCGACCCGGTGGTTGACCTCGCGCAAGAGCAATTCGGCCCGGTCGCGCGCCTCGCGCACGGCGGCCTCCGCCCGCTCCTTGTCGCGCCGCAACGCTTCCTGCCGGAGCGCGGTGTCCACGGCCTCGCCGAGCAGTTCGCGGAACTGGCCCTGCACGTCCTTCCAGACGTAATCGACCGCGCCCGCCTTCAGGGCGGCCACCGCCACGCGGCTGTCCTCCGAGCCCGTCACGTAGATGATCGGCGGCGGCTCCGGCAGCGCGCGCAGGGCCGGCAGCAGGTCGAGGCCGGTCTGGTCCGGCATGTGATGGTCGAGGGCGATCAGGTCGATCCCGCCGGCCCGCGCCCGCGCCAGTCCCGCCTCCCCGTTCGGGGCCAGCTCGACGGAATGGCCTCGGGCCTGGAGCCCGCGCTGCACCAGCCGCCCGAGGCCCGGATCGTCGTCGATGTAGAGGATGCGGCAGGGGGCCGGAGGGGCGTCGCTCATGAGTTCTCGGGAACCTGGATCACCGAGAAGAACAGCCCCAGCTGGCGGATGGCGTTGGAGAAGCCCTCGTAGTTGACCGGCTTGGTGATGTAGACGTTCGCCCCGAGATCGTAGCAGCGCTGGATCTCGCGGGCGTCGTCGGTGGTGGTGAGCACCACGACGGGGGAGCGCTTGGTGTGCGGGTTGGCCTTGATCCGCTCCAGGATGTCGATGCCGGTCATGTCCGGCAGGTTGAGATCGAGCAGGATCAGGAGGTGGCGCCGGGCGCTGGCCTCGCCCGAGCCGTCGGGACCCAGCAGGAAGTCCAGCGCCGTGGTGCCGTCGCGGAACGGTACGATCTCGTTGCTCACCCCGGCGCGGCGGATGTTGCGCTCGATGAGGCGGGCATGACCCTCGTCGTCCTCGATCATCACGATGGTGACGGCTTGGATGGGCGGCTGCATGGTCACTCCGCGGCCAGGGTCATCGGTTCGGGCTGGGGCGCTTCGGCCGTCCCGCCGCCTGTAGCCGCCTCACGGGGCAGCGTCACGACAAAGGTGGTGCCGACCCCGATCTGCGAGGTCACCTCGATCCGCCCGCCCAGCGCGCGCGTCAGCGCTTTCACGTGGGCCAGGCCGATGCCCTCGCCCGGCCGGTCCTGCACGCCCGAGCGACGGAACAGCTCGAAGATGCGGCCGTGATCCTGGGCCGCAATCCCGCGCCCGTTGTCCGAGACCGCGAACCGGATGCGATCGCCCGGAGCCGGCCGGGCCGTGACCTCGATGCGCCCGGGCCGGTCGGGATCGAGATACTTCAAGGCGTTGTCGATCAGGTTGCCGAAGACCTGTTCGACGGCGAGTCGGTCGGTCACGATCACAGGCAGGTCGTCGGCCACCGTCACCGTCGCGCCCCGGCTGGCGGCCTGGTGGCGCTGCGCGTTGGCGATGCCCCGGAGCAGCCCCGTCATCTCGAGAGGCTCGGGCGCGAAGCGGCGGCGCCCCTCGCGCGACAGCTTCAGGATGGCCGCGATCAGCCGCTCCATCTTCGCGATGGCCGCCTGGATGAAGCCCAGGGCTTCCGCCATGTCGCCGTCGATGCGCGCGCCCTGCGGATGGTCGCGCAGGACGGTGCGCAACTCCTCCCGTACCGCCTCCAACTCGCTGGTGAAGCCCATCACGTTGACGAGCGGCGCGCGCAGGTCGTGGCTGACGATGTAGGCGTAGCGCTGGATCTCCTCGTTCGATTCGCGCAGCTCGGCCTCGGCCTCGCGCTGCTCGGTGATGTCGGTATGCACGCCGACCCATTCGCGGATGGCGCCGTGGGCATCGAGCACGGGAACCGCGCGGATCGCGAAGTGGCGCCAGAGGCCGTCCCGCGCGCGCACCCGGTGCTCGTGGAGGAAGGTGCCCCGGCTCGCGACCGTCGCGTTCCAGGCCGCGACGCTCGCCTCTCGGTCGTCCGGGTGCACGGCCTCGGCCCAGCCGAACCCCTCGTACTCCGCCCGGCTCTGCCCGGTCAGGGCGGCCCAGCCCGGCTGCTCGCCAGTCATGCGGCCCTCGGGATCGTTGGTCCACAGCACGCCACGCACCGCCCGAACGGCGGCCCGGAAGCGCTCCTCGCTCGCGCGCAGATCGCCTTGGATGCGCTGCTGATCGACCGCGGAGGCGAGCATCGCCAGGAACAGGATGACGAAGGTCGCGCCGGTCACCGAGAGGGCAATGTTCTTCTGGTCGGCGCCCGCCGCCGCGATGTGGGCGGCGTGGGCGCCCGCCGCCTCCGCCGTGAAGGTGGCCGCGGCCATGCCGGTATAGTGCATGCCCGCCACGGCCGCGCCCATGACGAGCGCCGCGACGAGCTTCTGCGACACGCTGGTCGGCCGGAAGGTGAGCCAGAGGGCCACGGTGGCCGCGCTGATGGCGATCGCGACGGAGAGCGCCACCACCGGAAGGCTGTAGGCGAGGCTGCCGGGCACCCGCATCGCGGCCATGCCGGTATAATGCATCGCCGCGACGCCGATCCCCATGATCGGGCCCGCGACGAGCACGTCCCGGCGTCCCGCCCGGCGGCGGCCGACCCAGGCCAGGGCCGCTCCGGTGACGCCCACCGCAATAAGGAGAGAGAGCAGGGTGACGCCGAGATCGTAGGCGGCCGGCAGCCCCATCTCGAAGGCCAGCATGCCGACGAAGTGCATCGACCAGATGCCGCCGCCCATCGCCACCGCGGCGCCGAGCAGCCAGGCCGGCCGAAAGCGTCCCGGCGCCGTCCGCACCCGCGCGCCGAGATCGAGCGCGGTGTAGGAGGCGAGGATCGCGATGGCGAGGGAGAGCGCCACCAGGGCCGGATCGTAGCCGGTGTGAACCATCGTCGTTGGGCGGCCCGGGGCTGGTCACGTCTCAAGCGCGGCGGCGAAGGCTTCTCACGCGCCGCGTCCTCCGCGCTCCGAGGAAGCGCGAAACGGACGCCAGCAGAACGCCCGGTTCCTCATAGGTTAACGTACCCGGTCCGCGCGCGCCATCGGCCTTTCTCGGCACGCTGGAGCTGCCGAACTCGCGCGCCGCGGGCGAAAAGGTCTTGTCGCGATGCAGACGGGTCAAGGTGCGAACGCATCAGCGCGCTCAGGTTCAGATGAACCTCAAAGCACTCTACGAACGACAGTATGGAGACGGAAGAAGAATGGTGCTGCGAGAGAGGATTGAACTCTCGACCTCCTCATTACCAATGAGGTGCTCTACCACTGAGCTACCGCAGCGCGGGGTCGGGGGGCAGTGCCGCCGCCGGACTGGAGGGGGCATTAGCGGATCGCTTTCGGCTTGGCAACGGCGCAGGGGCGAACAAAATGCAGGAAGGCCGAGCTGGCGGGCCGCCGTGACGTTTTGTTGACGGATCAGGGGGGCGCGGCTATAGAGCGGCCTCCACGTCGGGCCGCAGATCTGCGCCCGGCCGTTTCGCCTTTGCTTATCATCAGGCTGCGCTGACCGACACCGGATCGTCCCGGGCTGGGTTCGTTGCCGCCACGACCAGACGAGGATGCCCCATGGCCAACACCGTGTCGGCCAAGAAGATGACCCGTAAGATCGCCAAGCGCACGGCGATCAACCGCTCGCGCCGTTCGCGGATGCGCACCTTCGTCCGCAAGGTCGAGGAGGCCATCGCCTCCGGCGATCAGGGCGTGGCTCTCTCGGCGCTCCGCGCTGCCGAGCCGGAGATCATGCGCGCTGCCCAGCACGGCATCGTTCACAAGAACAATGCCTCGCGGAAAGTCTCCCGCCTCGCTGCCCGCGTGAAGGCCATCGCCGCCTGATCCGACGAGGCGCGTCTCGACACCCGGACACGGCATCAGCCGAGAGGCGCCTTCATCAAAGAGTTCGAATCAAGCCCGGCCTCACGCAGGCCGGGCTTTTTTCATGCGCCGGCCCCGTCCGTCGACAGCGCCAGCGAGGCGCTTGCGTCCGGGATCGGTTGGCCTGTCCGGCTCCACGTCTCCCGCTCGACCCCCGGCCACGGACCGCCCTCGCCCCGACGCTGCCTCGTCGGCGTCCTGGGTGATGCCGGGCCGGTCGCCTTCTCGAGCCGACGTTGTGCACCGGCCTCGCGCGCTTCTCCACAGATCCCGATCGGTTATCCCGAATCGCGGCTTGCACCGCCCCCACGAACGCTTCGTTAACCATCCGCCGAGTGTTCAGCGTTGCGCGCGCCTGAGCCCAGCGTGTAGCTTAACAAAACCTTGCGGCTCTCGCGGTGCCGCAAGTTGAACGGCGAGACAGCACGAGTCTTCCCCAAGTTGCGGGCCCGGCCTCGACTCTCTCCTCCCACAGGCGCGACGCGCACCGCACGAAGATGTTTTCCCCGATCGTCCCGCTGTTAGGAGAACGATAGAGGATTGTTGATACACAGCCATCTTTAGCGATGGCCGGCGGCGCTGCCCTTGACAGCGTCGAGTCCATTTCGGGGGAACCGTCCCGAGCGTCTCTCACAAGCCTCCCGCCGGACCGTCGCGGTCCCCGGGAGGGCTCCGGGCAAGCCGGGGCTCTGTGAGGCACCTCACGTCGGGCGGCACCTCCACTCGTGTGGCGTATGCGTACGCATCCCCTCCGGTCCGCCGGTCCGGGATGCGAGGAGACACGGTGATGCACCTCGACGGCAGCATGGCGGACGGCGATGGCGGAAACGGCAGGGGGGGCAACGACTTTCCCGCTGCTTGGACGCGGGTGAAGCGGCGACTGCGGGCGGAGCTCGGCGAAGACGTGTTCGCGAGCTGGTTCGCCCGCCTGGAACTGGAGGACGTGACCAGCGGCGTCGCCCGGCTTACCGTGCCGACGCGATTCCTCAAGAGCTGGATCGAGTCGCACTATCTCGACCGGGTGCTGACGACGTTCCGCGCCGAGGCCGAGAGCGTGAGCCGCATCGAAGTCGGCGTGCGCGGCCCCTCCGCCCCGGTCCGGCCCGCCGCCGGCTCACCGGCCAAGGCAAATCCGACCAGCGGCCCGCTCACCCGTCTCCACGCCACGGCGACGGCCGCGGCCCTGCAGGGGCCCGGCCCGATGGTCGAGACCGAGATCGCCGCGGTGCGCGGCGACTCGGCCGCGGTCGATCTCAACGGTGCGCCGCTCGATGCCCGGCTCACCTTCACGAGCTTCGTCGTCGGCCGCTCGAACGCCCTGGCCCACGCGGCGGCCGAGCGCATTGCCCGCAACGATGGCGAGGGCTCGCTCTACAACCCGCTCTACGTTCATGCCGGCGTCGGCCTGGGCAAGACGCACCTGCTCCACGCCGCGGGCCACGCCGCCCGCGAGGCCGGCCGCCGGGTGATCTACCTCACCGCCGACCGCTTCATGTACGGCTTCGTCAACGCGCTGAAGACGCAGAGCGCGCTGGCCTTCAAGGAGCGCCTGCGCGCGATCGACCTGCTGATCCTCGACGACGTGCAGTTCATCCAGGGCAAGTCGATCCAGACGGAGTTCGGCCACACCCTCAACGCGCTGATCGATTCGGGCCGTCAGGTGGTCGTCGCCTCGGACCGGCCCCCGGCGGAACTCGAAACCCTCGACGAGCGGGTGCGCTCGCGGCTGGCCGGCGGACTCGTCGTGGAGATCGGCGGCCTCGACGAGGGCCTGCGCGCCTCGATCCTCTCCGCCCGGCTCGATGCCGTGCGCCAGAGCCACCCGAACTTCGAGGTTTCGCCCGCGGTCTCCGCCTACGTCGCCCGGGCGATCACCGCCAACGGACGCGATCTCGAAGGCGCGGTGAACCGGCTGCTGGCGCATGCCACGCTGACCGGCGCACCGGTGACGGTGGAGACCGCCGAGACCGCCATCCGCGATCTCGTGAAGAACCGCGAGCCCAAGCGGGTGAAGATCGAGGACATCCAGAAGCTGGTGGCCTCCCGCTACAACGTCTCCCGCTCGGACATCCTCTCCGAGCGCCGCACCGCCGCCGTGGTGAAGCCCCGCCAGATCGCGATGTATCTGTCGAAGGTGTTGACCCTGCGCTCCCTTCCCGAGATCGGCCGCCGCTTCGGCGGACGCGATCACACCACCGTGCTGCACGCGGTGCGCAAGATCGAGAAGCAGATCGGCGAGGATGCGGTGCTCGGCGACGAGGTCGAGCTGCTGAAGCGCATGCTCCAGGATTGACCGGAACGGCGCGCCGGGATCGCGACGGGTTCCGGCCCCGGCGACACGCCGGGGCCGGTCGGACCATCATGCCTCCAATCCGTTCGCACGGGTGCAATCGGAGGATGTGCGGCTGTGTGGAGGCGGGACGGCGTCCCCAGGACCCTTGCCTTCGCCGGGGCGCTTCGCCAAGCTGTGCAGCCCCTCACCGCTTGAAGCCTCGGGCCGGGCCGAGGGCGGGCCAGTGTTTGAAGAGACGGCGGGTTTTTCGATGAGAGTCACAGTCGAGCGTGCGGCCCTCCTGAGATCGCTCGGCCACGTGCACCGGGTCGTGGAGCGGCGCAACACGATTCCGATCCTCTCGAACGTCCTGCTGCGCACGGGCGAGAACGGACTCCAGCTCAAGGCGACCGATCTCGACATCGAGGTCACCGAGACGGTGCCGGCGGACGTGATCGATGCCGGCGCCACCACCGTGCCCGCCCACGTCATCTACGACATCGTGCGCAAGTTGCCGGACGGGGCGCAGGTCTCGCTGGAGACCTCGGGCGAGACCGGGCAGATGACGATCCGCTCCGGGCGCTCGCGCTTCGCCCTCGGTGCCCTGCCCGAGGGGGATTTCCCCGACTTGGCCGCGGGCGAACTGCCGCACGCCTTCGCGATCCCCGCCGCCGAACTGAAGCAGCTCATCGAGAAGACGCAGTTCGCCATCTCGACGGAAGAGACGCGCTACTACCTCAACGGCATCTATCTCCACACCGTCGAGGCGGAAGGCGAGCTGAAGCTGCGGGCCGTGGCCACCGATGGGCACCGGCTCGCCCGGGTCGAGACGACGGCGCCGGAGGGCAGCCGCGGCATGCCCGGCATCATCGTGCCCCGCAAGGCCGTGGCCGAGATTCAGAAGCTCGTCGATGACGGCGGCGAGAGCGTGCAGGTCGAGATCTCGCCGGCCAAGATCCGCCTCACCTTCGCGGGCGGCGTGACCCTGATCTCGAAGCTCATCGACGGCACCTTCCCCGATTACCAGCGCGTGATTCCGACCGGCAACGACAAGCGCCTGACGGTGGAGCGCGACGCCTTCGCCCGGGCCGTGGACCGCGTCTCGACCATCTCGTCGGAGCGCGGCCGGGCCGTGAAGCTCGCCGTGAGCGAGGGGCGGCTTGCCCTTTCCGTCACCAACCCGGATGCCGGTTCGGCGACCGAGGAACTCGATGTCGATTACGAGGCCTCCGCCCTCGATATCGGCTTCAACGCCCGTTACCTCCTCGACATCACCGCCCAGCTTCAGGGCGACACCGCCCTGTTCAAGCTCGCCGATCCCGGCTCGCCCACGCTGATCCAGGACCGGGACGGAGCGCCCGCGCTCTACGTGCTGATGCCGATGCGCGTGTAAGGCCAGCGCCGCGTCGACGGTGAATCCGAGCCTGCGGCCCCGGCGCGGCGGATGAGGCCGCTTCCGATGTCGGTCGGATCGGATATACCGCCCGGATGGACACGCTGCCGGGCGGCGCCCGCCTCACCCGCCTGATCGCGCGCGACTTTCGCAACCACCTCGACCTCGATCTCGCCACGACGCGCCGCTTCGTGGCCCTGGTCGGCGAGAACGGCGCGGGCAAGACCAACCTTCTGGAGGCGATCTCGCTGTTCTGCCCGGGCCGCGGCCTGCGGCGGGCCGATCTGGCGACGATGGCGCGCGTGAATGGTCCCGGCGGTTTCGCCGTCTCGGCGACGCTGGAGGCGGCCGAGGCCGAGCACCGGCTAGGGACCGGGTACGAACCGCCCGGTTATGACGGGCGCGGCACGCGGGTCTGCCGCATCGATGGGGCGAGCGCCCCCTCCCCCGTCGCCTTTGCGGAATTCCTGCGGATCGTCTGGCTGACGCCGGATCTCGACGGGCTGTTCCGCGGCGCGGCCGGCGACCGCCGCCGCTTCCTCGACCGGCTCGTGCTCGCCGTCGATGCCGCGCACGGTGCCCGCGTCTCGGCCATGGAGCGGGCCTTGCGCTCGCGCAACCGGCTTCTCGACGAGCGCCCGGACGATGCCCGCTGGCTCGATGCGGTGGAGCACGAGGTGGCCGAGCTCGGGGTTGCCGTGGCTCTGGCCCGGCGCGAGACGGTGGAGCGGCTCGACCGGCTGATCGCGGAGGGGCGGGACGACGCGGCGCCCTTCCCCTGGGCTTCGCTGCAGCTGGAGGGCGACCTCGACGATCTCGTCGCGGTCTGGCCGGCGCTCGAGGCGGAGGACCGCTTCCGCCGGGCCCTGGCGCAGGGCCGCCACCGCGACCGTGCGGCGGGGCGCACCCTGATCGGGCCGCAGACCACCGACCTCGTCGTGCGCCACGGCCCCAAGGACGTGCCGGCGGCGACTGCTTCCACCGGCGAGCAGAAGGCTCTGCTGATCGGCCTCGTCCTCGCCCATGCCCGCCTCGTGCGGGCGATGAGCGGGCTGACGCCCCTCATCCTTCTCGACGAGGTCGCGGCCCATCTCGATCCGCGGCGGCGCGGCGGGCTGTTCGACGCGCTCGAAGCGTTGGAGGGCCAGGTCTGGATGACGGGTGCGGACCCGGCCCTGTTCTTGGAGCTTGAGGGTCGTGCGGACATCGTGCAGGTGGCCGAGGGCCGGATCGTACCGGCCGGGACCTGAGGATCAGGCCAGCGCGGCGGCGATGTCGGTCTGCGGGAAGTCGTTGCCGACGAAGAGGAGCGGAACCGCGTGCGTCCGGGCGCAGGCATAGGCGAAGCAATCGCCCATGTTCAGCTGCGCCGGATGGCCTTGCCCTTTTCCGAAGCGCGCGAAGGCGGTCAGCGCCGCACGTCCTTCGTCGGAGCCGATCGGCACGATCTCGATCGATGCTGCTCGCAGAAATTCAAGAACATCCCGCTCCGCAATCTCGACGGCGACGGACCGCTTTCGGCACACGGCCGCAACCGTCTCGAAGATCGCGAGCGCGGATGTGATCGCCCGATCGGAGCCTTCGACCCGCTCGGTAAGGGCTGCGTACTCGCGCTCACTCGTCAGGATGGCGACAAGGGCTGATGCATCGACGAACATCACTCGTCGTTCAAGCTGTCGTAGAATGCCTTGTCGGCCGCGAGACCCGTCGACGGATAGCGGTCGATGCGATCCTGAAGTGGCTTGATACGCTCCGCCAGCGTCAGCGACGCTTCGCGCCGTTGCAGTTCGTTGGTTAGTGCCATACGCACCGCCTCCACCTTATCGACACGAGCCGCCGCGGCCAGCCGTTCGGCAAGCCGATCGACTTCGTCGCTCTCGATCGTCAGGGACATAGCTGCATGCCTCGCTTCACTGCGCTAGGGTAGGCGCTGCCCCGCTTGGCTTCAAGCGACCCGCTTCTGCAACTTCTACGAGCCTATCCGAGTTCTCATGTCCTCTCGCCTCGACGAGGCCCGTGCCGCGCTGAAAAAAACCTTCGGCTACGACGATTTCCGCCCCGGGCAGGACGAGGTGATCGGCGCCGTCCTCGACGGGGCGGACGTGTTCGCGGTGATGCCGACGGGCTCGGGCAAGTCGATGACCTACCAGCTGCCCGCCCTGGTCGATGCCGGGCTGACCGTGGTGGTCTCGCCGCTCATCGCCTTGATGCACGATCAGGTGCAGCAGATGCACGCCTTCGGCATTGAGGCCGCGACCCTCAACTCGACGGTGGCGGAGACGGCCTCGCGCGAGACGTGGCGCAAGATCCGCTCGGGCGAGCTGCGCCTGCTCTTCGTCTCGCCCGAGCGCCTGCTCATGGACGGCTGCATGGAAGCCCTGCGCGGGGCGGGCGTGCGCCGGCTCGCCGTGGACGAGGCGCATTGCGTCTCGCAATGGGGGCACGATTTCCGGCCGGAATACCGCGAGATCGCCCGCGCCCGCGAGGCGCTCGGCAACGTGCAGACGCTGGCGCTGACGGCGACGGCGGATGCCGCGACCCGCGCCGAGATCGCCGAGCGGCTGTTTCCCGCCGTGCGCTCTCCGAAAACCTTCGTCCACTCCTTCGACCGGCCCAACATCCGGCTGACCTTCCAGCCCAAGGACAACCCGACGCGCCAGCTGGAGCGCTTCCTGCGCAACCGGCGCTCGGAGAGCGGCATCATCTACTGCTCGTCGAGGAAGCGCGTGGAGCAGCTCGCCGACACGCTGAAGGGGGACGGCTTCAACGCCCTGCCCTACCATGCCGGGCTCGACCAGGGCACGCGGGCGCGGAACCAGGACACCTTCCTGCAGGAGGACGGCGTGGTGATGACCGCAACCATCGCCTTCGGCATGGGCATCAACAAGCCCGACGTGCGCTACGTCTGCCACGCCGACATGCCGACCAACATCGAGGGCTACTACCAGGAGATCGGTCGCGCCGGCCGCGACGGGCTGCCCTCGGACACGCTGACGCTATACGGCCTCGACGACATGGCGCTCCGCCGCCGCCAGATCGACGAGAAGGAGATCTCGGAAGAGCGCCGCCGGGTCGAGCGGCGCAAGCTCGAGGCGATGATCGCGCTCTGCGAGGGCGCGGCCTGCCGCCGCCAGTCGCTGCTGAGCTATTTCGGCGAGACCAGCGCGCCCTGCGGCCGCTGCGATCTTTGCCGCGGCGGCGTCTCCCTCATCGACGGCACGGTCGCGGCGCAGAAGCTGCTCTCGGCGATCGTGCGCACGGGCCAGCGCTTCGGCGCCGCCTATGTCTGCGACGTGGTGCACGGCAAGGAGAGCGAGCCGATCCGCCGCAACGGGCATGCCGCGCTCAAGACCTTCGGCGTCGGCGCCGACAAGCCGGTGGCCGCCTGGCGCGCCCTGTTGCGCCAGCTCTTCGCCGCCGGGGCGGTGGCCGAGAACACCGACGGCTATGGCGGCCTCGTCATGACCGAGAAGGGCGAGGCGATCCTGTTCGGCCGCGAGACGGTGCAGGTGCGCCCCGACCCGGAGCCGAAGAAGGCCGAACCGAAGAGCCGCCGCACGGCGGCCCGCGACGACGAGACCGCGCTCAGCGAGGCCGACGAGGCGCTGTTCCAGCACCTGCGCGGCCTGCGCGCCACCATCGCCCGGGGCGAGGGCATCGCCGCCTTCATGGTCTTCCCCGACCGGACGCTCATCGAGATGGCGCGGGCCAAGCCCGTCGATCTCTGGGCCCTGCGCACGGTCCACGGCGTCGGCGAGCGCAAGCGCGAGGCCTACGGTGAGCGCTTCACCGACGCGATCCGCGAGTTTCTGAGTGATACCGTCGGCGGGCGCGGCGCCCCGGGTTAGGGACGCCGTCGCCGTTTCGAAGACGTTGCGGAACGAGGGTCAGTAATCCGCCGCGTAGAGCTTGGCGTGAAGCGTGAGTAGCTGATCCTAACAGCGCGTGGGCCGTCGGCCCGACACGGAAGGGCTCTTCCGGCCGGCGAATGGTTCCTTGAGGGTGAAACCGGCTCCGCGGATTCGATGCTTTCCTCGCGGCTGCGGGGAGAGACGCCAGCGACCGCTTGCCGCAGCTCAGCGCGGTGTGCAGGCTGAAGTTATCCACATATTATCCACAGCAGAACATAACAGGAACAAGCGCTGCCGCAGCGCCCATCGCTCACGGGCCTCGCCCCAACCAGGGACGCACCATGAGAACCGCCGACAAGCAGATCGCCGACATCCTCGTGCGCTACGGCGAGCCCTTCGCGGGCAACGTCTGGCGCGTGCAGGGCACGGCCGTGATCTACCACAAGACCCTGGAGCGGATCGCCGCCCACACCAAGATCCGCTTCGATACCCCGACTCTCCTACGCAGCGAGCGGGACGAGGCCGTGCTCCTCGTCACCGGCCGCATGCCCGGCGAGAAGGCCGGTGAGGAACGGGTCGAGTGGTCGATCGGCGAGGCGCTGGTGAACGTGAACTACCGCGTCTCCGGCCGTCAGGCCGCCTATGTCTACGCCATGGCCGAGAAGCGGGCCAAGGACCGGGTCATCCTCAAGTTGATCGAGCTGCATGGCCTCGTCTATTCCGAGGAGGAGGCGGACGAGTTCCGCCAGAACCAGTCCATGGCGATCCGCGCCGTGGACGAGGATTTCGATGCGCCGCCGGCCTTCGACGAGGTGACGGAGCAGGAAGCCGACCTCAAGCGCTTGATCGACGAGGCGGAATCGATCAACGCGGTCACCGACCTGATGCTCGACGAGCGCACGCAGGGCATCCTCAACGCAATGCCGAACGGCACCCGCGAGGAGGTCCGCGACTACGCCAAGGCCCGCCTGCGGGCCCTGGGCTGGCCCCCAGCCAAGAAGGCCGGCCGCGGCAGCCGGGCCGCGTAACGGGATCCGGAGGGGGAACCCTTCGGCCGAGGCCCGGCGTTCTCCAGGGCTCCGCCCTGGTCCCGCGAAAGGTCTCGACCTTTCGAAACCATGACGGGATGAGCCCATGAACGCGCCGGTCCGGCCTCCCGGCCTCGACGTGCTGGCCGGCTCGGTCGAGCGGGTGACGTTCCACAGCGCCGAGACCGGCTTCTGCGTGCTCAAGGTCCATGCCCGCGGTCGCCGCGACCTCGTGCCGGTGGTGGGCCACGCCCCCGCCATCGCGGCGGGCGAGTGGCTGACGGCCTCCGGCCGCTGGACCACGGATCGCGAGCACGGGCTGCAGTTCCGGGCCGAGACCCTTCAGGTCACGCCGCCGACCGGTGTGGAGGGTATCGAGCGCTACCTCGCCTCCGGCCAGATGCGCGGCATCGGCCCGATGATGGCCAAACGCATCGTCGCGGCCTTCGGCGAGGCGGTGTTCGAGATCATCGAGGCCGAGCCTGCCCGCCTGACCGAGGTGGAAGGCATCGGCCGGACGCGTGCGGCCCGCATCGTCAAGGGCTGGGCCGAGCAGAAGGCGGTGCGGGAGATCATGATCTTCCTGCACGCGCACGGCGTCGGCACGGCTCGCGCGACCCGGATCTTCCGCACCTACGGCGCGGACGCGCTCAAGGTCATGGCCGAGGACCCCTACCGGCTCGCCCGCGACATCCGCGGCATCGGCTTCCGCACGGCCGACGCCATCGCGCTGCGCCTCGGGCTTACCCGCGACGCGCCGCAGCGTCTCGCCGCAGGCATCTCCTACGCCCTCCAGACAGCGATGGACGAGGGCCATTGCGGGCTTCCCGTCGAGCGGTTGGTCAGCCTCGCCGCCGATCTTCTCGAGGTCGGTTCCGATCTCGTCCGGGTCGCTGCGGCGCTGGTTCTGCGTGAGGGCCGAGAGGTGGTCGCTGACAGCCTGCGCGGCGAGCCCTGCCTGTTCCTCAAGGGGCTGCACGGGTCCGAGCGGGCCATCGCGATGCGGCTGTCGGAGCGCGCCGCCGGGGCGCCGCCCTGGCCGGCGATCGACTTCGCCCTCGCCCGCCCCTGGGTCGAGGCGAGGACCGGCAAGGCCCTGTCCGAGTCCCAGGCCGAGGCCGTGCGGCTGGCCCTGTCCGCCAAACTCTGCGTGCTGACCGGCGGGCCGGGCGTCGGCAAAACGAGCACGCTCGACGCGATCCTGCGCATCCTCACCGCCAAGGGCGTGCGGGTTCTGCTCGCGGCTCCCACGGGGCGGGCGGCCAAGCGCATGGCCGAGCAGACGGGATTGGAGGCGCGCACCATCCACCGCCTCTTGGAGATCGACCCGCGCACCAATGGCTTCCAACGCGGCGAGGACAACCCGCTCGATTGCGATCTCCTCGTCATCGACGAGACCTCGATGGTCGACGTGCCGCTGATGCACGCCCTCCTGAAGGCGGTGCCGGAGCGCGCCGGCCTGATCCTCGTCGGCGATGTCGATCAGCTCCCCTCCGTCGGACCCGGACAGGTTCTCGCCGACGCGATCGCGTCGGGCCGCATCCCCGTGGCGCGCCTCACCGAGATCTTTCGGCAGGCGGCGCAGAGCCGGATCGTCGTCAACGCCCACAGCATCAACACCGGGCGGATGCCGCTCTCGCCCGCCAAGGGCGAGGCCAGCGACTTCTACCTCGTCGAGATCGACGATCCCGAAGAGGGCGTCGCATGTCTGATCGAACTCGTCACCCGCCGGATACCCCGTCGCTTCGGCCTCGATCCCGCCCGCGACATCCAGGTGCTGACGCCGATGATCCGCGGCTCCCTCGGCAGCCGCAACCTCAACCACGCCCTGCAGCGGGTGCTGAACCCGGCCCCGCCCGCCGAGGTCGAGCGCTTCGGCTGGCGTTTCGCCCCGGGAGATCGGGTGATGGAGACCCGCAACGACTACGACCGCGACGTGTTCAACGGCGATCTCGGCACCGTGAGCGCCATCGACGCGGAGGAGGAAGCGCTGGTGGTCGATTTCGACGGGCGCGCCGTGGTCTACCCCTTCAACGAACTCGACACGCTGGTGCCGGCCTTCGCCACGACGATCCACAAGGCGCAGGGCTCGGAATACCCGGCCGTGGTCATCCCGGTGGTGACGCAGCACCGGACCATGCTCGCGCGCAACCTGCTCTATACCGGCGTCACCCGCGGGCGACGCCTCGTGGTGCTGGTCGGCCAGCGTCGGGCGATCGGCATGGCGATCCGCGAAGGCGCCTCGCGCCGGCGCTGGACCAAGCTCAAGGAATGGCTCGAAGCGGGTTGAAGCCGACGAGTGTCACGCGTTTGCCCTCGCCGCGGGCCCGCGCCATCGTGTAGGCAGCGGGTGAACGGGCGCGCCGTCACGCTCGCCCGACCCGAGAGCGAGCAGGGCGGTCCGCCATTTCCGAGCCCGATCACAGCCGAAAGGTGCGGCAGGTCTTCTACCTGCCGGGCTTCGATCCCCGTGAGCCGGAAACCTATTGGGGCCTGTTCCGCCGCGAGAGCCGCATCACGTCGGGGCGCCGCGGGATGGCCATCGAGGTCTCGGAACCGGTCCGCTCCGCCGACGGCATCAGCCTCGACTGGGACGTGCGGAGCGAGGCCGACGGCCGCACCACCCACGTGCGCTACAGCCTGCTGCGCTGGGACGACATCGTCCGCGCCCGCTTCCCCCGCTCGAACCTGCGACGGCTCGCGGAATTGCCGCCGCTCTGGTGGCGGCTCTGGCGCTCGGGCTACCTCAAGGCCTTCCGGCGCGAGGCGCGGCGCTTCTACCGGGTCATCGTCAGCGTCCATCAGTTCTACCTCGCCTTCGTCCTCCTCAGCCTCGCCGCGGCTACGGCGCTCGTCGTGCTGACGCCGCTCGCTGGCCTCCCCGCCCTGGTCGGCGCGGCACTGGTCCCGGTCCTCGGCTACGGCATCCTGAGCCTGCTGACGCGCGTGACGCGCGGAAAGCCGCTCTACGTCGCCCATCTCGTCGACGACACCGCCTTCACCCACGACCACGCCTCGGGCCGCGAGACCGCGATGCGCGCGCGCCTCGGCCCCTGGACCGAGCGCATCCGCGCCGCGGAAGCGACCGCCTCCGAGATCGTGGTGATCGGCCATTCCTCGTCGAGCTTCCTCGCCCTCGAAGCGCTCGACCGCATCCTCGAGACCGATCCGGACTTCGGGCGCCGGGATACGCCCGTGACCCTGGTGACCCTGGGCAGCGTCATTCCCTGGATCACCCTCGATCCGCGGGCGAAGGCCGCGCGGGAAGCGCTCGCCCGGATCGGCCGCGAGACCGCCATCGGCTGGCTCGATATCCGCGCGCCCTGGGACTGGCTCTCGATCCACCTGCGCGATCCCGTCAGCGCCTCGGGCCTGCCGGCCCCGCCCCCCGGGCGCTTCGCCGTGATGCGCGTGGTGATCGAGGACCTGATCGAACCGGCCCTCGTCGCGCGGCGCCAGTGGAACCTGTTCCGCATGCACTTCCAGCTCCTGATGTCGAGCCGGGACGCACGAGCCTTCGATTACGCGGCCTTCGTTGCCGGGCCCGAACCCGTCCACGCCGCGGTGGAACGCTGCCGGGCCGCGCGTCCGGCCGCCGGCACGATTGGCGAGGGAAAACCCGATCCGGACGCGGCGCTGTCGGAGGCGGTGCCGCGCTGACCCTTTGCAGCCGGTGCTGATCCGCACTAGAGCGGAGCGCAAAGTCTGTATGCGTCGCGGCGGGCGGCATGACCCGCGGTTCTCGGGCCGGATTCCGGCGTGAGGGCGTTGCGGCGAAGGTTTGGGACAGGGCTTCGGATGTTTCGCAACGATGTTCCGATCACACCCGAGCTGGTGCGCCAGCACGGCTTGACGCCGGACGAGTACGAGCGCTTCCGCGCTCTGGTCGGCCGCGAACCGACGCTGACCGAGCTCGGCATCGTCTCGGCGATGTGGAACGAGCACTGCTCCTACAAGTCCTCGCGCAAGCACCTGCGCGGCCTGCCGACCTCGGCGCCGTGGGTGATCCAGGGGCCGGGCGAGAATGCGGGCGTCATCGATATCGGCGACGGGCTGGCCTGCGTCTTCAAGATGGAGAGCCACAACCACCCGAGCTTCATCGAGCCCTATCAGGGCGCGGCGACCGGCGTCGGCGGCATTCTTCGGGATGTCTTCACGATGGGCGCCCGGCCCATCGCCGCCCTGAATGCGCTGCGCTTCGGCTCGCCCGATCATCCCCGCACCCGCCACCTCGTCTCGGGCGTGGTCGCGGGCGTGGGCGGCTACGGCAATTCCTTCGGCGTGCCCACCGTCGGCGGCCTCGTCGGCTTCCATCGGCGCTACGACGGCAACATCCTCGTCAACGCCATGGCGGTGGGCCTCGCCCGCGCCGACGCGATCTTCTACGCAGCGGCCACGGGCGTCGGGAATCCGATCGTCTATCTCGGCTCGAAGACCGGCCGCGACGGCATCCACGGCGCCACCATGGCGTCCGCCGAGTTCGACGAGGCCAGCGAGTCCAAGCGCCCGACCGTGCAGGTCGGCGATCCCTTCGCCGAGAAGCTGCTGCTGGAGGCCTGCCTGGAGCTAATGGCGTCCGGCGCCGTCATCGCGATCCAGGACATGGGCGCGGCCGGGCTGACCTGTTCGGCGGTGGAGATGGGCGCCAAGGGCGATCTCGGCGTGGAGCTGCATCTGGAAAAGGTGCCGACCCGCGAAGAGGGCATGACCCCCTACGAGATGATGCTCTCGGAGAGCCAGGAGCGCATGCTCATGGTGCTCAAGCCCGGCATGGAGGCCGAGGCGCAGGCCATCTTCGTGAAGTGGGGCCTCGACTTCGCCGTCATCGGCCACACCACCGACACGCTTCGCTTCGTCATCAAGCACAATGGCGAGACCGTCGCCGACCTGCCGATCAAGGAACTCGGCGACGAGGCGCCGCTCTACGACCGGCCGCACATCGCCAACACGCATCAGCCCGTGATCGCCGCCGCGAGCGTCGAGGCGGGCGTACCCAACGCGGAGGCGCTCAAGCGCCTGATCGGCTCGCCCGAACTCGCCTCCAAGCGCTGGGTCTACGAGCAGTACGACCACTTCATTCTCGGCAACACCGTGCAAAAGCCCGGCGGCGATGCCGCCATCGTGCGGATCGAGGATGGACCGAAGGGCCTTGCCATCTCCACCGACGTGACCCCGCGCTACTGCGAGGCCGATCCGGTCGAGGGCGGGCGGCAGGCGGTAGCCGAGGCGTGGCGCAACATCACCGCCGTCGGCGGACGGCCACTCGCCATCACCGACAACCTCAATTTCGGCAATCCCGAGAAGCCCGAGGTGATGGGCCAACTCGTGGGCTGCCTGAAGGGCATCGGCGAGGCCTGCCTCGCCCTCGACTTCCCCGTCGTCTCCGGCAACGTCTCGCTCTACAACGAGACCAACGGCATCGGCATCCTGCCGACCCCGACCATCGGCGGCGTCGGCGTGCTCGACGATGTCGAGCGCCACGCGACCCTCTCGCTCAAGCGCGAGGGTGACGTGCTGGTGCTGATCGGGCGCAGCGAGGGCTGGCTCGGCCAGTCGCTCTATCTGGCCGAGATCGCCGGCCGCGAGGAGGGCGCGCCGCCGCCGGTCGATCTCGCCACCGAGCGGCGCAACGGCGATTTCGTGCGCAGCCTGATCGTGGCCGGCATCGCCGACACGGTGCACGACCTCTCCGACGGCGGACTCGCCGTGGCGCTCGCCGAGATGGCCATGGCCGGCGGCCTCGGCGCGGCCCTGCCCGCGGTGGTGGGCGACCTGCCGGCCCACGCCTACCTGTTCGGCGAGGACCAGGGCCGCTACCTCATCGCGATCCCGGCGGAGGCCGCCTCCGACCTCCTCTACAGCGCCTCGGCGCAAGGGATCGACGCCGCCACCGTCGGCATCGTCGGCGGCGACAGCCTCGTGCTGCCCGGCGAGGAGACCATTGCCGTGGCCGAGCTCAAGGCGGCCCACGAGGCGTGGTTCCCGGCCTACATGGCGAGCCAGCCCGCCGCTCCGGCGGCCTGACCCTTCAAGGACGAGCGGAGTTTTCCCATGCCGATGGATGCACGCGAGATCGAGTCGATGATCCGCGAGGCGCTGCCCGACGCCACGGTCGAGATCAAGGATCTGGCCGGCGACGGCGACCACTACGCCGCCACCGTGATTTCCTCCGCCTTCAAGGGGAAGACGCGCGTCGCCCAGCACCAGATGGTCTACGGCGCGCTCCAGGGGCGGATGGGGGGCGTGCTCCACGCCCTTGCGCTGACCACGGGCGTCCCGCAGGATTAGTCGTCTTCAACCCGCGCCAAGCAGGTCGCCGATGGACCGGCCGAGCCTCTACGACGACGACATCGTGACCTGGGCCGAGGAGCCGGCGGCGCTGCGCGCGCTCGCGGCCCGGAGCGACCTGTCGAACGCGGTCGATTGGGAGAACGTCGCCGAGGAGATCGAGAGCGTGGGCCGGTCGCAGATCCACGCGGTCGAGAGGCTCCTGATCCAGCTGCTGGCACATCTCCTCAAGCGCGCCTCCGCACCCGACGCGCCCCCGAACCTGCAGTGGCGGCGCGAGATCGCAGCCTTCCAAGTCGCTGCGCAGGCCCGTTACGTACGCTCCATGCGCCAACGGATCGATGGGCAGAGGGTCTGGCGGCTCGGCCTCGAGCTCGCAGGAAGCGACCTCAAACTCTACGATGATACGCTGCTGCCGAATCTACCCCCCGATTGTCCCCTGACGCCCGACGAACTGCTGGCGGTTTCTTTCGATGCCGACGCGGCCGTCCTGCGGATCGCCAAGGCGGCGGCCTTGAAATCCGCCGGACATCCCTGACTTTTCCAACATCCACGAACGAAAGCCGAGGACCCTCACGATGACCGACGTCAACACCACCATCAAGAACCAGATCGACTCGCAGGACGTGGTCGTCTTCATGAAGGGAACGCCGCAATTTCCGATGTGCGGTTTCTCGGGTCAGGTCGTCCAGATCCTCAACTACCTCGGCGTGCCGTTCAAGGGCGTGAACGTGCTCGACGACATGGCGGTGCGTGATGGCATCAAGGCCTTCTCCAACTGGCCGACCATCCCGCAGATCTACGTGAAGGGCGAGTTCGTCGGCGGTTGCGATATTGCCCGCGAGATGTTCCAGTCGGGTGAGCTGCAACAGTTCCTCTCCGAGAAGGGCATCCCGGTCAAAAGCGCAGCCTGAGGCGCCTCGGCCCTTTTCGCGGAAACCCTTTCCGCCTCATCGTGCTTGTCCCGGCAATGCGGTCGGGACTTTGATATGCACGACGTCATCATCGTGGGCGGCGGCCCGGCCGGGCTCAACGCCGCCCTGATCCTCGGCCGCGCCCGACGCAGCGTCCTGCTCTGCGACGCGGGCCGGCCCCGCAACGCGGCCACCCCGCGCACCTGGGGCCTATTCACCCGCGACGGCACGCCGCCCTTCGATCTGCGCGCCCAGGGCCATGCCGACCTCGCCCGCTACGAGACCGTGGAGTGCCGCGAGATCGCGGTCACGCAGGCGCGCCGGCTCGATGACGGCTTCGCGGTGCGGCTCGACGACGGGCGCGAGGAGCGCGCGCGCCGCCTGATCCTCGCCACCGGGCTGTCCCAGGAAATCCCCCGGATCGAGGGCTTCGACACCTACTGGGGCACGGGCGTGCATTCCTGCCCCTATTGCGACGGCTTCGAGGTCTGCGACCGTTCGCTCGTCGTCTACGGACGCGGGCATGGCGGCTGCGGATTGGCCCTCGAACTGACCGGCTGGAGCCGCGACGTCGTCCTCTGCACGGATGGCGAGGACGAGGGTCTCTCGGACAAGGACCGCGACCGCCTCGTCCGCAACGGCGTGCGCGTGATCGAGGCGAAGGTCGACCGGCTCGATGGGGACGGCGCCCGCCCGACCCGGCTGCGCTTTCGCGACGGCACCGACACGCCCTGCACGGCTCTGTTCCTGATGCCGTTCGCCTGCGCCCCCTCCCCGCTCATCGGGCAGCTCGGCTGCGAACTCGACGAGACGCGCAGCGTCGTGCCGACGCGCGAGTACGAGAAGACCAACGTACCGGGTCTCTACGTGGCGGGCGATGCCTCGCGGCGGGTGCAGTTCGCCGTGGTCGCCGCCGCCGAGGGCGCGATGGCGGCCTTCGCCATCAACGCCGAATTCGTCGCCGAAGCCACGCGATAGAGCGCGCCGCGCCCACCGGTCCGACGCGCCCGCGAGCGGGACCCACGCCTCGGGTCACGCGGTTGAAGACCACGGCGTTAGAGCGCATTCCGACGAAGTGGAAACCGGTTCGTCGTGAGAATGCGCCGAAACACAAAGAGTTAGAGCCGCCGGCCTGATGCAATCAGGTCGGATACGGCTCTAGCCCTCCCACCGATCCGGAGACCCGATGACCCCGACCGTCCATCCGCACACGCCGCGCGTCACCGTCGCCTGCGGCTGCGCTCTCGGCGAAGAGGTCGTGTGGGACGAGCGCGACGGCTCGCTGCTCTGGGTCGACATCGAGAATCCGGCGGTCTGGCGCCACTGGCCTGACCGCAACGAAACCGTCCGCCTGCCGCTCGACGAGAAGATCGGCTTCGCCGTGCCGACGCCCGATCCCGACCGGGTGGTCGCGGGCTTCCAGACCGGCGTCGCGCTGCTCCTGCTGTCGGACGGTGTGCGCACGCCCCTCGTCCGTCCGGACGACCACCGGGCCGGCGACCGCCTCAACAGCGGCAATGCCGGGCCGGACGGCCGGCTTTACTTCGGCAGCATGGACGATGCGGAAGAGGAGGCGACCGGAAGCTTCTTCCGCTGGGACGGGACGCGGCTCGAGCGCTTCGGGGGGCGCGCGGCGGTCACCAACGGTCCGGTCCTCAGTCCGGATGGCGCGCGTCTCTACACGATCGATACGGCGCAGAGCATCGTGCGGGTCCACGATCTCGATGGCGACCGGATCGGTGAGCCGCAGCCCCTCATCCGGTTCGAGGAGGGGTGGGGCAAGCCCGACGGCCTCACCCTCGACGCCGAGGGCCATCTTTGGATCTGCCATTACGGGGCCGGGCGCGTCACCCGGTTCACGCCCGACGGAGAGCCCGAACACATCCTGCCGATGCCGACCGCCCTCGTGACCAAATGCGCCTTCGGCGGTCCCGACCTCTCGACCCTCTACATCACGACCTGTCTGCGCGGTCGCAACCCTACGATCGACCCGATGGCCGGCCATCTCTACCAAGTTGAGACGGAGTTTCGCGGACTGCCCACAAGGAGGCTGGATCTACCTCTTTTTCATGAAGGTAACTATTAACGCATTGAAGTGCGTCTTCGCACCGCGGCGAAAGCTGCCGCAATGCAAAGATAAATGGGCGGTTAAAATCGTGTGGACGGCGGAACTTATCCCCGCTATGCCGATTTTCTTGGAACGGTCGAGCTTTCGCTCAGAAACCGCAAGTCCCTGCGAACGGGCCGGAGCGGGTCATGCCAGTCTTCGATGGGAAGAATCTTCCGGTGCAGGACGACGGCGACGCGCTGCTCGCCGTGATCCTCCACGCAACCCCCTCCGCCCGTGACGCGGCGCGCGAGCGCGGCCGTTTGCGGATCGAGCGGGCGACGATGCTGCCGGAAGCGGCTGCGCCGGCATTTCCCAACAAGCCTCGCTCGCTCAAGCCCACCGAGATCACCTCGGTCAATTGAGCCGCGCCTGACAAGACCCTGCTCCGTCTCACCAAGCCTGGGGCGTGATGACGCCCTGTCGCGTCACGACGACCCACTGACGGCCCCGACGCTCGATCGCCTCGACCCGCCCGACGCCCGGAACCGCGTCCCCGCGCCCGACCTCGACGAGGCGGCGGCGACGGTCCTCGAGGATCGCCACGCCGTCATAGACATCCCGCAGCGCCCAGCCTTCGAGCGTTTCCGTCTTCGGCTTGTCCGGCAGGCTTCCGGTCTGGGTCGGCTCGGGCGCACGGACTTCCGGCTTGGGCTCCACCTTCGTCGGAGCCGCGGCGGCCACCGTCTGTACCTTCTTCTCCACTTGTCCGATCAGGGCGGCGATGCGCTCGCCGTGGTCGCGCTCGGCCCGGCTCACGGTCTCGGTGACCGTCGTCAGGCGACGCTCAACGGTCTGCTCCGTGCGGGCGATCCGATCCGACAGGCCGACATGGAGCGTTTTGACCTCGCTGCGGGCGGCCTCGCCGGCCTCGCGCAGGCCCGCCACCGTGCGGGTCAGGCGGTCGATCTCTTGGGCCAGACGCGCGGTCTCGGTCCGCCCGGCTTCCAGACCGGCGCGAAGCGCGTCCGCCGTGCCATCCGACCGTTGCCCCGGTGCCGCCATCAGGCCGAGGGCGAGACCGAAGGCGAGGGCCGCAGCGCTCGTACCGACCAGCCGCGTCGTCGCGCCGAAGGGAATCCTCCGGCTCGCGGCCTTCGCCGGAAGGGTCGCAGACGAGGCAGGCGCGGCGGCAGGCTTGGACGGCGCGGCGCCACCGACGACCTGCCTCAACATCTCGGCGGCCTTCGAGGCCGCATCCTTGCCCGTTTCGACCGTGTCCGACATGGTCAGGCTTCCCGGTGATGAGGCCGTGAGACCTCGAATGTTGAGCGGTTCGACGGCGCGGCGGCACGGGCCGCTTTCCGCCGGTCGCACCGGCGGCCCGAGCAGGTCCATCTCGCCGACATCCGAAAGCGGGCCGCCTCGGAAGGCGGTCGCCTCGGCTCGGGAAAGCTTCGCCGGGCACGCTCGGACTTTGTTAAGGATGCTTGTTTACTGAAAGGTTACCGTCGCCATCCTGCCGCTTCACCGATCGAAGTTTCGGCGCGCGATCGACGGATCATGCGAGGCGCAAGACGGTGCGCCGCAGAGCCGAGGCCGCGGCCTGATACGATTTCCGGTTGATCGCTTCGGTCTCTTCCCTCGTCCTTGCGAGGCTCAGCGAAGGCAATCCAGGGCTCGGTACCATCCGGACACGTCGCGCTCTGGGTCGCTTCGGCTCCGCCTCGCGAGGACGGAGCGGGGCTGAGGCGCGCCCGCCAACGCCTCGGTCCGTCGAGCGCGGCAACGGCCCGCCCGACCCGGCGAACGGCTCGCCCTCAGCCGACCTCGCGGGCCGGAAGCGAGAGATTGCCCCGGATCAGGTCGCGCCCGGCATAGATGCCGCCCGCGGTCTCCAGTTCGAGGCGCTCGGCGTCGCGGCGGCGCACTTCGGCCATGACGTCGCTGGCGGCCTCCGGATCGTCCCCGATCGTGAGGAGCGCCTGTTCGCCGAAGGCGAAGGCCGACTCGACGGTCTCGCGGATCTGGTAGGCGACGCCAGCATGGATCAGCTCGACGGCGTGTTCGCGGTCGCGGGCGCGAGCGAGGACGGGGACGAGCGGGAATTCCGCGCGGGCGATCTCGGCGATGCGCTTGGCCGTCTCCGGCTCGTCGACGCAGATCAGGATCGCGCGGGCGGTCTCGGCGCCGGCCGAGCGCAGGATGTCGAGCCGGGTGCCATCCCCGTAATAGACCTTGAAGCCGAAGGATTCGGCGAGACGGATGTTCTCGGCGTTGGTGTCGATGATGGAGACGGAGCAGCCGCGCGAGATCAGCGGCTGGCTGACGATCTGCCCGAACCGGCCGAAGCCGACGATCAGGGCGCTGCCGGCAAGGTTCTCGGCCAGCTCGACGCCGTCCATCGAGACCGTTGCCTTCGGGCCGAGCCGGTCGAACAGGATCACGGCGAGCGGCGTCACCGCCATGGACAGGATCACCGTCGCCGTCAGGACGGCATTGGTGGTGCCGTCGATGATGCCGACGCTTGCCGCGGCGGCGTAGAGCACGAAGGCGAATTCGCCGCCCTGCGCCATCAGCGCGGCGCGCTCCAGGGACTCCGCATGGGTGGCCCGCAGGATCCGGGCGATCCCGTAGATCACGACACTCTTCACCACCATGTAGGCGGCCACGGAGAGGAGGATCAGGCCCCAATTCGCGGCGATGACCGCGAGGTCGAGCGACATGCCGACGCCGAGGAAGAACAGGCCGAGCAGGATGCCGCGGAAGGGCTCGACATCCGCTTCGAGCTGATGCCGGAAGCTCGATTCAGAGAGCAGCACGCCGGCCAGGAAGGCGCCCATCGCCATGGAGAGGCCGCCGAGCTGCATCGCGAGCGCGGAGCCGAGCACGACCAGCAGGGCGGCGGCCGTCATCACCTCGCGGGCCTTCGCGGCGGCGAGCAGGCGGAACAGCGGGTTGAGGAGCCAGCGCCCGGCCGCCACCAGTGCCGCGACGGAGCCGAGCGCGATGCCGATGGCGTAGACGCGCTCCATGCCGCTGGCCCCCGCCCCGCCCGGCGCGAGCAGCGTGACCACCGCCAGCAGCGGCACGATCGCGAGATCCTCCAGAAGCAGGATCGCGACGATCCTCTGGCCCTTCGGCCGGGAGAGCGAGCCGCGCTCCTCCAGCAGCTGCATCACGATCGCCGTCGAGGTCAGCACGAAGCCGGTGCCGGCCACGAAGGCCACGGTCACCGAGAAGCCGAGGCCGACGCCGACCAGGGTGAGCGCGGCGATGCAGGCGCCGACCTGCGCGAGGCCGAGGCCGAAGATCTCGCGGCGCATCCCCCAGAGCCGGGACGGCTCCATCTCCAGCCCGATGATGAAGAGGAACATCACGACGCCGAGTTCGGCGACGTGCAGGATCGCGTGCGCGTCGGTGAACAGGCCGAGGCCGAAGGGACCGATCACCAGACCCGCCAGGAGGTAACCGAGCACCGAGCCGAGTCCGAGCCGCTTGAACAGCGGAACCGCGATCACGCCCGCGGCGAGCAACGATACGACCTGGACGAGCTCGCTCGCCGCTCCGGATGCTTCGGCAGCCATGGCGTCTTCAAGCCTCGATCTTTCGGAAGAGCGCCGCCCGTGGGCGGCGAGAGGGCTTTGCGGGCGGCGGGGGCGCCCCGCGCTGGGGCTCAGGGGTAGCGCACAGGCGGCGGGGCTTCGGGCAGCGGAATGAACTCCGCGTCGTTCGGCACGGTGTCGAACCGGCCCTGGCGCCAATCCTCCTTGGCCTGCTCGATCCGCTCCGGCCGCGACGAGACGAAGTTCCACCAGAGGTGGCGCGGTCCATCCATCGGCTCGCCCCCCAGCACCATGAAGCGCGCGCCTTCCGTCGCGCGCACGCTGATCCGGTCGCCGGGCCGGAAGACCAGCAACTGGCCGGGGCCGAAGCCGTCGCCCGCGATCTCGATCGCGCCGGAGACGGTGTAGATCGCCCGCTCGTCGTAGGTCGGATCGAGAGGCAGGACGGCGCCCGCCTCCAGCGCCACGTCCGCGTAGACCATCGGGCTCGAGGTGCGCACGGGCGAGCGGGCTCCGAAGGCCTCGCCCGCGATCAGACGGACGGTCTTGCCCTCCCCCGTCAGCACCGGCAGGGCCGCGGCATCGTAATGCTCGAAGGCCGGCGCGTTCTCCTCGTCCCGCGCATTCAGCGCGACCCAACTCTGGATGCCGAACAGCCGGGAGCCGGTCTGGCGCAGGTCGGTGCCGGTGCGTTCGGAATGGGTGATGCCGCGGCCCGCCGTCATCCAGTTGAGTTCGCCCGGGCGGATCGGCAGCTCTGTGCCGAGGCTGTCCTGGTGCATGATCTCGCCGTCGAAGAGGTAGGTCACCGTCGCCAGCCCGATATGCGGGTGGGGTCGCACGTCCATGCCCTGCCCGAGCAGGAATTCGGACGGACCCATCTGATCGAAGAAGATGAACGGCCCGACCATCCGGCACTCGGCCGAGGGAAGGGCCCGGCGCACGGCAAAGGAGCCGAGATCCCGCGAGCGGGGCACGATCAGGGTCTTGATCGCATCGCAGCTGAACGTATCGCCCGCAATCGGGTCGTCGGCACCGTGCCAGCTCATGCTTCTGCTCCCTCGCTTGAGCGGGACCGACCGCGATGGTCGGTTCTGCGCTCGTCGGTTTAGCGCGACCCGGAGACTCGGGTCGACGGGCAACAGGATGCGTCGGCTCGATCTGTTTTGGAATGGAAACGAGCAAAACGCATCGTTTCCATTTTTTCATCTCAACGTCGGCCGATCGACGGCCGGCCACGTGCGCTGGCTGTGCGGCATGGGGCTTCCTCGCGGGCGAGCCTGCCGGACACGGAATCGGGATGCGACCGGTTCAGGTTTATTTCAAATGATAACTTTTTGTTAGATCGCCTGGAATAGCGTCCATCGTGACGGTGAGGGACGATCGTTGTTCAATCGTCGTTCGAAGAGATAAATACTAAGCCAATCAATCTCCGGCTTTCACCTCCCTTGCAAAAATGAATGGCGGTCGTCCGAACCCGTTCGGATCGGTCTCTTCGGCCCGGCCGCAGACTTGGAAGACACGCGCGACCAAAGGAACTCTCGGCCGAACCCCGTGCTGGACTCACACCAGAAAGGCTTGATCCGGCTGCGACGGCTGCGCGACCGGGGCGGCTGGCGCTGATCTTCTCCGGCCTCGGTCGTCCGTATTGACGATGCCACACGCTCATTCCGCACGCCTCGACCGGGGGGCCTGACCATTCATGTTGGATTTCAGCACGCTGCAGGTGGCGAGCATCAGTAGCCGCCTTGCCTTCATCGTCGTCTTTCTGGTGACGCTCTCACGGCATCCGAGCGAGCTCTATTTCGGCATTTGGGCCAGCGCGCTCGGTTGCTCGCTGATCGCCTCCTTCATCATGCTGGGCGATCCCTCGACGATCCCGCTCCATCCGCTCAAGGGGGCCGTCGTCTACGCCCTTTACGGAGCCAGCCTCTCGGCGTCGTGGATCGGTTTGCGGCTGTTCTACGAACGGCCAGCCTCGGTTCCGCCGGCCATCGCCCTGGCCCTCGGCCCGGGCATCCTCTACGGGCTCTCGTTGCAGGCCGGCATCGCGACGCCGTGGAGTCTCACCACGGTGTTCGTTCTGATCGCCGTGAGCACGGGCCTGTGCATCCTCGAAATCCTGAAGACGCCGGCGCAGTCGCGCTTGTGGACGCAATACATCGTCCTCCTGGGATTTCTCGGTTACTTCTCGGCCTTCATCCTGTCGATCGCCGTCATCCACTTCGCGAGCGAGCACCTCGCTTCGCCGGAAAGCGGGGTCTACTCCCTGCTGTTCGACCAATGGTGCGGTGTCTTCATCCAGGTCGGCTACCTCGCCATGGTGGGCGAGCGCGCGCATCTGCGGCTCAGCCTCTTGGCCGAGACCGACCCGCTCACCGGTCTGGCGAACCGTCGCGGCCTCCGCGCGGCGATGAGCCGACGCGCGGCGGGCAGGGCCGGAACCGCGGGCTGCGCGGTGCTTCTGGCCGACATCGATCGCTTCAAGTCGATCAACGACACCCACGGCCACGAGGGAGGCGATGCCGTCCTCGTCGGCGTCGCCGAGCGGCTGCGCAGCGTGATGCGCAAGGACGATCTCATCGCCCGCTGGGGCGGCGAGGAGTTTCTCGTGGTGTTGGATCGAACCGACGACGCGCAGGCGGTCCTCGTCGCCGAACGCCTGCGCGCGGCGGTCGCCGGGCAGCCGATCCTGCTCGGGGGCACCTCCATCGCGGTGACGGCGAGCGTCGGCGCGTCGGTCGGGACGGCCAGCGAGGTGCAGATCGATGCCGCCGTGGCCCGCGCCGACGCGGCGCTCTACGCGGCCAAGAACGGCGGCCGGAATCAGGTGCGCCTGGAACCGCCGCCGGCCCCACCGCCGGCCGCCGCCGGGGCGACCCGGATCCCGGTCTCGCCCATCGAGCCGTCCCAACCGATCGCGACTGCAATTGCCATCCGAGAAGCGTGACCGAGCCGTGCCCAGAAGATCGACGCAAAGAAATCATGTCTGCGATCGTTCGCGCGCCGGCGCGATGTCACGCGGCCGCCGGACCGGGCTTGCGCTCGCGGCCCTGGCGCTATCCTCGCCCGGCCGGGCGGCGGATCTGCCCGCGACGCCGGCGCCCGAGGGGGGGCTGACGGCGGGGAGCCTCCTCGTGCGGGCCCGCGTCATCGGTTCGATCCCCGTCAATCAGTTCTCCCGGATCGAGCTGGTCGGCGGTCGGGTCTCGACGCCGGCGCGAGCACTGCCGGATCTCGACGTCACCTACTTTCTCAGCGATCACTTCGCGCTCGCCGTGCAGGGCGGGGTCGTCCCGACTCGCACCTCGATCCGCGGCTCGATCGTCGGCAACCTGCCGATCGGCACGACCTGGAGCGCGTCCGCGACGGGGGCGATCCAGTTCCACTTCCTGCCGCACCACGCCTTCAACCCGTATCTCGGTGCGGGGGTCGGCTACACCCACCCGCTGGCCTACGAACCGGCCAAGCCCTTCGTCACCGCCATGAAGGCCGACCCGCAGCTCGGGCCGATGATCCAGGCCGGGTTCGACTACCATCTCGGCGGCCGCTGGTACGCCAACATGGACGTCAAGCAGGTCTTCCTGCCGACGCAGGTCTCCCGCGTCGGACCGGTCGGCGCGACGGTGCGGCTCGACATGTTGATGATCGGGGCTGGTCTCGGCTACCGCTTCTGACGATCCGGTCCGCAACCCCGGTCACCGGTGCCGGTGATCCCCTTTCCTCCGAGCGCGTTGTCCCGGCTGCGATCGTGACGGAGGAACAGGACATGACGAAGCTCTTCATCGCCCATGTGCGCGGGCCAGCCGGCGCGCGTCCGCTCGTGACCGTGCGGGCGGCGGCCGAGGGCGAGGCGCGCCTGTTCGTCGAGGCGGCCTACCCGGAAGACGAGGTGGTCGAGATCGCCGAGCCCGGCGAATGGGTCAGCGACGCCGATACCGGCACCCGCACCGGGGACGTGCGCGAGCATCCCGGCAGCGCGTGGCAGCCGCCGACGAGCCGGGCCTGAGACCGAAAGCCGTGACGTGCCGACCCGAGGACGTGCGCGCCCTCGCGCTCCTGCTGCCGGAGACGGTCGAGGGGGCCCATCAGGGCCACCCCGACTTCCGGGTCGGCGGGCGGATCTACGCCACGCTCTGGACCGACGAGGCGCGCGTCGTCGTCAAGCTGACGCCCGACGATCAGGCGCGCTTCCTGGAGGACGAACCGGATGCCTTCGAGCCGGTGCCGGGCGCCTGGGGCAAGCGGGGCTGGACCAGCCTCGAACTCGACGCGGCGGACGAGGCGGTTTTGCGCCTCGCCCTGCTGACGGCGTGGCGGACCGTGGCGCCCGCAGACCTCGTCGCCCGCTACGACGATCTCGCTCTCGACCCTTGAGTTCCGCTCAAGCCCGCAGGCCCGGCGCTTCCTGGCCGGTGCTCGCCACGTATTCCGAGTAGCCGCCGCCGTAGAGGCGCACGCCGTCCCCGGTCAGTTCGAGCAGCCGGTTCGACAAGGCCGCGAGGAAGTGCCGGTCGTGGGAGACGAACAGCATCGTGCCCTCGTAGGAGGCGAGCGCGGCGATCAGCATCTCCTTGGTGGCGATGTCGAGGTGGTTGGTGGGCTCGTCGAGCACGAGGAAGTTCGGCGGGTCGTAGAGCATCTTGGCCATGACGAGGCGTGCCTTCTCGCCGCCCGACAGCACGCGGCAGGGCTTCTCCACGTCGTCGCCGGAGAAGCCGAAGCAGCCGGCCAGCGCCCGCAGCGAGCCCTGCCCCGCCTGCGGGAAGGTGCTCTCCAGATCCTCGAAGATCGTCAGGTCGCCGTCGAGCAGGTCCATCGCGTGCTGGGCGAAGTAGCCGAGCTTGACGCTGCCCCCGACGGTCACCGAGCCGGAATCGGGCTGCGCGGTGCCGGTGACGAGCTTCAGGAGCGTCGACTTGCCGGCGCCGTTCACGCCCATGACGCACCAGCGCTCCTTGCGGCGGATCGAGAAGTCGAACCCCTCGTAGATGATGCGGCTGCCGTAGCTCTTGTGGACGCCCTTGAGCATCGCGACGTCGTCGCCCGAGCGCGGCGCGGGCTGGAACTCGAAGGCGACGGTCTGGCGGCGGCGGGGCGGCTCGACCCGCTCGATCTTGTCGAGCTTCTTCACCCGGCTCTGCACCTGCGCGGCGTGGCTGGCGCGCGCCTTGAAGCGCTCGATGAACTTGATCTCCTTGGCGAGCATCGCCTGCTGGCGCTCGAACTGCGCCTGCTGCTGCTGCTCGTTGAGCGCCCGCTGCTGCTCGTAGAAGCCGTAATCGCCCGAATAGGTGGTGAGCGTGCCGCCGTCGATCTCGATGACCTTGGAGACGATGCGGTTCATGAACTCGCGGTCGTGCGAGGTCATCAGCAGCGCGCCGTCATAGCCCTTGAGGAAGGATTCGAGCCAGATCAGGCTCTCCAGGTCGAGGTGGTTGCTCGGCTCGTCCAGCAGCATCACGTCGGGGCGCATGAGCAGGATGCGCGCGAGTGCGACACGCATCTTCCAGCCGCCGGAGAGCCGGCCGACATCGTTCTCCATCATCTCCTGGGAGAAGCCGAGCCCGGCCAGCACCTCGTAGGCCCGGCCCTCGAGCGCGTAGCCGTCGAGCTCCTCGAAGCGGGCCTGCACCTCGCCGTAGCGCTCGACCAGCGCCTCCATCTCGTCGGCCCGCTCGGGGTCGGCGAGCGCGCCTTCGAGTTCCTTCAATTCCGCGGCCACGGCGCTGACCGGACCGGCACCGTCCATGACTTCCGCCACGACGGAGCGCCCGCGCATCTCGCCGACATCCTGGCTGAAATAGCCGATGGTGATGCCGCGCTCAGCCGAGACCTGCCCCTCGTCCGGCTGCTCCTGGCCGGTCATCATGCGGAACAAGGTGGTCTTGCCGGCGCCGTTCGGCCCGACGAGGCCGGCCTTCTCGCCCTTCTGCAGAGCGGCGGACGCCTCGATGAAGACGATCTGCCGGCCGTTCTGCTTGCCGATCTTGTCGAGGCGAATCATGCGTCCGCGATGCCTGGATGATGGTCTGAGAGGGGGGGGCGAAAGGATGTACGCGGCCTTACGCCAAGGGCGCCACGAGTGAAAGCGGAGCGGCCTCACGGCAGACCCGCTTCGGGTGGGCAGTGCCCGTCCCCCCGCGCGCAGCCGAACTTTGATTGCGGTAATATTGAAATAAGTCAGTGTCACGGACGATGAAATTTGTCTGGATTTTCAAGAAGTCTGTCCTATCGATAATAATGTCAAATGATATATTTTGATCTGGATCAAAATCGTTGCTCAGGGTTGGGTCTTGTTAACGGTCATGAACTCACAAGATCGTGATCCGATGTGGCCGGGGCGGCTCGCGGATGCTTCGATACAGTCCCCGTGACGCGGTAGATGCGCTGGTGCACTCATCTCAAGCTCCTCGGTAAACTCGCCATCCCGGCGGTGCTGATTGCAGGGGTCTCGGCCGGCATCATCGTCTTGGCCCGCGACAAGCTCGATCAGCTGGAGCGGACGACGCAGCAGGTCGTGGACGTGCGGGCCGCCCGCGTCATCACCGCCCTGCAGACCGCGCTCGCGATCGACGAGGCCGTCATCAGCGAGAAGAACATCATTCTGGAAAGCGACGCATCGATCCTCTCGACCCAGCACGGGCGTTTCGAGGATGCGCGCGGGCGGGCCTTGGCCGGCATCGACAGGCTGATCGCCCTGGCGGAGGCGGACGCGCGCCGGACGGAGCTGGAGGGAGTCAAAGCGTCGATCTCGCTCTTCGTCACGACGCTGGAGCGCTCGATCGCCCTGGGAATGAAGGGGCTGAAGGAGCAGGCGGTCAAGGTCTCCTACGACGAGGTCAGGCCGGTCCGGATCAAGGCCATCGAGGCGATCCAGGCGCGGATCGCGTCCAACATGCGCGAACTCGATCAGGCCAAGCAGCAGGCCAGCGAGGTCGGCAAGTCCGCTGCCATGGCGCTCACCGGTATCGCCGCGGCCGGCCTGCTCGTCGCCTTCGGCCTGCTCGGGCTGATCGCCGTCGCCGGGGTCGCGCGTCCCATGGGCCGGCTCGTGCGGGTCCTCGAGCGGATGGCGCAGGGCGAGACCGAGACGGACATCGCCGAGGCGCGCCGCGGCGACGAGATCGGCGCCGTCGCCCGCGCGGTGGAGGGCATCAAGGTGCTGGTGGCCCGCAAGACGGCCGAGCAGGCGGAACTCAATCGGGTGGCCGACGAAGCCGCTGCCGTCGAGCGCCGCCGCACCATGCTGGAACTCGCCGACGGCTTCGAGCGCGCGGTCGGCGGCGTCGTCGGGATGGTCTCTTCGTCCGCAACCGAGCTGCAGGCCACCGCGCAGACCATGACGGTGACCGCCACGCAGACCGCGAGCCAGTCCACCACCGTCGCCGCGGCGGCGGAGGAGGCCGCCTCCAACGTCAACACCGTCGCTGCCGCCGCGGAGGAACTCGGCGCCTCGGTCCACGAAATCGGCCGTCAGGTCGGCACCTCGGCGAACATGGCTCAGGTCGCGGTCGGCGAGGCGGATCGCAGCGCCGTCCTCGTCCATGAGCTGGCCCAGGCCGCCGCCCGGATCGGCGACGTGGTGAACCTCATCGCCAACATCGCGAGCCAGACCAACCTGCTCGCCCTGAACGCGACCATCGAGGCTGCACGGGCCGGCGAGGCCGGCCGCGGCTTTGCCGTCGTGGCGAGCGAGGTGAAGGAACTCGCGGCGCAGACCGCGCGGGCCACGGGAGAGATCTCCGGGCAGATCGCCCAGATCCAGGACGCCACCGATCAAACGGTGACGGCCATCGGCGGCATCACGGGGCGCATCCGCGACATCAACGCGGTGACGACGACGATCGCCGCCGCGGTGGAGGAGCAGGGCGCGGCCACCCAGGAGATCGTGCGCAACGTGGCGCAGGCGGCCCTGGGCGCGGGCGAGGTCACCGGCAACATCGCCGGGGTCGCGCAAGCCTCCGAGGAGACCGGTGCCGCCGCAACGCAGGTGCTGGCGTCCGCATCCGAGCTGTCGCGGCAATCCGAGCAATTGCGGGCCGAGGTCGCGCGCTTCCTCGCCACCGTGCGGGCGGCCTGAGCCACCCAGGGGAGAAACGAAAAGGGAGCGTCCGGCGGCGCCCCCTTTTCTTCGTCGGTCGCAGTCCAGCCGCGAAAGCATTCGCCATCGCTCCGGGATGGCGCTTTAACCCGGCACCTTCTTGTGGCTCACGGTGGCGACCTCGTCGGGCCGTACCTCGTCGCCGGTCACGGCACCGGCAAGCGCCGCCGCGTGGAGGGCCAGCACGGGGACGAAGACCAGTGCCATCATCAGGGCGACGACGAGCACCACGCTGCCGTTGCGGCCGGACTTCGCCGCACGGGCGCGGGCACGCCGGGAAATGACGTTGGAGTCAGTCATGGCTCACCTCTTGTCGGACCAGCCGCCGAAGGCCGGTCGCGGGTGAGCCGGATCAGACGATCAGGCGCAGAGCACGCGGGAGGCCGAAGGCGGCGTGGTCGATCGACTACTGTCGTCGGGCATGGGGGTAGAAAGATCCTGTGGAGCCGGACATCGGACGCACGGCGGCGATGGACGGACAACGCGCGCATGACGGATGCGTTCGATCTCGTCAAGTCCGGACCGCACGTGCCGCTGTGCAGGAACGCGGCGATTTCGCTCCTCGGGGCATCGAATCGAGCGTGTGCGCGAACGCGGGCGACGGCATACGCGTTGGGATGGCATGTCGACGGATACGATCATCTGGACCCAGGGCGGGATCTCAGAGGTGCCCCTGGCGCGCTACACCGGCCAAGTCGGTGCCGTGGCGGTCGCGACCATCGAGTACGATGGTTCGAACCGGCTCTGGACCTGGTGGAGCCCGCTCGCCGAGGACATCTGGGGCCACGCTCAGGATGCCGACGGCGCCAAGCAGGCCGCGGAGGTCTGGCTGCGTGGCTGGCTCGAGAATTTCCGCCCCTTCTTCGAGGCGGGCCGCTGACGGCCTCATGCGGCCGCGGCGACGGCGTCCCGGCTGCGCCACATGTAGCGTGCGAGGATCGAGCGGTGAGGCGCGAAGCCTGCGGCGACCGCGGCGGTGTCCGCGATGCCGGTGAGCCGGCGCAGCACGCCGACCGCGGCGACGTCGCCCGCCGGCCAGATATCCGGATCGAGGAAGTGAAAAATGCCGACCATGTCGGCCGTCCACGGTCCGACGCCGCGAATCCGGCAGAGCCGCTCGGCGCGCTCCGCCTGCGGCAACTCGGCCAGTTCCGCGCCGAGCAGGCCGGCGCGCTCCGCCTCGCGAATCGCGCAAAGGGCCCGCACCTTGTTCCCCGAGACGCCGCAGCCCCGCAGCAGCGTCTCGAAACCCGGCACGAACAGCTCAGGCGTCGCGACGCCCTGGGACGCGGCCGCGGCCTCAATCCGGGTCCAGATCGCGAGGGCCGCTTTGGTCGAGAGCTGCTGGTTGACGACCTCGACGAACAGGCGCTCGGCCACGCTGGCATTGATCGGCGGGGCGATCTCGATCCGTCCAAGACCGGCGATCACCGCCCGTAGGGGGTCCGCCACCGTCCCGGCCTGCCGCAACAGGCTGGCATAGATGTCGGGATCGAGCATCGTTCCGCTTCCCCCAGTTATGCTCCTTCAGAAACGCCTGAAGCCTGGGAGTGGTCCCTCCGGAGTTTTTGGGCCCCGGCATTCGAGCGGGGCGCTTCGATGTCTCGCGTTCCTCGCTTTCAGGACGCGGTCCAGGCGGCCGAATCCCATCCGCACTGTGCGCTCAGCGAACCAGCGAACACGGCATCCAGCCGCAGGCGCTCGGCCTCGACGAGCGGACCGTCCACCGCCACCGGGCGGCAGCGGCCGTCCCAGCCCGGCGCGACGAAGTCCGGGTTGTGCAGGGCGTGGTCGGAGGCATCCGAGAAGAAGGTCCGGTCGCCGCCGTCGATGTAACTCTCCGCCGGAAGGCCTTCGGCGAGCAAGATATCGTGGGCGTCGAGTTCGATGTGCCAGTAGGTGACGCTGGCGACCGGCTCGCGGGTGATCGTGGTGCCGTTGATGAGGCACATCACGGGCACCAGCGCGCCGCCCTCGTTGTCGGCATCGGCTCCGACCAGCACCGGGTGACCCGGTGAGAGGAAGAGGTCGCGGGCCGGCAGGTCGTGGCCGAAGGCACCGGCGCGAACACGGACCGGCTGCTGGCTGAAAGGCAGGGAGGCATCGCCGGCAGATATCTCGCGATGCCCGATCCAGGTGATAGGCCGCAGGGCGCCGGATGCCGTGACGGCGCGGTCACCGACCTGCAGATCCTCGACCGCCACGTCGCCGCGGGTCGTGCGGATCAGGGTGCCCGTCACGAAGCAGGGCGCCTGCTGCAGATTGGAGAAGGTTTGTGGTGAGTTGTTCGGCAGCGAAAACTGTTGTCCCGGCGTTACGGCACTCGTTGAAATCACGAGAGTTCCGCTCAGAGACTGGTTCGGATCGAGCGCGATCGTGATCGCGTCGCCGGTCTGGTAGCCGGTTTGCACGCCGGTCAACGGTGGGCCGAAGCCGCTGGCAAGAATGACCGCGCCCGGTCTGGCATCGGCCGCAGGATCGGGTGAGCTCACAAACACCGTGGAGGTGGGAGAAACATTGAGGGAGTTGGCGAGCTGGGTGCCGGTAATCTGAACCGCGAAAGATTGCGTGTCGCCAACGCGAACGTCGGATCCATTCGCAAACTGTCCCGAGTTTTGCAGCTGGTAGCTGAATCCGGCCGGAAATTGCGCGTAAGTCATGTGCTCCCCCAAGCGAAACTGTCTGAAAACTTCTTCGGACAGAAATCGGAGGGAAAACTGTTTTCTTGCTCCTTTCAATACTGATTCTGAGATGTTGATTATACGTTGTACTCACGCAACAGCTTATGTTATTTTTTGGCTTTGCTATGCATCGGCATTAATATAAGATGATTATTTATTTAAAAAATAGGCGGGCAATAATCGATTTTTCAGTGCAGACAAGGTGCGTTGTAGCGAAAGGCTCAAGCCGCGTGATGATCCGCTTTGATTTTGATTTGCACTGTATCGGAGAGTAGATGTCTGCCCTGCCCTGCCCTGCCCTACCCTGCGCCGGCCAGACACAGCACGCCACGAACGATGCTTTTCGCGAGTTTCCCGACGCCGTTCACAACGGCGCGGTGACACGCTCGGCGGTAATGGCCGATCGGTCAAACTCGGTCTTTCGGGGTGTCGGCGAGACTTGGCGGAGAGGGGGGATTCGCCGCCGGGCGCCTTAAGGCTGTTATGAACCGGCCGCGAGTAGAGTGGCCTTTTTGAGCATGAGGCAGACGAAGGCGACGATGTGCAGGTCTGCCAGCGTGCTGGCGTAGCGCTCGTAGTCTTTAATGAGCCGGCGGAAGCGGGTGGCCCAGGCGAAGGAGCGCTCGACGACCCAGCGCCGGGGCAGCAGCACGAAGCCGCGCTTGACCTCAGGCAGCTTCACCACCTCCAGTTCGATGCCGTGCCGGCGCGCGGCCGTGGCTGGCTTCTCGCCGGTGTAGCCCTGATCGACGAAGGCGACTTCGACGCTGTCGTCAGTGGCTGCCTGCACGGCCTTGGCCAGACGCTCGACCTGGGCACGGTCATCGGCGTTGGCCGGCGTGACGTGCAGGGCCAGAAGATGGCCGAGCGTGTCGACCACCATGTGCAGCTTCGAGCCCTGCTTTCGCTTGGCTCCGTCGTAGCCGGCCCGCGCGCCGCTCTCGGGCGTCGCCCGCAGCGTCCGGCTGTCGAGGATGGCAGCCGACGGCTCGGCCTTGCGCCCGGCCGCCAGACGCAGCACGGCGCGAAGATCCTCGGCTAGTTGCTCGAAGCAACCCGCCGACAGCCAGCGTTGCGCCTGCTGGTAGACGGCTGCCCACGGCGGCAGGTCGTGGGGCATCCAGCGCCACGGGGCGCCGGTCTTCACCACGTAGCGCAACCCGTTGAACACCTCCCGCAACGGGTGCGAGCGCTGACCGGCATCCTCGCGCACCAGCGTCAGATACAGGGCGACCAACGCCCATTCGTCGTCGGATACATCGGACGGGTAGGCTTTCCGGGACAGGGTCATCGCCTATCATCTGAGCCTCACAGCCGACAGGTCCATAACAGCCTCTAGACCTTGATCGTCTCTTAATATTTGAGCAGCTCGCCTCTCGATCGCCTTGCCATAACTTGCTTGAGCCAAACGACTGCGGACCACAAGATGCCTATAGCTTCCTTCTGTCATAAAATCTTTAGCGAGGTTCGGATTTGCATTGATTTCACGAACAACTTGATTTGCCGCTGGGCCCAGCCAAGCGGGTCGGTCCACACCGTTGGATTTTGCACATAACCTTGTGGCCGTTCCCCCCCTCCAATCCAATAGGGTCAGGGGACAATTACTGTCCCGAAAATGACTCATAATGCCGACGCCGATTGTAATATAGTTCCGTCTCTCCATCAGACCACTGTCCCTGAAACCGGATCAGTCAGTCGTAAGCCGCCGCATCCGGTTCCGATCTGAGCGCGAGGTTACCGCTCGTGCGAGGCCGTGGATATAGCGCTGGCCGCCCCTCGTCGTTGGCCGGCTCCGGCGGCACGATCACCCGCCGCACCACGCCCCAGGTCGTCAGCGACACCGCCCAGCGCAGGCCGCCCGCCTCGTCGAACATCTCCCGCGGCGTGCCCAGATGGTCCGTCACGATCCAGGCGAGCCGACCGTCCGGCTCCTGCTTGGCCACCGGCACGAAGCTCTCCGGCTCGTAGTGCCAGCGCGTCGCCGCTTCCCATTCCACCGTCCCGTCCAGGCGAAGCGGCGCCTCCTCCGCCACCACGTCCCCGTCCCACAGGAAGTGCACCCCCACCACCGGAGCACGCGGATCGTGCGCCGCATGCCCCCCCGGCGCCTGCGGCCACGTCCACAGAACCGTCCCGTCCCGCTGCGAGGCCGGCAGCAGCCCCGGATGCTTTGCCCGCACCCAAGCCCGCTCGGCCTGCGAGAACTCCCGCACCTTGCTCAGGCGCCGACCGAACGCGTCGTAGCGGTAGTGCCAGACCGAACCCTCCGGCGTCACGCACCGCACGAGGCGGTCCTGCACGTCCCAGCCGTAGCGCCAGGTCCTGGGCCGGAAGCCCTTGCGCTCGACCCGCCGCTCGATCACCCGACCGCAGGCGTCGTGCGTGAGCGCGACCCGCTCGCCGTGCGGGCCGTGCCCGAGCTGCACCACACCGCCCGGGGTCGAGCGCACCTGCAGCAGCGCGCCTAGCACTACTTTGGCAGGTTGAGGGAACGCAGCGGGTGTTCGCGGCTTTGCATGCCACGGCGATAGACGTGGGTGATCGCGATGTCGGATGCGGG